>NZ_VKHP01000068.1 GCF_010811875.1 Bradyrhizobium uaiense
CACCAGTTGCGGCGCCATCAGCTTCACCTTGTGACCAAGCTTGGAAAGCTCCCGCGCCCAATATTGCGAAGCCCCGCAAGCCTCCATCCCGATCACGGTCGGCGGCAATTTGGCGAAGAACTCCAGCACCTGCTTGCGCGACAGCTTCTTGCGCAGCACCACCTCCTCCGCCGCATCAACCCCATGCAGCACAAAAATATACTTCGACGTATCCATCCCAATGCGGATAATCTCTCTCACGGACGGCTCCCTTGTCTGAGATTTGCAACAACCTCATTCTGGCACACTGATGCCGTAGGGGGCCGTCCACCCCATCAACCACCGCAGGTCATTGTGGCACACCGCTGTGGCCCCAGCGTTCTCCAACGCTGACAGCTGTGGTTATGGGTCCCGCGTCGCGCTTCCGCCTTCGCTCGTTGAGCTACGGCGGACAAGTCGATTGGCCGGGACGACGGAGGGGATCAAAGATTCTTCAACAACAGCTCCAGCGCCGCTTTCGCGAACGCCTGCATGTTCGCGGCGCGGTCGCTGCTCGCGGTTTCCAGCGTGATCACCTGCTGCTTGGGGCCTGCAACCGCCATGCAGCTATGACCGGCGGCATCGCCGTAGCGATTGCCGGTCGGGCCGGCGGCGCCGGTCTCCGACAATCCCCAGTCGGTCGCGAGGCGCTCGCGGATCTGGCGCGCCAGCAGCTGTGCGTAGGGTTCCGACGACGAACGGAGGCCGCGCATGGCGTCGTCGGAAATGTCCATCAGCGCACGCCGTGCGTCGCGGGTGTAGATCACGCCGCCACCGAGGAAATAGGCCGATGCGCCGGGCACGGCCAGCAGCGATGCCGAGATCAATCCGCCGGTGGAGGATTCCGCGATCGCGATCGTCTGCTTGTTCGCGATCAGTCTTGCGGCGACCTGTTCGGCGATGGATGTGAGTGCGTTCATCGGCGGTCTTTCTCGTTGTTGGCTATGAAAATCCTGTGGGGCGTTCTGCCTTCCTAGCACACCACATCGGTCCCTGCAGAGTTGCACACCGCGGCCCGGCCTGCTTGAATATCGGACAACAACCAAGCCGTGCCTCACCAATTGTCGTGAGAGCGTGCGCGGAGGAAACACCATGACGTCGCCGATCGCGGGCGGCGTGGATTGCGATCTGCATCCCGCCGTGCCTCACCTCACCAGTTTGCTGCCGTACATGAACGACTACTGGCGCGACCAGGTGACGACGCGCGGCATGACGGATCTGATCTCGCAATCCTATCCGACCAATTCGCCGATCTCGTCGCGGCCGGATTGGCGCCCCGCGCAAGGCAAGCCGGGCTCGAGCCTTGCGGACATGCAGCGCCAGGCGCTCGACAAGTTCGGCTCCGCCTATGGCATCTGCAATCCGCTCTACGGCGTGCAGATGGTGTTCTCCGAGGACATGGCCGACGCGTTCTGCCGCGCGTTGAACGACTGGCTGGTCAAGGAATGGCTCGACAAGGACGATCGCCTGCGCGGGTCGATCGTGATTCCGGTGCAGAGCATCGAGAAGGCGGTCGCCGAGATCGAGCGCTGTGCGCGGGATAGGCGCTTCGTGCAGGTGCTGATGCTCGTGATGGGCGACATGCCGCTCGGCAAGCGTCACTACTGGCCGATCTATGCCGCCGCTGAACGGCTCGGCCTGCCGATCGGCATCCATGCCGGCAGCGCCTACCACAACCCGCCGACCTCGGTCGGCTGGGGCTCCTATCATATCGAGGACTATGTCGCGCAGGCGCAGGCGTTCCAGACCCAGCTTACCAGCCTGATCGTCGAGGGCGTGTTCGCGCGTCATCCGAACTTGAAAATGGTGATGCTGGAATCCGGCTTCACCTGGCTGCCGCCGTTCCTGTGGCGGCTGCACAAGTTCTGGCGCGGCGTGCGGATGGAAACGCCGTGGGTCGACCGCGCGCCGCTGGAGATTGTGCGCAGCAACATCCGCTTCTCGCTGCAGCCGGTCGACGCGCCGCCGGACGGGGACACGCTGAACCGGCTGTTCGACCATATGCAGTCGGACGAATTGATCCTATTCTCGACCGACTATCCGCATTGGCAGTTCGACGGCGATGATGTGCTGCCGAAGGGGTTGTCGCAGGACCTGGTCCGCAGGATCATGATCGACAATCCGCATGCGACCTATGCGCGGTTGAAGATGAAGGAGACGACGCCATGAACATTCAGATTCGTGAACGTCCCGAGGCGGGCGCCTCGGCCGGCATCAAGACCGCGATCGCCGATTGCGACATCCATCCGGCGCGCGCGACCAAGGACGAGCTGTATCCTTATCTGGCCAAGCGCTGGCACGCGCATCTCGAGACCTTCGGCGTCCATGCCTATCAGGGCATGATGGAAGGCCCGCCCTATCCGAAGGCGCAGCCCAACGCGTCGCGCCGCGATGCCTATCCGCCGGAAGGCGGGCAGCAGGGCTCGTCGTTGTCGTTCATGCAGAAGCAGCATCTCGATCCCAACAACGTCGCGCTCGGGGTGCTCAACCCGCTCAACACCGGGCAGGGTCTGCGCAACCAGGATCTCGCCGGCGCGATCTGCTCGGCGATCAACGACTGGCAGATCGAGAAATGGACCAGCAAGGATACGCGACTGAAGGGCTCGGTCGTGGTCCCCAATGAGGACGGCGTGGCCGCTGCCGCGGAAATCCGCAAGCGCGCGGGTGACACGAATTTCGTCCAGGTGCTGCTGCTGAGCCGTAACGTCGAGCCGCTCGGTCAGCGCCGCTACTGGCCTATCTATGAGGCGGCGCAGGAAGCCGGTCTTCCGATCGGCGTGCACGCCTTCGGCTTCGGCGGCAACCCGATCACCGCGTCGGGCTGGCCGAGCTTTTATATTGAGGAAATGGTCGGGCATTCGCAGTGCCAGCAGACCGCGCTGGCGAGCCTCGTGCTCGAAGGCGTATTCGAACGTTTCCCCAAACTGAAGATGGTGATGGTCGAGGCCGGCTTCGGCTGGGCGCCGTCGCTGGCCTGGCGGCTCGACAAGGTGTTTGCGCGGCTGCACGCCGAAGTGCCGCATCTGAAGCGCAAGCCGTCGGAATATATCCGCGACCACATCTGGTGGACGACGCAGCCGATGGAGGATCCGGAAAGCCGCGACCATCTGTTCCAGACCATCGAATGGATCGGCTGGGACAGACTGCTGTTCGCGACCGATTATCCGCATTGGGATTTTGACGAGCCGTCGCGCGTGCTGCCGGCCGGCGTCAGCGACGCCAACAAGCAGGCGTTCTATCTCGACAACGCGAAGCAGTTGTACGGTATCGCATGATCCGAAAAAGTGGGAACCGGTTTTTCGCATCAGATCATGCGTGAGAACAACTAATGGCGCGTCATGTGATTGCCCCGGTGGATGAACTGCCGCCGGGGTCGCGAAAATTCCTCGAGATCGACGGACGGCCGATCGCCGTCTTCAACGTCAAGGGCGAGTTCTTCGGCCTGTTGAACCGCTGTCCGCATCAGGGCGCGGCGCTGTGCGAAGGGCCGCTGATCGGACTCGCGTCGTCGTCGGATCCCGGCGAGATCGAATATACCAAGCTCGGCGAGATCCTGCGTTGTCCCTGGCACGGCTGGGAGTTCGACATCCGCACCGGCCAGTCCTATTGCGATCCGCGCCGCTTTCGGGTGCGCGCCTATCCGGTCAGCGTCGAGCCGGGCACCAATGTGGTGAAGGGGCCATATGTGGCCGAGACCATCAAGGTCGCGGTGGAAAGCGACTACGTGGTGGTGGATCTCTGATCACTCGTCATTCCGGGTTCGCCGCTGCGCGCCCCCCGGAATGACGGCGGTTGGAGCCTGCTCCGCCATCATCTGTCGTTCCCGCGCGTAGCGCACCAGCGCGACGAAGCGGTAGATGCCGTGCACGAATTTTCCGTAGGGCATGGTGATGAACAGCGCGAACACGACGCCGAGATGCAGCGCCAGCAGCGGGCCCATCGCGGCGCTCTCGCGCCACAGCAACAGGGCGAGGCCGGTGATGCTGGTCAGGAACAGCATCAGGATGAACGCGGTGTCCATGCCCATCTGCTGCTCGTCGACCAGCACGCGGTCGCGCTTCCATTTCTCCGACAAGAGCCCGATCGGACCGACCACGAGGCCGACGCCGCCGAGCGTGCCGAGCACCACCGGCAAATCCCACCACGCATAGGGCGCCTCGCGCGCCAGCAGATAGTGATAGAGCGTGCCGACGCAGGTCGCGGCGAAGCACAGCGCGAAGCCGTAGAACGTGAAGTGGTGATACAGCTTGCGGCGGTCGGTCGGGTGATCGTCCTCGTTGAAGCAGCCGACACCGCCGCCGTCGAGATAGCGCAGTTCGCCGGCGTCGCGGACCGCCTGCAACAGCGATTTCGCGTCGGTTTTCATGCCGACGGGCTCGCCGATATCGCGCCAAAAGGCGCGCACGCCCATTGCGAGCGCGACGATGGCGTAGAGCAGGGCGGCGCCGAACAGCAGCGCCATCGCGTTGTGCGGCATCAATCTGTAGAACGCACCGGGGCCGGTGTGGATGCCGGTGAGCACGCCGGGATCGTTGATCGCGGCAAAGCCGAAGATGAAGGCGGCGACGCTCAGCGCCGCGATCAGGCTGATGACGAGGCCGTTGCGCGCGAATGCGCCGGAAAAGGCGCGTGGCCAGGCGTAAGCCGCATAGGATTCGGCGCGCGCCACTGCAAGCGTCTTCGGGACGTTGACGTTGAACTCGTGCGGCGGCGAGAACTGGCAGTCGGTATAGCAGGCGCCACAGGCGTGGCAGAGATTGGCCAGATAGTTGAGGTCGCCGTCGGAGAAGGCGCGGCGCATCTCCATCGCGGGAAATACCGCGCACAGGCCCTCGCAATAGCGGCAGGAATTGCAGACCGTCATCAGACGGTCTGCTTCCTGCAAGATCCTCGTCCCGTGCATCTTAGACTCTTTTGTTTGACGCGTTTTCTTGACGCGAACCGGTATCCATTTCGCTCGAAAACGCTACGCTTATCCCGTATCTCGCTATTGCTTCGTCAGTCCCTTGCCTTCCAGCCATGTCTGGATCAGGCCGGCGACCTCGGCATTGTTCTTGTCCATCATCATCATGTGCGAATTGCCCCTGATGCCGGCCTTGGGCAGATCGACCACGTCGACGCTGCCGCCCGCGGCGCGGATGGCGTCGGCGAAGGCGCCGCCGGTGGCGCGAATCTTCGGCCAGCGCGAATCGCGCTCGATGTAATCGCCATAGACCAACAGCGTCGGGATGTTCTTCAACGCGTCGACCTTGGCGGGATCGCCGGCGCCGGCCGGCTCGATCGCGATCAGTGCCTTGACCTTGTCGGGTCGCGCCTGCGCAACCTTGAAGCCGAACGGGCCGGCCTGGCTGTGGAACAGGATGATGCAGGGGCCGACGCGATCGATCTCGGCGATGTAGGCCGCGATCGTCGCGTCATCGGTGGTGGTCCAGCGCGGGACGTTCTGCTTGACGAAGTTCTCGTAGCCTTCGTTCGGGAACTGGCTGCCGGGCATCAGCTTGCGCTTGGCCGGATCGGGATCGTAGGAGTCGGGACCGTCGCCGATGCGAAACCGCTGGAACGGGTTCGACGTGGTGAGAAACACCGGCTCGCCCTTGAAAATGTCGGGGTATTGCGCCCAGCCGGCGCGGCCGCGCTCGACCGCGTCCGAATTGTAGACGCTCCAGCCCTTGCGCAGGAAATAGTTCAGCCAGCCCTCGCGGCCGTCCGGCGTCGTCTCATAGGTGACGCCGGTCAGGCCGCCGCCGTGCCACAGCAGCAGCGGATAGGCGCCCTTCTCGTCTTGCGGCAGGAAGTACTGCACGTACATCTGATCGACCTGGTAGGTGCCGTTCGGGTCGACCTTTGCCGGTACGCCGCCGGGCGTGAAGGTGACGTCCTTGACCGGCTTGCCTGATATCTCGACGAGGCGGCCGCCGACGTGGAACGAGCCCATGTCGCGCAGCGCGATCGGCTCGGCGGCGTTGCTCGTGGCTGACGCCATCAGCGCGGCGGCTGCGGCGAACGTCGCAAGGCGTGACATCGCTCCTCCTCGATCGCGCGTAGTTTAGTTCCGCGCATTCTTCGCCGCTTCCCGCCCGGCGACGCGGCCGAACACGCTGCCGATGGTCATGCCGATGCCGGCAGCGTAGCCCTTGCCGAGCACGTTGCCGGCCATGATCTCGCCGGCCGCGAACATGTTGGCGGACGGCTTGCCGTCCTTCATCAGCATCCGCGACTGCTTGTTCACGCGGGTGCCGAGATAGGTGAAGGTGATGCCGGGCCGCACCGGATAGGCGAGATAGGGCGGCGTCTCGATCCTGCGCGCCCAATGCGTCTTCGCCGGCGTGATGCCTTGGGTAGCGCAGTCGTCGAGGATGGTGTGGTCGAAGGTGCCGGGCTGCACCGCAGCGTTGAAGTCGGTGATGGTCTTTTCCAGCGCGGCTGCATCGAGCTCGAGCTTGCCGGCGAGCTCGGCGATCGTCGCGCCCGCGATCGGCGGAAACAGCGTCGGCATGAAGCTGGTCACGACGGTGGAATCGAAGATGATGTAGGCGATCTGGTCCGGTTGGGCTGCGACCAGGCGGCCCCAGATCGCATAGCGCTTCGGCCAGATGTCCTCGCCCTCGTCGTAGAAGCGCTCGGCGTGCTTGTTGACGACGATGCCGAACACCACCGAGTCATGGCGGGTGATGATGCCGCCGTCGAATTTCGGCGCGCGGGCGTCGATCGCCACCGCATGGCATTGCGTGGGATCGCCGATCTCCTGCACGCCCTTTGCCAGCAGCATCTTCAGGATCGCGCCGCGATTATAGGGCGTGCCGCGGATCAGGAAATTGTCGGCCGCCTCGCCCCAATATTGCTTCAGCCATTCGATGTTGGCCTCGAAGCCGCCGGCGGCTGCCACCAGCGTCGAGGCGCGTACCTCAGTTCGTCCGCCGACCGGCTGCTTCAGTTGGGCCGAGAGGAACATGCCGTGCTCGATCACGAGATCGATCACCTCGGCATCGTAGAGGATGTCGACACCGAGCTCCTCGGCGGTGCGATAGAGCGCGTTCAGCATCGCGCGGCCGCCGCCGAGGAAGAACGAGTTGGTGCGGCCGAGGCTCAGCGTGCCGCCGAGCGAGGGCTGCCAGCGCACGCCCTGTTCGACGATCCAGTTCAATATGTCCTTGGACTCGTGGATCATGAAGCGGGCCAGTTCCTCGTCGGTCTGGCCGCCGGTCACCAGCAGCAAATCCTTCCAGAACTCCTCCTCGGTGTAGGGCCCGGTGAGGATCTCGGTCGCCGCGTCATGGGCGCAGCGCATGTTGCGGGTGTGGCGGGTGTTGCCGCCGCGGTAGAATCTCGGGGCGCCCTCCAGCACCAGGACGGAGGCGCCGGCGCGCCGTGCGCTGATCGCAGCGCAGAGGGCGGCGTTGCCGCCGCCGATCACCAGCACGTCGAACCTGCGCGTCAGATCAACCATGCGCTCTTGTGATCGTTGTTGGCATCGAAAGCAACATGCCGGGGCAAGCGAGCGGCCTGCCCCATTTGCATGCTGAAGATCAGGCCGCGACCGTCTTGCGCTGCTCGATGGTCTGGCCGCCGCGATAGACGATCAGTGCAGCGATGATGCCGAGCGCCGCGCCGAACATCAGCCAGTAGGCAGGCGAGGCCTTGTCCCCGCCGGTCATGGCGATCAGCTTGGTCGCGACAAAGGGGGTCGACGTGCCGAAAATGCCCGCCGCCAGTGCAAACGCGATCGAGAAGCAGGTGGTGCGGACATGCGCCGGCACGATCTCGACCAGGCATCCCAGCATCGTGCCGCTGTAGACGCCGAAGTAGAACGAGAACATCATCTGCACCGCCAGCAGCTTCCCGAGCGTGGGCTCATGCGCGAGCCACGATAGCGCCGGATAAGCGGTCACGAACGACAGGCCCGCGATCGCGAGCAGCACCGGCTTGCGGCCAATGCGGTCGGACAGCGCGCCGCCGACCGGATTCCAGATGAAGTTCGTCACTGCGACGAGCAGGGTCACCAGCAGCGTGCCCGACGCCGAAAGGTGCAGCTCCTTGCCAAAGCCGGGTGCATACACGGTGATGAAATAGAACGTCGTGGTGGTCAGGATGGCGATCATCATGCCGAGGATGACGATGCGCCAGTTCTCGATCGCCGAGGCGAACACTTCACTTGGCGTCGGGTGCTTCTTCATGGCCAGGAAGGCCGGCGTTTCCTCGAGCGAACGCCGCAGCATGAAGATGACGGGAATGATGAGGCAGCCGACAAAGAACGGGATGCGCCACTTGGCGACGCCGCCGATCGCATCCAGGAAGGTATCGCCGGGCATGACCTCGCGCAGGACATATCCGATGATCGCGGCAACGAAGATCGCGACCTGCTGGCTGGACGATTGGAACGAGGTGTAGAAACCGCGGTTGCCAGGCGTCGCGATCTCGGAGAGATAGACGGACACGCCGCCCAGTTCGACGCCGGCCGAAAAACCCTGGATCAGGCGGCCGATCAGCACAATGATCGGCGCGGCGATGCCGATCGCGGCATAGCCCGGGCAGAATGCGATCACGACGGTGCCGAGCGCCATCAGCGCGAGTGTCACGATCAGGCCTTGCCGCCGGCCGATGCGATCGATGTAGGAGCCGAGCACGACCGCGCCAACCGGGCGCATCAGCGCGCCGAGCCAGAACACGCCATAGGCGTTGAGAAGGGCCGCGGTCTCGTTCTGGGCGGGAAAGAACGCCTTTGCGATGTCCTGCGCATAGAAGCCGAACAGGAAGAAGTCGAACTGCTCGAGGAAATTGCCGCTGGTCGCGCGCAGGATGGCGCCGAGACGCGATTTGATTTGCGGTGCTTGCGATGGACTCGACTGCGACATAACGCCCTTTCCTCCCCGTGGCAAAACGGCCGGCGCAAATTGCCGCGCCGGCCAAGGCAGTTAACTGCCGTATGCGGCAATTTGGCACGCCAGTCTGGCGCGACCAACCCGAAATCGCGCCGCTGCTATCGGAAAAAAGCCGTAGAGAAAAACCGCGTGCGCCGCATCAAGGCATCGCATGCGCCGCGGCGCCAAGCCAGGACCGGAATGCCGAGAGCTTCGGTGAATCGGCGCGCCCCTGCGGCGAGACCAGATAGAAGCCCGCGTCGGCGGGCAGCGCGATCTTGAAGGGAACCACGAGGCGGCCCTTGGCGATGTCGTCCTGCACATAGGAGGTGCGGCCCATCGCGATACCGATGCCGTCGATCGCGGCCTGGAGCGTCACGAACAGCAGATCGAAAGTCACGCCGGGCTGCTTGGAAATGTCGGTCGCAAGGCCCGCTGCGGTCAGCCACAGCCGCCAGTCGTCACTGTTGGCGTTGCTGGTGTGCAGCAGCACGTGGTCCCTGAGGTCTTCGGGGCATTTCAGCGGTTTGGTTCCTTGCAGCAGCGACGGGCTGCACACCGGAAACAGTTCATCCGCCATCAGCCAGTCCGCGCGCAGGCCCGCCCATTGGCCGCGGCCATAGCGGATCGCCGCATCGACCTTGTCGCGCTGGAAGTCGACCAGGCTGGTCGAGGTGGTGATGCGGACGTCGATACCGGGATGCGCCTCCTGGAATGCCGACAGCCGCGGCAGCAGCCATTTGGCCGCGAGCGATGCCAGCGTCGAGACCGTCAGCACGTGATCATCGTCCCGGCGCAGCAGGCGATCGGTCGCGAGCCTGAGGTCGTTGAAGGCGGCGCGGACGCCGGGAAGGTATTCGGTAGCCTCCGAGGTCAGGCTCAGCGAGCGGTTCTGGCGGATGAACAGGCGGACGCCGAGTTCTTCTTCCAGTCGCCGGATCTGATGGCTGATCGCGGTCTGCGTCACGTTCAGTTCGGACGCCGCCAGCGTGAAGCTCATGTGCCGCGCTGCGGCCTCGAACGCCCTGAGGCCGTTCAATGAAGGCAGGCGGCTGGTCATCCCTAAAGTGCCTCCAGATACATGACTTTAATTCATGCGAAACGGTACAAAGTGTCGTTTGTGAACAGGCTCAATAACCCCGATATTCCGCCCAACAGGTTACCGATAGGAGCCGCAGATGTCCATTTTCACCCATGAATCGATGACAAATCATCATACGCCGGGCCTTTTGAACCAGGTCGGCGACACCCTGCACGTCTGGTGGGAGCGCTATGAGCGCCGCCGTGAGCTGTCGCAGTGGACCGAGCGCGACCTGCACGACATCGGCATGTCCCGCAGCGACATCGTTTTCGAGACCGAGAAGCCGTTCTGGCGGGCCTGATAGGCCGCCTTCGCCGGCGCTGCCTCGATCGAGGGGCGCCGGCCAGTACTTTCACCCGAGGAGCGTGTCATGACTGCGCTGCATCTCGACGATCTCAAGCAATACTCTGATGTGCTGCGCGCCAGGAACGGCAGCGAGATCAAGGTGCGGTTCGTCGAGCCGCGCGACCGCGAAGAGCTGCAGAGCTACATCCGCTCGCTCTCCGCGGCGTCCCGTTACAACCGCTTCCTGGGCGCACTGAGCGAGCTGCCGAAGACGGAGCTCGAGCGTTTTGTCCACGTCGGCGAGGCAGACCGGTTCACGGTGGTCGCGACGATGGTGGTCGGTGGTTTTGAGACCATCGTTGGCGAAGCCCGCTACGCTTTCCATGCCGATACGTCGAGCGTCGAGTTCGGCCTGTCGATCGATGACCGGTGGCAGGGCCAGGGCATTGGCAAGGCGTTGTTGAAGAATCTCGAATGCCGCGCGGCGTCCTTCGGAGCCGAGCGCGTCTTTGGCGACACGTTGCGTTCCAACGCGGCGATGATCGGCCTCGCCCGCAAGTCTGATTACGCTTTCACTGCAAGCCCCGGCGATTGGAAGCTGGTGCGCTTTGCCAAGGAGATCCACGTCGAGCCGCAAGACATTCCCTGTGCCAGCTGGCGGCTTGCCGCCACTTCCCGCTTGGCCACGATGTCCTCGCTTGCGGTTTGACTGACTAGGCCCGGTTCTGGCCCCTCCAGAACCGGGCCCTTTTCTTTTGGCACTCGGTCTTCACCACTTGCTCTGCTGCCGCCTCTCCCCTTGTGGGAGAGGCCGTAGCGCATGCAGCGTAGCGGAATGCGCTGCGGGTGAGGGGGGCGGCGTCTCGGCAGACTCGCTCTCACGGATGGACCTGAACCCCTCACCCGGATTTCAAGCTAGCGCTTGAATTCCGACCTCTCCCACAAGGGGAGAGGTGACTTCAAAAGCGCTACGCGCTCAATTCCCCCGAAACACCGGCTTGCGCTTCTCGACGAAGGCCTGCACGGCCTCCTTGTGATCCGCTGTCGTGGTGAGGCGGATCAGCCGCTCGGCCTCGTGGTCGCGCGCGGTGGCGAAGTCGAATTGCAGCGCCTCGTCGAGATTGTCCTTCATGTAGCGCAGCGCCAGCGTCGGGCCTTCGGCGATCGATTTCGCCAGCGCGAATGCTTCGTCCTGCAGCACCTCGTCGGGCACCACGCGATTGACGAGACCGATCTGCTCGCACCTTGCGGCATCGACCTTTTCGGAGGTGAACATCAGCTCGCGGGCGCGCGAGGTGCCGACCAGGCGCGTCAGCAGCCAGGCCATGCCATAATCGCCGCTCAGCGCCACGCGCAGATAGCCGGTCGAGATGAAGGCGGATTGCGCGGCGATCCGGATGTCGCAGGCCATCGCGATGGCGAGCCCGGCGCCGACCGCGGGGCCGGGAAGTGCTGCAATGGTGGGCTTGCGCACCGAGGCGAGTGCACCGGTGAGCAGGCGCTGGCGCTCCTGCAGATCCGCCACCTTGTCCTCGTAGGACATTTCGAGCTTCTTCGGATCGCGATTGGCGCCCATGCCCTTGACGTTGCCGCCGGCGCAGAACGCCTTGCCGGCGCCGGTGACGAGCAGCACGCCGACCTCGGGGTTCTCGCCGCAGGTTCGGATCATCGTGCGCAGCGCCGGCGTCAGCGTGTCCGACAGCGAGTTGCGGGCATCCGGACGGTTCAGCGTGATGACGGCGACGCGGTCGCGGATCACGCAAAGCAGTTCGTCGGTGCCGGTCTCGATCTTGATTTCGTTCGACATGTTTCCTCCGGGGGCCAAGTCTTGACCGTCACTTCCTGACCGTCATTGCGAGGAGCGAAGCGACGAAGCAATCCATACTGCAGCTTGCAGCGACATGGATTGCTTCGTCGCTTCGCTCCTCGCAATGACGAATGTGGCGGCGGCTGACAGCCAGCCTACTCCTGTTGCATGATCTCCGTCATCTCAAAACTTCTCAACCCAGGGCCGCAATTCCAGCTCCCAGGTCCAGGCGCTGCGCGGCTGTTGCAGCACGTTCCAGTAGCTCAACGCAATCGCGTCGGGGTCGAGCATCGAGTCCGGCCGGTCGGCGGGCTCGGTGCGGGCGGCGCTGCGGATCCCGCCATCGATCACGAAATGCGCGACATGGATGCCCTGCGGCGACAATTCGCGCGCCATGCTCTGTGCCAGCCCGCGCAATGCGAACTTGCCCATCGCGAACGGCGCCGATTGCGCATACCCCTTGACGCTGGCGGACGCGCCGGTGAACAGGATCGCGCCTTTCTTGTTGGGCAGCATGCGCTTCGCCGCCTCCTGCGCCACCAGGAAGCCGCCGAACGCCGAGACGGCAATCGCACGCTCGACCTCTGACGGCACCAACTCGACGAAGGGACCGCGGCTGCGGCCGGAGGCGTTGTAGACCACGAGGTCGGGGGTTCCGATCTCGCGCTCGACCAAACCAAAAAGGCGTTCGACATCCTCGGCCTTGGTGGCATCGCAGGCATAGGCCTTCGCGCCGGTTTCGGTGCAGAGTGCGCCGAGCTTCTCGATGCTGCGGGCGCCCAGCGCCACGCGAATTCCCTCCCGCGAAAATAGCCGCGTCAGCGAGGCGCTGAGGCCCTCGCCGGCGCCGACGATCAGGGCGATCTTGTACTTCGGAATATCCATTG
Organism: Bradyrhizobium uaiense; assembly: GCF_010811875.1. GTDB lineage: Bacteria > Pseudomonadota > Alphaproteobacteria > Rhizobiales > Xanthobacteraceae > Bradyrhizobium > Bradyrhizobium uaiense. Next base: position 12,937 of record NZ_VKHP01000068.1, read on the forward strand.
GGCTTTCCTTTGCTCGGCCGGAGGAGGATAGTCGTGCCCAAACAAATGAGCACCGCAGCCGGGAATTCAATGCAGCCGCACAAGCAGGATCCGAAAACGTCGTCCGCCAGCCAGCCGGGCCTGCTCGCGCCCGATACGACAGGAATGAATTTCTACCGGGCCGATCCGGCGCTGACGGATATTCTGAAACTGCATCTGCCCGAAGCGTTGTTCCGCCACATCGAGCCGCATCTCGATCGGCTCGGCGGACTGGCCGGCGGCTATCTCGACGAATGCGCGCGACTTGCCGACCGCCATACGCCGGTGCTGCACCAGCGCGACAAGTTCGGTCGCGACGTGCAGCATATCGAATATCATCCGGCCTACCGCGAGATCGAGAGGGCCGCGTTCGGTGAATTCGGCATTCATGCGCTCTCGCTCCGCAAGGGCATCATGGGCTGGCCCGACAAATATCCTGTCGTCGCGAAGCACGCCTTCACCTTCCTGTTCAACCAGACCGAATTCGGCATGGGCTGCCCGATCAACGTCACCGACGGCTGCGCAAAGCTGTTGGCGAATTTCGGCAGCGAGGCGTTGAAGGCGAAGTATCTCGACGGCCTGACCCAGACCGACATGAGCAGACTGACGCAAGGCGGCCAGTTCATGACCGAGAAGGAGGGCGGCTCCGACGTCGGCACGCTGACCACGCGCGCGGTGCAGGAGGGTGACCACTGGCGGCTCTACGGCGAGAAGTGGTTCTGCTCGAACGCCGATGCCAAGGTGGTGATGCTGCTGGCGCGCCCCGAAGGCGCGGGGCCCGGCACCCGCGGCGTCGGCCTGTTCCTGATGCCGCGTTTCCTCGATGACGGCTCGCAGAACCACTACCGGATCGTGCGGCTGAAGGACAAGCTCGGCACCCGCTCGATGGCCTCGGGCGAGATCAAGTTCGACGGCGCGATCGCCTACGCCGTCGGCAAGCTCGACCGTGGCTTCGTGCAGATGGCCGAGATGGTGAACTCGTCGCGGCTGTCCAACGGCGTGAAGTCGACCGCGCTGATGCGCCGTGCCTGGCACGATGCGATCACGGTTGCGAGGGGCCGCGTGGTGTTCGGCCAGCGCATCATTGACCTGCCGCTGGCACGGCGGCAGCTGATGAAGATCATGCTGCCGACCGAGCAGGCGCTGTCGATGAGTTTCCTGACCGCTGACGCGCTCGACCGCGCCGAGGCCGGCAGCCAGGATGCCGCAGCGTTGCTCCGCATCTTGACGCCGACCTTGAAATTCCGTGCCACCCGCGATGCCAGAAAAGTTTGCGGCGACGCGATGGAGATGCGCGGAGGCATCGGCTACATCGAGGAATTCGTCACGCCGCGACTGCTGCGCGATGCGCATCTCGGCTCGATCTGGGAGGGCACCGGCAACATCGTCGCGATCGATACGCTGAAGCGTGCGGTCGGACGCCACGGCGCCGACAATGCGCTAGCCGCCGATCTGCATGCGCGGCTCGATGACAGCGCCAATGTGCCGCAAGCCTGGCGCAACCGGCTGCGCGAGCTCAGCGACCGTGCGATCGCGTTCGCCCGCGAGGTCGCGGGCCGCATCGACAATGAGGGCGATGCGCGGCGCGCGACCAGCCTGCTCTATCATGTCGCAAGCGCCGTGGCGCTGGCGTGGGAGGGCGGTCGCATCCACGAGATGCGCGGCGACGCGCGCCGGCTGTTGCTGTCGCGGATGGTGATCGACCATCGCGTGATGCCGGGCGATCCGTTCCGGCTAGCGGAAAATACCGTTCAGCGCAGGATGGCCGATCACCTGCTCGGCGATCGCGCCGTCGGCATGGCCGAGGTTGGCGAATTGCTTGTCGCAGCGTAGGCTGCGCGCGAGCGAACTTTTCAAACAACAAGAACGTCAAGGGAGACCCCGATGAAGGCCGCCGTCCTGCATGAAGTCAATCAGCCGCTGGTGATCGAAGACGTCAGCGTGCCCAATCCGGGGCCGCGCGAGGTCCTGATCCGCACCGCGGTTGCGGGCCTCTGCCATTCCGACCTGCACTTCATGGAAGGCCTTTATCCGCATCCGTTGCCCGCCGTACTCGGCCATGAATCGGCCGGCGTGGTCGAGAAGGTCGGCTCGGACGTCAATTACGTGAAGCCCGGCGATCACGTCGTGACTTGTCTGTCGGTGTTCTGCGGCACCTGCGACAACTGCACCACCGGCCGCACGGTGCTGTGCACCGACACCACGGTGAAGATGCTGCCCGGCGCCTCCAACCGCCTGTCCTGGGGCCGGAAGGAAAAGCTCAACCAGTTCCTCAACCTGTCGTCGTTCGCCGAGCAGATGCTGGTGCACGAGAACGCCATCGTGAAGATCAGGAAAGAGATGCCGCTCGATCTCGCCGCGCTGATCGGCTGCGGCGTCATCACGGGTTATGGCGCCGTGGTGAACACCGCGAAGGTGACCGCCGGCGAGACCGTGGCCGTGATCGGCTGCGGCGGCGTCGGCATGGCTGCGATCAACGGCGCGCAGATCGCTGGCGCCGGCCGCATCATCGCGATCGACACCAATCCGGCCAAGCTGCAACTGGCGACCAAGCTCGGCGCCACCGACATCGTCGATCCCGCTCGCGGTGACGTGGTCCAGCAGGTGCGTGAGCTGACCGGCGGCGGCGTGCATCATTCCTTCGAGGTGCTCGGCCGCAAGGAGACCGCCGAGCAGGCCTTCGCCATGCTGGCGGCGGGCGGCACCGCGACCATCGTCGGCATGATCCCGTTCGGCCAGAAGATCGAGCTGCACGGCTTCGACTTCCTGCGCGAGCGACGCATCCAGGGCTCGTCGATGGGGTCAAACCATTTCCGCGTCGACATGCCGCGCCTCGTTGACTTCTACATGCGCGGCAAGCTGCATCTCGAGGACTGGATCTCGGCCAAGCTGAAGCTCAGCGAGATCAACGAGGGCTTCGCCAACATGAAGGCCGGCAAAACGCTGCGCAGCGTGATCATGTTCGATAGCTGACGCACTTGTCGTCGCCCGGCTCGACCGGGCGACCCAGTACGCCGCGGCGGAAGTTGCGTGAAGCAACTGCGGCCGCGGAGTACTGGATACCCCGCATGAAGCGGGGCATGACAGCGGAGGGTGACGCTGCGAACGTCGCCTTCACCGCGCAACGTGCGCGGACACCGCGAGCCATTTGCCGTTTTGCCGCGCCCAGCAATCGGTGTAGCGGCCATAGGCCTGCTCGCCGTCTGCGGTGGTGTAGCTGGTGCGGGCGTGGATGATGGCGAAATCGCCGAGGATGCGGATCTTGACGTCTTCGGCCTTCAGCCCCTTGATCTTCACCGGGATCGCCGTCTGCTTCAGGAAGGCGGCACGGTCGACCAGGCTCTTGTCGGGATTGGTGCAGTGGAAGTCCTGCGCCAGGATTTCATCGAAGCGCTTGACGTCGCAGTTCTGAACCGAATCGACGTAGTCCTTGTTCAGCTTTGTAAGGTCCTCGAGATCGTTGCTCATTGTTGTTCCTCCCGTTTCACCCCGTCGTCATTGCGAGGAGCGGAGCGACGAAGCAATCCATCGCTCCGCGCACGTTGATATGTGGATTGCTTCGCTTCGCTCGCAATGACGGCTGCTGCGATTGATCTCGCTCAATCATCAAACATCTTCGGCGGCACGAAGCCGCCGAACTCGCGCTCGATCAGCTCGGCGAGCTTGAGCGGCGTGCGGTCCTCGAGCCAGGGGCCGACGATCTGGACGCCGATCGGCAGTCCGTCGGGCGCGAAGCCGGTCGGGATCGCGGTCGAGGGTAGCCCCGGCAGGGTCGCGATGCCGGGCCAGGCGAGCTGGTCGGTGTAAACGTGTGGCACACCGTCGATCAGGATCCTGCGCTGCTCCTGGTCGGGCGAATGATCGTGCGGATAGGCCGGCGTCGGCATGATCGGGCAGATCACCGCGTCGAACGATTTGAACAGCTCGCGCCACTGCGCGCGCAGCCGTGCGCGGCCGCCGTCGGCGATCACCCAGTCGCGATGGCTGAGTGCGATGCCGCGCAACCGTTCGGCCTGCAGGCTGGTGTCGCCGGCCGGCAGCGCGGCCGCGGCTGCGCAGGCGCCGGAATAGACCTCCGGCGGGAAGGACGCCGCGAGAAACGACAGCAGGATCCGCATATAGAGCCGCGAGGAGGCGGCGAAGTCCGGCAGCAGCGGGCTTGTGCGCGACACTTTCGCGCCGGCCTTGTCGAGATTGCTGGCGAGCTTGTCGACGCTTCCGCGGATCACCTTGTCGGTCGGCAGCACCGGATCGCTGTCGATGACAAGGATGCGGAAATCCTTCAAGGCGCTGTGGCGTGCCGCCGGCAGGTCCAGCCGGTAGGCCTTGCCCGCTTCGAGCGGATCGGGACCGGCCATCACGTCGAGCACGAGCGCGAGGTCGGCCGCGCCGCGCGCCATCGGGCCGATCACCGAAAGATCGCGGTCGAACGGCAGTGGCGGCAGCGGCGGCGGGGTGTGGCCGCGCGACGGCAGCAGCGCGAAGGTCGGCTTGTGCGCATAGATGCCGCAATGGAATCCCGGCACCCGCAGCGAGCCGCCGATGTCGGAGCCGAGCGACAGCGCGCCGTAGCCTGCAGCGAGCGCCGCCGACGATCCGCCGGAGGAGCCGCCCGGCGTGCGGCCGAGATCGTAGGGATTGTTGGTGGTGCCGTAGATCTCGTTGTAGCTCTGCCAGTCGGCGAGCCCGACCGGCACGTTGGTCTTGCCCAGGATCACGCCGCCGGCGTCCTTCACCCGCTGGATCGAAAGCGCGTCCTCTGCCGGGACGAAGTCCTTTTGCGGCAGGAAGCCCCAGGTCGTCGGCAATCCAGCGACGTTGAAGGATTCCTTCACCGTCATCGGAATGCCGAGCAGCGGCTTGTGCTCGCCGCGCGCGATCGCAGCATCCGCGGCACGTGCAGCAGCAAGACCGCGCTCGAAGTCGCGCACGCAGACCGCGTTGACCTTGCCGTCATGGCGCTCGATGCGGCCGATCGCATCCTCCGCGAGCTCGACCGCCGAGACCTGCTTCCCGCGCAGCGCCTCCGACAGTTCGACGGCAGTCTTGTAACTCCATTGCCATTTGGCCACGGCGTGCTCCCTGATTTTGGCGGCGATCATGCGCAGAATGGAGCGGGTGGGCAAGACGGGCTTGATTGCAATTGCGCCGACGCGCTAGGGGCGACGTCACACACCGCATAACGCGATCGTGATCATCGGGCTCTGCCTGGCGCGACGAATCCGACCCGCGCTTAATAGGGCGTGCTGCGCGCCGATAGATGCGCCATCGGATTGATGGCGCCGCTCGCGCTGGCGCGCTCGCTGCTCTGCTTGGTCCCTGGTACCGGGAACGCGTATCCAATGATGGTCTTGACGACGAGCCGGTCGGATGCCCGCGTCAGGCCGTAGCCGACGCCGAAGTCGATATCGAAATCACCCACCTTGAAGTCGGTCACCGCGAACAATGTGTGCTGCTGCTCGGCAAGCGGGCTGAAGTCGCCGATTTTGCCGAAATCGGCGTAATATTCGAGGCCGACATACACGTCATCCCTCAGCTTGCGCGCCACGCGGGCGGCGGGCGCGAAATCCGCCTCGCCATATCTGCCGAAGCCGATGTCGACGATCGGGTTGACGATGAACTCATAGTCCGCATTGCGCACGCCGATAATGGGGCGGATCTCCAGGCCCCAGCGGGTCTGCGCAAATTTCGGCATCTCGTGGCTGAGCTCGAAATTGATGCCGTAGAACAGATTGCGCTTGTCGGCGTTCGGCGAGACGAACAGCGTGCGCAGCTTGAAGGCGTCGGACAGGAACTGGCGGTCCTGCACGGCAAACGGCAGATAGAGCCCGAGCTCCCACCAGTCCGTCATGCCATAGGCAAACTCCGGCGTGCCGTTGAGGCTGTGGTTGGACGGAAATCCGCCGGGGAAGGGCGCATCCTTCTGGCCGATGCCGACATAGTTGAGATGCTGCTGGATGGTGAACTGGCCTGGCGCCGCGATGCCGGCGTTGTAGACCTGAATCTCGTCGGTCGCGTTCGCGCGACCGCTGCATCCGAGCGCGGCCAGCACGATCAAGGCTGTGCCGGCCAGAACGCGATGTATGTGGAAACGGCACATCAGGGCACCTCGCTTCCGCGCTACGCCGCGCCGATCAGGATACCGACCGCGAGCACGATCGCGCCGCCGAGCACGATCTGGAACACGGCCTGCAGGAACGGCGTGTCCATGTAGCGCGAGCGGATGAAGGCGATCGCCCACAATTCGAAGAACACCACGATGCCGGCGATCGCGGTCGCGATCCAGAATGCGTTCGGCCAGGCATCGGGCACCAGATAGGGAATGGTGTGGCCGAGGCCGCCGAGCGTCGTCATCAATCCGCAGGTGATGCCGCGCAGCCAGGGCGAGCCGCGGCCGGTCAGCGAGCCGTCGTCGGACAGCGCCTCCGCAAAGCCCATGCTGATGCCGGCGCCGATCGAGGCGGCGAGGCCAACCAGAAACGTCTGCCAGTTGTGATGCGTGGCGAAGGCGGCGGCGAACAGCGGCGCCAGCGTCGAGACCGAGCCGTCCATCAATCCGGCGAGGCCCGGCTGCACATATTGCAGCACGAACATCCGCCGCCGCGTGCGGTCTTCCTCGGCACGCACATCGGGCTTGAGGATATCGCCGGTGAGCTTGACCGCGAGCTTCTCGTGGCCCTTCTCCTCTTCGGCGAGATCGCCGAGCAGGCGCCGCACGCCGACATCGTCGGCTTTCTCCGCGGCCTTGGCGTAGAAGCGCTCGGCCTCCAGCTCCATGGTCTCGACTTCCTTGCGGATGGTGTCGAGCGGCAGGTTCTTGGTCAGCCAGATCGGGCGACGGCGCAGAAATCCTTTGACGTCCTCGCGCCGGATCGGCGGCAGATGCGGACCGAAGCGCTGCTCATAGGTTTCCAGCAGGCGGTGGCGATGGCCGCGCTCTTCCTCCGCCATCTCCTCGAAGACTTTTGCGGTATCAGGATAGCGTTCGGTGAGATCCTCGGCGAAGGACATGTAGATGCGGCTGTCCTCCTCTTCGGAGGCAATCGCGACCGCCAGCACCTCGCGCTCGGTCAAATCGGCGAAATTCTTCACGGCAACGCCTTGTTTACGGAAATTGGAATTAGAATAATTCTAATATGTGTAGGCCGTGCTGGGGTCAATCCACAAAGCCGCGCTATGGCCCTGTTCGTGATCACGATGAAGGGAACCGGGCCGTTCTGTGCCCGTTCGAGTTCCTGTGGCTCACGAGGGGGAATGTATGGACACGGTCAAATATCGGCTGAATGACACGCGCCTGGCGCCGCGGCGGACCAAACTCGAAATTCCGGGCTGGGCGGGCCAACGCGAGCCGCGCACCGACGGCTCACGCGAGCAGGTCTGGCATTGCGTGCCGTTCTCGGAGGGCGCGCAATACGGCATCGAGCTGTTCTACCCCTACGACTTCGAGCTGCACGTCACCACGCGGGATGGCCAGCTGCATCTCGATGCGGATTGGGGTGAGCCGCCGGACAGCGGCGTGCAGTGGCCGCCGTTCCGGAATTTCGGCACGACGTTCTACACCTACCAGATCCTGCTCGACCTCAAGGTCGAACAGGGCATGGCGGTCCGCACCGAGCCGCATCCGCGCTTCTACACCGACCGCACCGATACCGTGCCGATCGCCGTTCCAGCGCTCGTGCGCAATTGGTGGCCGATGATGTTCTTCACGGTGTTCAAGGCGCCGGCGGAAGGGCGCACGCACATTTTCCGGCCGAACGAGCCGTTCGCCCAGATCATCGTGATCCCGGAGGAAGCGAACTTTCAGCTCGAGCAGATGGGCGAGGAGGAGGCTGCCGAACGCGAATTGCAGGCGCGCCGCATCTACAACAATCGGCCCAAACTGGCCGCCGGAACGGAATGGACGTCGTCATCGGACACGGTGTTCGACGGCACATATCGCCATCTGCACCGCGCCGCAAAGGAGAAGGCGCGCAACGATTGAGCGAGATGCCGCATCATAGTCGACAAAACAACGGGGCCCGCGGGCCCCGTTGTGGTATCGCCGATCGGTCGCCATCGCTCAGTAATCGCGACGGTAGAAGCTGTGATGATGATGGTGGTGATGATGGTGATGGTGGTAGCGCCGATAGCGCGGCACCACGATGACCGGGCGATCGTAGTAGTCGCGGCGATAGTAGCCGTGATGATGATGGTGGTGGTGATGGTGGTGGTGGTAGTACTGTGCAAGCTGCACGTTCTCGCGGACCGGAGCGGGCGCAGCCTCGTCGAGCGCCTGCAGCTTTGCGGAGGCGTTCGAGATCGGCTCCAGCAGGTCCGCGTATGAGTTCGCCTGCAGAACGTCGGCCGGGTTCGGCCCAGGCGCAGCTTCGGCGGCACCGACCGCGCCGAACGCGGCCACCGCTCCCAGAAGTCCAGCGATTTTCCTATCCATCTTTGCTCTCCTCAAAAAGTCGCCGGACCGAGCGCCGGTTTCTAGCCACGCCAATCATTGCCCAATGTTTCGTGAACCGCGCATTAACGCCCTGTGACCGGATCGTGGCGGCAGGCATCCGCAACTGACGCGGGACGGATACCGGTTCGCGCGAAGAAAGAACTGCCAAAACGAGAATCTAGAGCGACTGATTCGATCAGAACCGAAGTGGCTCTACCTTGCGCGAGCGAGGAACTGAAGCAGCAGCCGGCTCACTTCGTCCGGCTGTTCCTGCTGCACCCAATGGCCGGCGCCATCGACCAGATCGCAGCCGATCATTTTGGTACAGGCCCTGCTCTGCATCACCTCGAACACGCCGGGCCGCTGATAGGTGCCCCAATCCTGCTTGCCCGAGATGAACGCCGACGGCTGGTCGATGCTGCGGCCGCTCCAGGTCTGCAATTCCGCCGTGAATGCGCCCGAGGTGCCGCAGCGGTACCATTGCAGCCCGCCCTGGAATCCCGTGCGTTGATACTCCGCGCTGTAATAGGCGAGCTCGCGGTCCGGCAGCCAAATGTTGGCGGCGATCGCCTCGCGTGACGGCATCTCCTCGGCGACCGTCGCCGCCATGTCCTTGGCGAGATCCATTACGTAATAGGTCGGCAGCTTTGCCAGCTCGCCCGCCGACCATGATTGCAGCTGATAGGGCTTGTTGCCTTCCCAGTCCGCACTCTTGTGATGATAGTAGGCGCGCAGGAAGTCATGCACGCCTTGCGGAGCGTGATGCATATCGTCATTGGCCTGATACGTCGAATAGTACCATTGGTAGTGCTTGCGCGGCCGCGGCAGCGCGGCCAGCTCCCGATGCACGGGATCTTCACTCGCGGATTTAGCCGGTTCATTGGCCGTATTGAACGGCAACGACGGCGGGCCTGAGAACGGCGCGCTCATCATCACGACCGCACGGAACACGTCGGGGCGGATCAGCGCGCACCACGCCGCGACCGACGAACCGAAATCGTGCCCGATCACAGCATCGACGTGGGCGTAACCGAATGCTGCAACCAGCCCGAGCGCATCCCGCACAAGATTGGGCAGGCGGAACGCGGCGAGGTCGCCGTCGTAATCCGCGCTCCAGCCGGTGGTGCGGCCATAGCCGCGCTGGTCGGGCGCGATCACGTGATAGCCGGCCGCTGCGAGCTTCGGCATCACCTTGCGCCAGGAAAACGCCAGCTCCGGAAAACCGTGCAGCAGCAGCAGGCAGGGCCGGCCAGGTGTTTCGAAGCCGGCTTCGAGCACATGCATGCGCAGGCCGTTGATCCCGTCGACATGGCGCGAGCGGATGGTGGACGGGAGCGGGACGTCGGGGAGCGTTTCCATCTGAGATCACCTGTTGGGCGTCGTCGCAGAACCAGCGCATTTTGCTGTATGCTGACGGCCATTGATTCACGATAGCAACTTTGCCCAGGGGATGCATACCGCATGCGCCACGCGAGGATTGCAGAGCTGACCGGCTCGATGTCGCGTCTCGGTCTGACGGTCGTAGCCGCGAGCCTGATGCTGATCCCGGCGGTTCGTGCCGCCGACGTCAAGGAGCTGACCGAAAAACTGCCGCACGCCTATATCGGCGAATTCCTGTGGGACGACGACAACACGGTGCAGAACGTCGTCATTACTTTCGACAAGGTGCAGGCCTTGAACGAGCAGAACGCGGAAGCGCGTGGCTGCGGTTCATATGAGGTCGGCCGGAGCGTGACCAAGATCGGCGTGCAGATGTTCATTCGGCTGTCCGATCTTGAGGTCGAGATTTTCGAGCGTGCGCCCGACGGCGGAGCATTCGAGACCGAGGGCAGCCATCGCGGAAAGCTGTCGGAGGACCTTCAGCAGATCGATGCGCAGTGGACCACCACGGCATCAGGCAAGCACGGCCAGTTGCATTTGCGCGCCGCGGCGTCGGCTGCCTGCGAGCCGGCGGAGGAGTTGTAGGTCGGCGGGCTCGGCGCAAGCGGCGTCCCGCATGCGCTCTTCATCCTCCCTGACGGGCGGGGCGGATCGTTTGCACTATTTCGGAATATTGGAAATATATCGCTGAGTTGCCCGACGTGTCAAGTTGCCCTGTCGAACGCCGGCAGCCGCCGGCTCCTTTGCATGGGGTTGTTTTCGATATTTTGGCCGCGCGCCCGCGGCGGCCCTCGAGAAGAGGGCGAACCGCGGTCACGGCCTGGCAGGCGCCTTCGGCCAATATTTGTCGCGCAGGTGCCGCTTCACCAGTTTGCCGGTCGGCGTGCGCGGCAGCTCCTGCTCGAAGTCGATGCTCCTGGGGCATTTGATCGGCGACAGATGCTGGCGGCAGAACGCGATCAGCTCGGCCTCGAGCGCCTTGCCGGCCTTGGCGATGTCGTGCGGCTGCACCACGGCCTTGACCTCTTCGCCCATCTCCTCGTTCGGTACGCCGAACACCGCGACGTCGGAGACCGCGGGATGCGTGATCAGCACGTCCTCGGTCTCCTGCGGGTAGATGTTCACGCCGCCGGAGATGATCATGTAGCTCTTGCGGTCGGTCAGATAGAGGAAGCCCTCTTCATCGAGATAGCCGACGTCGCCGAGCGTCGACCAGCCCTTGGCGTTGTAGGCCTTCTTCGTCTTCTCGGGATCGTTGTGATAGGTAAAGATAGGCGCGTCGGCGAAATAGACCTGGCCGATCTGGCCGGTCGGTGCCTCCGCCTCGTTCTCGTCGAGAATCTTGACCTTGCCGACCACCGCGCGGCCGACCGTGCCGCGGTGGGTTAGCCATTGCTGCGAGGTCGAGACCGTAACGCCGTTGCCTTCGGAGCCAGCGTAATACTCGATCAGAATCGGTCCCCACCATTCGATCATCCTGGCTTTGACGTCGACCGGGCAGGGCGCGGCGGCGTGGATCGCGCCCTTCAGCGATGAGACCTTGTAGCGGGTGCGCACCTCGTCGGGCAGCTTCAGCATGCGCACGAACATGGTCGGCACCAGCTGCGACTGCGTCACCTTGTGCTTCTCGACCTGCTTCAAAAATTCCTCGGCGTCGAAATGCTCCATGATGACGGAGGTGCCGCCCAGCACCGTCGCCATCATGTTGAAGCGCAGGGGAGCCGCGTGATAGAGCGGCGCCGGCGACAGGTAGATGCTGTCGGCGTTCATGCCGCACATGTCGGCGGTGAGAATCCGCAGGAACGGGTTCGGCACGTCGATCCGGTTGCCCTCGAACTCCTTCTTGATGCCCTTGGGGCGGCCGGTGGTGCCGGAGGAATACAGCATGTCGTAGCCGGCGACTTCGTCGGCAACCGGCGTGGTCGGCTGCGCGCCGGCTTCCTTGTCATAGGAGCGGAAGCCCGGCGCCGGCTCGTCCATCATGTAGAACAACGGCTCGCCCGGTTCGCCCTTGATCAGGCCCTTTACCTTGTCGGCGCATTGCGGCGTGGTGATGAACACCTTGGCGCCGCAATCCTTGATGATGTAGGCGATCTCCTCTTCCGTCAGGTAGCGGCTGATCGCCGTGTAATAGAGGCCCGAGCGCTGCGCGGCCCAGCAGATCTCCATGAAGGCGAGGCGGTTTTCCATCAACAGCGCGATGTGGTCGCCGGCCTTCAGGCCGAGCGAGCGGAACAGATGCGCGCCCTGGTTCGAGAGCTCGTCGAGCTCGCGATAGGTGATCGCCTTGCCGCTGCCCGCCATCTGGTAGGCGATCTTGTTCGGATGGTTACGCGCGTGGATGGACGGATGGGTCATTGTGTTTCCTCAGGACGTCAAAAGTGGTCGTCCCCGCGAACGCGGGGACCCATAACCACCGATTTTTGTTGTTGGACTGGGTTGTGGCCCCAGCCGGGCCTAACCACGGGCATCTGTGGTTATGGGTCCCCGCGTTCGCGGGAACGACATCTGTTGTGTGGAGGCTGCGTGCCTCGTTTCTCGCGACGTTACAGACGTTCGACAATCGTGACGTTGGCCATACCGCCGCCTTCGCACATGGTTTGCAGGCCGTAGCGCTTGTTGCGCTGTTTGAGGGCATGCAGCAGCGTCGTCATCAGCTTGGTGCCGCTTCCGCCGAGCGGATGGCCGAGCGCGATCGCGCCGCCATTGACGTTGAGCCGGGCCGGATCGGCGCCGGTGGTCTTCAGCCACGCGGTCGGCACCGAGGCGAACGCCTCGTTGACCTCGAACAGGTCGATGTCGTCGATTGTCATGCCGGCCTTCTGCAGCGCGCGCTGGGTCGCCGGCAGCGGCGCTTCCAGCATGATCACGGGATCGCCGCCCATCATGGTGAGGTGATGGATGCGCGCCAGCGGCTTGACGCCGAGCGCCTTGAGGCCCTTCTCGTTGACGACCATGACGCCGGAGGCGCCGTCGCAGATCTGGCTGGCGCTGGCCGCGGTCAGCTTGCCGTTCTCGGCGATCAGCTTGACGCCCTTGATGCCGTCGAGGCTGGCGTCGAAGCGGATGCCTTCGTCGATGTGGTGGGTGTCGGTCGAGCCGTCGGCGCGGGTGATCTTTACCGGCACGATCTCGTCCTTGAAGTGGCCGGCTTGGGTCGCCGCGATCGCGCGCTGATGGCTGTTGTAGGAGTATTCGTCGAGCTCATCCTTCGACAGGCCGTACTTCTCGGCCATCATCTCTGCGCCGGTGAACTGGCTGAAGACGATGTTGGGATACTTCGCCTCGATGCCGGGGCTCTTGTAGTGGCCGAAGCCGTTCTTGGCCGGCAGCGAGGAGGCGAGGCCCATCGGCACGCGGGTCATCGATTCCACGCCGGCCGCGATCACGCAGTCCATGGTGCCGCTCATCACGGCCTGCGCGGCGAAATGCAGCGCCTGCTGCGAGGAGCCGCACTGACGGTCGATCGAGGTCGCGGGCACGCTCTCCGGCAGTTTCGAGGCCATCACGGCGTTGCGCGCGATGTTGGTGGATTGCTCGCCGGCCTGCATCACGCAGCCCATGATCACGTCCTCGACCTGCGCGGGGTCGACACCGGTGCGATCGACCAGCGCATCAAGCACCGTGGCGGCCAGATCGGCCGGATGCCAGCCGGCGAGACGCCCTCCCTTGCGGCCGCCCGCGGTGCGAGCGGCGGCGACGATATAGGCCTCGGCCATGTCTGATCTCCCTGATGTTTCTGGATTGGGGCTGGTAAGTTGGGCCGGATTTAAGGGGCGGCTCAGCATTTAGTCAATCAATCAATTAACTCTTGAGTGCAGCCCCGCCATGGGCTTATGTGCGGCCTCGATTTACCGTTGAGCCAAGAGCCGAGCCAAGAAAAGCTCGGCGACCCAGAGAGCGGGACCAGAGCGAAGTTGAATACCAGCGTACCGACGAAACTTCCGGCCGGCAAAAATGCCACCGCCGACAAGCTATTGGTGGCAGCCAGCGAGCTGATGATCGAGCGCGCTTCGATCGAGGTCTCGCTGTCCGACATCGCGCAGAAGTCGGGCGTCAACGCCGCGCTGGTGAAATATCATTTCGGTAACAAGGACGGGCTGTTGCTGGCGCTCTTGGCGCGCGACGCCGCCACCGAGATGTCGCAGCTCGAATATCTCATCGGCCAGCCGATCACGCCGTCCGCGAAACTGCGCCTGCATATCGGCGGCATCATCCGCGCCTATCACCAGTTCCCCTATATGAACCGGCTGATCCACTATCTCCTGCACGAGAGTTCGCCTGCCGCGGCCAACGAGGTGTCGAAATTCTTCGTCGCGCCGCTGTTGGATTTCCACCGCCGGCTGCTTGCGGAGGGCATCAAGGCCGGCGAATTCCGCAAGATCGATCCGGTGCTGTTCTACACCAGCCTGATCGGCGCCTGCGATCACCTGTTCTTCGGCCGCCACGCGATGTCGCGCGCGGTCGGCGTCGGTCCGGTCACCGACGAGGTCTGCCGCGAATACATCAAGCACATGGAAGCCTTGATCTTCGGCGGCGTGCTCAATCCCGATAAGGAAACGGCAGCGGTCGCCGCCGGCTAACAAGTTCAAGTCTAGAGAAGAAACGCTCAAGGAAAGGTTGTTCCCATGCAGTTGAAAGACGTTGCCGTTCTCATCACCGGCGGTGGCTCCGGCCTCGGTGCCGCAACCGCGCGCGCCATGGCCGCCAAGGGCGCCAAGATCGGCGTGATCGACCAGAACAAGGAAAACGCCGAGAAGGTCGCGGCCGAAGTGAAGGGCGTTGCCCTGCACGCCGACGTCACCGACGAGGAAGCGATCAAGGCCGCGATCGCCAAGGCCGAGGCTGCTCACGGCATCGCGCGCGTGCTGATGAACTGCGCCGGCATCGGCGGCTCGCAGCGCATCGTCGGCAAGGACGGCGTCTATCCGCTGGCGAAGTTCGTCCGCATCATCAATGTCAACCTGATCGGCACCTTCAACGTGCTGCGCCTGTTCGCCGAGCGGCTGGCGACCGAAGCCCCGATCGGCGAGGAGCGCGGCGTCGCGATCAACACTGCATCGGTCGCGGCCTATGAAGGCCAGATCGGCCAGATCGCCTATTCCGCCTCGAAGGGCGGCGTCGTCGGCCTCACGCTGCCGGCCGCGCGCGACCTCGCCAGCCTCAAGATCCGCGTCAACACCATCGCGCCCGGCCTGTTCCTGACGCCGCTGCTGATGGGTCTCAACGAAGAAGCCCGCAAGAGCCTCGGCGCCCAGGTGCCGCATCCGGCCCGCCTCGGCGACGCTTCGGAGTACGGCAACCTCGCGGTTCACATCGTCGAGAACCCGATGCTCAACGGCGAGACAATCCGCCTCGACGGCGCAATCCGCATGGCCCCGCGCTAGCGCGAGCGCCGCTCTTCTTCCCTTCTCCCCCTGTGGGAGAAGGTGGCGCGGACGCAGTCCGCGACGGATGAGGGGTTCTCTCCGCGGAGACAGACCCCTCACCCAATCGAATGCAAAGCTGACAGCGAACATGCCCTCTCCCACAAGGGGAGAGGGCGCAGCAACGAGCATCGTGTTCGCTGAACGGGCGGGAGCAAGATGTGACAAATCCGCTGCTGATCGAACATCACGATGGAACAGATTGGGTCACGCTCAATCGCCCGGAAAGCCTCAACGCGCTCGATCCCGCGATGATCGATGCGCTCAACGTCTATTTCCAGAGCTTGCAGCGTAATCGCGACACCCGGGTCGTGGTGCTGAAGGGGGCCGGTGCGAATTTCTGCGCCGGGCTCGATCTCAAGCACGCGATGGCCCGCCGCGGCGGGCAGACCGAGCCACCCGGCGTCACGGAGTCGCTGGACTCGCAGCGGCGCATCGCCGACATCGTGATGCTGATGCGGCGCTGCCCGCAGCCGATCATCGCGCTGGTGCAAGGCGCGGCCGCCGGCGGCGGCTTTGCGCTGGCGCTTGCGGCCGACATCCGCATCGCGGCGAAGAACGCTCGGATGAACTGCGCTTTCATCAAGCTCGGCCTCGGCGGCTGCGATATCGGCACCAGCTATTTCCTGCCGCGCCTCGTCGGCGTGTCGGTCGCTTCCGAGCTGATCCTCACCGGGCGGTTCATCAACGCCGACCGCGCGCTTGCGGTCGGCCTGGTGTCCGAGGTGGTCGAGGCCGCCGATCTCGACGCTGCGGCCAATCCTTACGTCGATGCGATGATGACGGCCTCGCCGGTCGGGCTCCGCCTCTCGAAAGAATGCATCAACATGAGCGTCGATGCCGGCTCGATCGAAGCCGTGATTGCGATGGAAGATCGCAATCAGGTGCTGTGCAGCCGCTCCGAAGATTTCCAAGAAGGCATCAAGGCCTTTCTCGAGAAACGAAAGCCTGTCTATATCAGGCGCTGAGAACAGATCCTCAAAAGGACAAGAATTCCGGGAGACGCAAAATGGATGGAGACGCGGCGATGCTGACGCAACCCGCCTTCCGCAAGGTGGATTGGCTCGCGCGTGACATCGCGGTCGAGCGGCGCGCCGACGGCACCATCGTCCTGAAGTCGCGGATCCCGCTCCAGGCCTACGAGACGCATATTCCGGCCTATCTCGCCAAATGGGCGGTGAAGGCGCCGGAGCGCATCTGGCTCGCGCAGCGCGGCGGTCCCGACCGGCAGTGGCGCAAGGTCTCCTATGGCGAAGCCAAGCGCACCGTCGATGCGCTCACGCAAGGCCTGCTTGATCTCGGCGTGACCGACGGCCGGCCCGTTGCGATCCTGTCCGGCAATTCGATCGAGCACGCGCTGATGACGCAGGCCGCGATGCAGGCGCGGTTGCCGGCTGCGCCGGTGTCGCCGGCCTATTCCCTGATGAGCCAGGATCATCTCAAGCTCAAATATCTGTTCAACCTGATCAAGCCCGCCGTCGTGATGGTGCAGGACGGCCCGGCCTTCGAGAAGGCACTGAAGGCGATCGATCTCTCCGGCATCACGGTGGTCCACGTCCTGCGTCCCTGCGAAGGCATCAAGAGCACGGCCTTTGCCGAGCTCGCAGCAACGAAGGTCACGGCTGATGTCGGCGCGTCGATCGCGAAGATCACGCCCGCGACCGTCGGCAAGCTGCTGTTCACCTCGGGCTCGACCGGCATGCCGAAGGCCGTGATCAACACCCAGCAGATGATGTGCGCCAATGCGGCGATGATGATGCAGGTGCGCCCGCGCGAAGCCAACGGCCCGATCCCGACCGTGCTCGACTGGATGCCGTGGAACCACACCATGGGCGGCAACGCCGCGTTCAATCCGGTGCTGGTCGACGGCGGCACGCTCTACATCGACGACGGCCGGCCTATGCCGGGTCAGCTCGAGGAAACCATCAGGAACCTGCGCGAGGTGTCGCCGACCTATTACGCCAACGTGCCGGCCGGCTATGCGGCGCTCGCGGCTGCGATGGAGAAGGACCAGGCGTTGTGCCAGAGCTTCTTCAAGAACCTCTCGATCATGGCCTATGGCGGCGCCCGGCTGCCCGACGATCTCTATGACCGCATGCAGGCGCTTGCGGTGAAGACCACGGGCGAGCGCATCGTGTTCTACACCGGTTGGGGTTCGACCGAGACCGCGCCGACCTCGACCGGCACCTACTGGGACACCGAGCGCGTCGGCCTGATCGGCCTGCCGTTCCCGGGTGTCGAGCTGAAGATGGTGCCGTGCGGCTCGAAATACGAATTGCGGCTGCGCGGGGTCAACGTCACGCCCGGCTATTTCGGCCAGCGGGACCTCACGGCGAAGATGTTCGACGAGGAAGGCTTCTACTGCATCGGCGATGCCGGCGTGTTCGTGGATCCTGCGGATCCGCTGAAGGGCATCATCTTCGCCGGCCGCGTGGTCGAGGATTTCAAGCTGACCACCGGCACCTTCGTCCATGTCGGCTCGCTGCGCACCGATGCGATCGCTGCCGCGACTCCGGTCGTGCATGACGCGCTGGTCGCGGGGCAGGATCGCGAGTTCATCGGCCTGCTGTGTTGGCCCAACCTGCACGCCTGCCGCCAACTCGTCGGCAATGCGGATGCGAGCTACGAGGATGTGATCCGACATCCCGAGGTGGTCGCGTGTCTCAAGAATGGTTTACAGGCGCACAACGCATCCACCACCGGCAGCAGCATGCGCATTGCGCGTGCGATGCTGATGGTCGAGCCGCCGTCGATCGACGGCAACGAGCTCACCGACAAGGGCTACATCAACCAGCGCGCCGGCCTCGAACGCCGCGCCGCGCTGGTGGAGAAGCTCTATGCCGGCAAGCCCGGCGACGAGGTGATCGTGCTGTGATGAAGCCAGACTCTCTCCTCTCGTCAGTCCGGGATGCGCCGCAAGGCGCAGGCCCGGAATCCATCAAGCCGCATAATCCGTTGATCGATGGATTCCGGGCTCGCGCTTCGCGCGCCCCGGAATGACGGGCAATTGAAACGACAAGAACGAAAAAGGAAAACGCCATGAATTTCGATTTCTCCGACGAACAGAAGCAGATGCGCGACGAGGCGCGGAAATTCCTGAGCGAACAGTGCCCGCCGAAGGCCGTGCGCGAGGTGCTCGACGGCAAGGCGCCCTATGACAAGGCGCTCTGGAAAGGCCTCGCCGAGATGGGATTCCTGGGCGTTGCGATCCCGGAGCAGTTCGGCGGCGCGGGTGCCGGTCATCTCGAACTCTGCGTGATCGCCGAGGAAATGGGCCGCGCGCTGGCGCCGGTGCCGTTCTCCTCCACCGTCTATCTCGCCGCCGAAGCGATCCTCATCGCAGGCAGCGACGCGCAGAAGCAGAAGTGGCTGCCCAAGATCGCCTCCGGCGACGCCATCGGCACGCTGGCGCTGTTCGAGGGCAAGGGCAACCCGTCGCCGAAGGCGGTCAAGGTCACGGCCAATGGCGGCGTGCTCAACGGTGTCAAGAAGCCGGTCGCTGACGGTGCGATCGCTGATTTCGCTGTTGTCGCTGCACGCACCGGTTCGAGCGGACGCGAGTCGGATATCTCCCTGTTCATCGTCGATCTCAAGGCCGGTGGCGTCGAGGTCAAGTCGCTGACCAATATCGATCTCACCCGCGGCCAGGCTGAGATCACCTTCAAGGACGCCAAGGCCGAGCCGCTCGGCCCGGCCGGCGAGGGCTGGAGCGTCATCACCCAGGTGCTGGATCGCGCCGCCGTGTTGACGGCGTTCGAGCAGGTCGGCGGCGCCGACCGCGCGCTGGAGATGGGCCGCGACTATGCGCTCGACCGCATCGCGTTCGGCCGTCCGATCGGCTCGTTCCAGGCGGTCAAGCACATGCTGGCCGACATGTATGTCTCGGCAACGCTGGCGCGCTCGAATTGCTACTACGGCGCCTGGGCGCTCTCGACCAATGCCGGCGAGTTGCCGGAAGCGGCCGCCGCTGCGCGCATCAGCGCGACGCAGGCGTTCCAGCACTGCGCCAAGAACAACATCCAGGTCCATGGCGGCATGGGCTTCACCTGGGAGTTCGACTGCCACATGTACTACCGCCGCGCCAACGCGGTGGCGCTGGGTCTCGGCAGCCTGTCCTATTGGGAAGACGCGCTGATCGATCGCATGCGCAAGAAGAACGCTGCGTAAGCGAGGGACCGTCATGAATTTCGACGATACCCCGCAGGAAGCCGCATTCCGCGCCGAGGCGAAAGCCTGGATCGCGGCCAATGCGCCCAGGCAATATGAGGACGAGCTGCGCAAGGCCTCGCTCGGCCGCGTTGCGCTCAAGGGCGCCAATATCCTCGAAGTGGCAAAAGCCTGGCAGAAGAAGAAGGCGGATGCCGGCTGGGCCTGCCTGCACTGGCCGAAGGAGTATGGCGGCCGCGGCTCGTCGCCGATCGAGCGCGTGATCTGGCAGCAGGAGGAGGGCCCGTTTGGCCGCCTCAGCTCGATGTTCATCATCGGCCACGGCATGTGCGGCCCGACCATGATGGCGTTCGCCGGCGAGGAGCAGAAGCGCAAATATCTGCCGCCGCTCGCCTCCGGCGAGAAGATCTGGTGCCAGTTGTTCTCCGAGCCCGCCGGCGGCTCTGACGTCGCCGGCCTGCGCACCCGCGCCGAGAAGAGCGGCGACGAATGGGTCATCAACGGCCAGAAGATCTGGACGTCAGGAGCGCATTATTCCGACTACGGCATCCTGCTGACCCGCACTGATCCTGACGTCGCCAAGCACAAGGGCCTCACCATGTTCTTCCTGGACATGAAGAGCCCGGGCGTTGAGGTCAGGCCGATCAAGCAGGCGAACGGCGCCTCCGACTTCAACGAGGTCTATTTCACCGACGTGCGGATTCCGGTCTCGCAGCGGCTCGGCAATGTCAATGACGGCTGGAACGTGTCGCTGACCACGCTGATGAACGAGCGGATGTCGATCGGTGCCGGCGTCGCCAACGGCTTCCCCGAGCTGTTCGACTTCTGCAACAGCCTGATGCTGGAGGATGGCCCCGCAATCGAGAACCGCGCGGTGCGTTCGAAGCTTGCGAACTGGGCGGTGAAGGCGAGCGGGCTGAAATACACCAGCATGCGCGCGATCTCCGCGCTGTCGCGTGGTGAACGTCCGGGGCCGGAGAACTCGATCGGCAAGCTGGTCGCCGGTTCGATGATCCAGGACGTGGCGACCTGCGCGCTCGATCTGCAGGGTGCCGCGGGCGCCTTGAGCGGACCCGAGGATGCCGAAGTCGCCGGCAAATTCCAGGCGATGCTGCTGCGCGCGCCGGGCACCCGCGTCGAGGGCGGCACCGACGAGATCATGCGCAACATCATCGCCGAACGCGTGCTCGGTCTGCCCGGCGACATCCGGGTCGACAAGGACGTTCCCTTCAACAAGATCCCGACCAAGGGCCGCGCCTGAGCGCGCGCAACCGAAAGAGGTTCGCCATGAATTTCGATGACACGCCGCAGGAAGCCGAATTCCGCGCCGTCGCCCGCAAATGGATCGCTGCCAACGCGCCGAAGGAATTCGAGGAGGAGCTCTCGAAGTCCTCGCTCGGCCGCATCCGGCTCGCCAAGCACGACATGGTCGAGGTCGGCAAGGCCTGGCAGAAGAAGAAGGCGGAAGGCGGCTGGGCCTGCCTGCACTGGCCGAGGGAATATGGCGGCCGCGGCGCCACCCCGATCGAGCGCGTGATCTGGCAGCAGGAAGAAGGCGTCTACGGCAAATTGACCCAGCCGTTCCAGATCGGCGAGGGCATGTGCGGCCCGACCGTGATGGCCTGGGGCAGCGAAGACGCCAAGCGCCGCTATCTGCCGAAGCTCGCCTCGGGCGAAGAGATCTGGTGCCAGCTGTTCTCCGAGCCCTCGGCCGGCTCCGACGTTGCCGGTCTGCGCACCCGCGCCGAGAAGAAGGGCGACAACTGGGTCGTCAACGGCCAGAAGATCTGGACCTCTGGCGCGCATTACTCCGACTACGGCCTGTTGATCGCGCGCACCGATCCGAATGTGCCCAAGCACAAGGGCCTCACGATGTTCTTCCTCGACATGAAGAGCCCCGGCGTCGAGGTCCGGCCGATCAAGCAGGCCAACGGCATGCAGGAGTTCAACGAGGTCTATTTCACCGACGTCGTGATCCCGGACAGCCAGCGGCTCGGCGCAGTCGGCGAGGGCTGGAGCGTGTCGCTGACCACGCTGATGAACGAGCGCATGTCGATCGGTTCGCGGCTTGCGACCGGCGTCCCCGAGATGTTCGAGTTCTGCTCCAATTTGATGCTGGAGGACGGTCTTGCGATCGACGATCCGGCGGTGCGCTCCAAGCTTGCGAGCTGGGCGGTGAAGGCGAGCGGGCTGAAATACACCAGCTACCGCGCCATCTCGGCGTTGTCGAAGGGTGAGCGTCCCGGTCCGGAAAACTCTATCGGAAAGCTCGTCTCCGGCCTGATGCTGCAGGACATCGCGACCTACGCGATGGACCTGGAGGGCGCGGCAGGCAGCCTCACCGGCGCCGACGAGGAGCAGGCCAACGGCCAGTTCCAGCAGATGCTGCTGTCGTCGCCTTCGATGCGCATCGCCGGCGGCACCGACGAGATCCTGCGCAACATCATCGCCGAGCGCGTGCTGGGTCTGCCTGGCGATATCCGCGTCGACAAGGACGTGCCCTACAACAAGATCCCGACCAAGGGGCGTTGAGCATGGACGCGAAGACACCCGACGCGCGCTACCCGACCGAAGACCGCATCGGCGCGCTCGAGGAATTGCTCAACGAGCGCTAT
Source organism: Bradyrhizobium uaiense (assembly GCF_010811875.1). Taxonomy (GTDB): domain Bacteria; phylum Pseudomonadota; class Alphaproteobacteria; order Rhizobiales; family Xanthobacteraceae; genus Bradyrhizobium; species Bradyrhizobium uaiense. The sequence goes on from NZ_VKHP01000068.1 coordinate 34,974, forward strand.
TCGGTACGCGCGTTCCAGCCGCGCGAGGTGCCGCGCGACGTCATCGAGCACATTCTCACCACCGCGCAGCGCACCGCGTCCTGGTGCAACAGCCAGCCCTGGGAAGTCCTGATCGTCTCCGGTGAGGCCAAGGAGCGGTTTCGCAAGGCGATCTATGCCGAGGCCTCGCGCGGCCTCGGCGATGATTACGACTTCACGCCGCCGCGCGAGTATGTCGGCGTCTATCTGGATCGCCGCCGCGAAAGCGGCTTCCAGCTCTACAATACGCTCGGCATCGCGCGCGGCGACAAGGCGGCCTACGCCAAACAGGCACTGGAGAATTACAATTTCTTCGGCGCGCCGCACGTTGCCGTGATCCACACCAACGAGCCGCTCGGAATCTATGGAGCGATCGATTGCGGCGGCTATGTCTCGAACTTCATGCTGGCCGCGCAGGCGCTCGGGCTCGGCACCATCCCGCAGGCCGCGATCGCGCGTCATTCCGGCCTGATCCGCCGTCACTTCAACCTGCCCGATGACCGCCGGGTTGTCTGCGGCATCTCGTTCGGCTATGCAGATCACGCGCACAAGGTGAACAGCTACCGCACGTCGCGCGCAACTGTGGCGAATACTGTCACATTCGTCGATGTATAATTTCCTCAAGGCGGGAAGGTCGGTTCACCCTCCCGCCGAGGACAAGAAGAAACGGCAAGAAGAACGACTTGAACAACAATGGCGAATAACGCCTCCCTGACGCCGGCTGAGATCAGCTGGCAGCTGCACCGTCTGCCTGCGCTCAAGCGCGACGCGTTCATCGCTTCGCATTATCTCGGACAGCCCGTCGCCTGGAAGACCCGCTTCTTCGACGCGATCGACTGGGGCGCGGGCTCAGTGCTGCAATTCAGCTTCCTGCAACGCGGCTGGCACCGCCATTCGCGGCTCGACAATCCGATCTATGCCTATATCGACATCCAGAAACATCCGGAAACGCGCGGCCTGCGCCGCGGCCGGCGGATCGACCTCGAGGGCACCATCAAGGGCGTCGACTTCGTGACCGGGATTACGCTGACGCTGGACCGGTTCGAGATCCTGCCGGTCAATTTTCTCGACCGCTTCGTCATCAGCTCGGACAGTCGTTACTGACCAGGCATGATGGAGCAAGTATCAGCAGCATCGGAACCGCGTCCCCTCTCCCGCTTGCGGGGGAGGGCTAGCACTACTTTGGCAGATTGTTGATTTTGCCGTGCGTTATAGGATTCCCGAATCAATTTTTCAATGATTCATGGGTGGTCGGCTCTTGGAGGGCTGACCATGGCGGAATGGGAAGACGAACTCGA
>NZ_VKHP01000683.1 GCF_010811875.1 Bradyrhizobium uaiense
CTTTTAGGAGCAAATCAGATTCAAGGCTGCTTTTGGGGAGGCCGTCTTGGGTGTGATGGACCGTTTGGTATTGAGCGACGCGGCGTGGAAGCGGATGGCGCCGTTGATCATAGGGCGCCCCGATCAGGAGGGCTCGACCGGGCGCGACAACCGAATGTTCGTTGAAGGAGTGCTGTGGATCGTGCGTACGGGGTCTCCCTGGCGCGATCTCCCGGAGGTCTTCGGCGATTGGAACAGCGTGTTCCGGCGCTTCAG
>NZ_VKHP01000684.1 GCF_010811875.1 Bradyrhizobium uaiense
GATAGGCGCGGATTGAGTTGATCACGGCAGTCTGCTGGCGGATGAAGAGATGGCGCGCCCGGTGAAGCATCAGACAGCTCTGCTGCTCGACCGTCGTGGTCGGCACGAACCGCATATTGGGCCTCGTGACCGCCTCGCAAATTGCCTCCGCGTCCGTGGTGTCGTTCTTCTGTCGTTTGACGTAGGGCTTCACGTAGGCCGGAGGCATCAATCGCACCGTATGCCCCAACGTCTCCAGCTCCCGGGACCAATGGT
>NZ_VKHP01000685.1 GCF_010811875.1 Bradyrhizobium uaiense
CGTCGACGAAGGTCACGATCGGGATGTTGAAAGCATCGCAGAACCGCACGAAGCGCGCGGCCTTGCGCGAGGCGTCGGAGTCGAGCACGCCCGCCAGCACCATCGGCTGGTTGGCGACGAAGCCCACGGTGCGGCCGGCGATGCGGCCGAAGCCGGTGACGATGTTCTTGGCGAAGGTCTCGGAGATCTCGAAGAAGTCGCCCTCGTCGACGACCTTCAGGATCAGCTCCTTCATGTCGTAGGGCTTGTTCGGAT
>NZ_VKHP01000686.1 GCF_010811875.1 Bradyrhizobium uaiense
GCACCGGACGGCCGAAGGCGACGCTGACGATTTCGAGTGACGAACGTACGCAACTCACGGCCATCACGCGGTCGCGCTCGCTCCCTGCGGCGCTGACGCTGCGGGCAAAGATCGTGCTGGCCTGCGAGCGTGAACCGAGCAATGTCATCGTGGCGACGCGGCTTGGTGTCGGCCCTCATACGATCGGCAAATGGCGCAATCGCTTCATCGCAGATCGGATCGAGGGACTCTACGACGAGATGCGTACCGGCAGGC
>NZ_VKHP01000687.1 GCF_010811875.1 Bradyrhizobium uaiense
GCTCGTTGACGGTGACCTGCGCGGTCCCGCGCACCACGATCCAGTGCTCGGAGCGGTGATGGTGCTTCTGCAGGGACAGCCGCCCGCCCGGCTTGACGATGATGCGCTTGACCTGGTGACGGTCGCCGTTGTCGACCGACTGATAGGAGCCCCAGGGACGATGCACCTTGATGTGGTTCTCGGTCACCTCGGGCGCGGCGACTTTCAGTTTCGCGACCAGTCGCTTCAGCCCGTTGGCGTCCTTCTGGCGTGACA
>NZ_VKHP01000688.1 GCF_010811875.1 Bradyrhizobium uaiense
CCGCTGGCGCGACGCGGCGGCGCACCTGCCGGACTACCTCGGCAGCCATGTTCAGGTCAGCCTGGCAGCGCTGGCACTCGGGCTCGTGATCAGCCTGCCGCTCGCGATCCTCGCACGCAACCATGCCCTGATCCGCGGCATCCTGCTGGGCCTCGCCAGCGTCGTCCAGACCGTGCCGGGACTGGCGCTGCTCGCACTGTTCTACCCGCTTCTGCTCGCCATTGCGTCGTTGACGCTTCGCTGGTTCGGCTTCGA
>NZ_VKHP01000689.1 GCF_010811875.1 Bradyrhizobium uaiense
CGATGTAGACAAATATCCTCAAGTACTTGGCATCGATCGATCCCCTAATCACTCGATCAACTCGCGCGTTCATTACGATCGTCTGGTTGCCACGCGCGTCGCCTACTTGCGTCTCGTCATAGATCGTCGCTTCTATGACGACCGGTGCGTCGATGTCGGTCGGGACGTGCTCGAATACGATCCCGCGTTCGAAGCTTGGCCCCAGACAGGCAAATGCGCTGGTGCAAAGGGTGCAACAGGCAGCCAGAGAAACCG
>NZ_VKHP01000690.1 GCF_010811875.1 Bradyrhizobium uaiense
TGTCCTACGTGATCGAGGGTGCGGCGCAACTGTTGTGGGGCACCCAGGTTCACGGCCTCGACATCGGGATCAGCGACGTGCCGCTCGACATCGCGGGGGTCTTCATCAGCCGGTTCGACCTGTTCGCTGCGGCGGTCGCGGGCAGCCTGGTGGCGCTGTTCGCGCTGTTCTTCCGCTACACCCGCACCGGGCTGTCGTTTCGCGCGGTCGCCGACCATCCGTTCGCGGCGCTCGCTGTCGGGCTGCGGCTGCCGC
>NZ_VKHP01000691.1 GCF_010811875.1 Bradyrhizobium uaiense
CCGCAGGCTTTCCGCGGCGAGCGCCTTGCCATTCGCCCCTCGCCAAACAGTGCGCAATACGGGGTCTTCTTCGCCGCCCACCAAGTCGCTATCATTGACTTGGCGAGCGGAAAAAGTGTCGGCCATGTCCCCGAACACCCGTCGGTCATGTCCCCGGGCTGAACATCAAGCCGGGCGATGACACCGCTTATGCGTGTGGCAATTGAATCGAAGTCTTCACCTTCGTCATGACAAGCGAAGCGGCGCGCCGACCTC
>NZ_VKHP01000692.1 GCF_010811875.1 Bradyrhizobium uaiense
GGACCGTCGCCGCGCCGCGCCAGGTAGGGATTGGTACCGTGCTTGGATTGCGTGGGCGGACAATAGACCTCAACCCCTTGATCATGCGCCCACTCGATGTCCTCGGCACGGCCAAAGCCGCCATCGACGAGATGGCGGCCCGGAAGGCGGCCGGTCCGCGCGCGCAAGCGATCCAGCATTGGCTGCATGAGGCCGCGATCGGAACCAATATTGGTCACGTCCAACCCGGCCACGATCTGCTCGCCGGCCGCGCTC
>NZ_VKHP01000069.1 GCF_010811875.1 Bradyrhizobium uaiense
CCTCTCCCGCTTGCGGGGGAGGTCGCATGTCGCATCGCATCGAAGATACGATGCGGGTGGGGGCTGTATCAACGATGCGACTCGTGGAGAAAGCCCCCACCCCGACCCTCCCCCGCAAGCGGGAGAGGTGAGCCGCTCTGCGGCCCGACCGGTTCAACCTGATCTCATCGCGCTTTAGCGCTCAGAACATCGTGTTGCTGTTCGCCGGATTTTCCGGAACGGGCTGCACCACATCCCAATGCTCGACGATCTTGCCGTCCTCGAGCTTGAAGATGTCGATGATCGCGTTGCCGCTTGTGCCGGGCTCGCGCACGGCGTGGACGTGCAGGATCACGTAGTCGCCGTCGGCGAACGAACGCTTGATCTCGCTGTGCGAGTTCGGAAATTTCTCACGCAGGAAGGCGATGAATTTGCGGAAGCCTTCGGGGCCGTCGGCCGCGCCGGGATTGTGCTGCACATAGCGGTTGCCGACATAGGCGAGCGCCGCATCGGCGTCCTTCTGGTTCAGCCCCTTGTCGTAGAAGGCCAGCACCGCCTTGCGGTTGGCTTCCTGCTGCGCCTCACTGGTGGCGGCCATTGCGGAGGACGACGCGAGCGCGAGGAGGAGAGCGGCGACGGCTGTCCGTGGCCGGAGAAGGGTCTTCATCTTGTGACTCCCGAGGCTGAGCGATGGATAGCGCTCTCTACAGCGTCCATGCCGCGCCCGGAAGAACGCACTCCTGGCTCACATGGTTACCCCAAGATACCGGAGCCCCGTTCCGATCGAATCGGAACGGGGCTCTGGATTCTGGTTTTGACGCGTTCTCTTCACGCGAACCGGTATCCACTTCCCTCGAAAACGCGCCGGCCTTATGCCGCCTTCGCCGCCGCGCCATGCGCGTGCTTGTCGATGGCGTCGATGATCTGCGGCCACATCGGGATCGGCAGCGCATGGCCCATGCCCTCGACCATCAGGAGCTTTGCGCCCGGGATCGAGACCGCGGTGTCCTTGCCGCCTTCGGGATGCACCAGCGGATCGACGGTGCCGTGGATCACCAGCGTCGGCGCCTTGACGCTGCGCAGGCGCTCCTTGCGGCTGCCGGAGGCGAGGATCGCGCGCAGCTGGCGGCCGACGCCCTCCGGATTGAGGCCGCGCTCAAAGGTACGCCGCGCGCGCTCGGGGTCGAGCGCCTCGTCTTCCGGGAACGAGCCGTTGCGCAGCACCTTCCAGGTCTGTCCGTAGCGGACGAAATACTCTTCCTTGCTCTTCGGCGGCGGCGCCATCAGCACCGCGGTCGCTTCGCGGGTCGGCCCCGGAATCTTTGGATTGCCCGTGGTCGACATGATCGAGGTCAGTGAGCGCACGCGCTCGGGGAAGGTGATCGCAACTTCCTGCGCGATCATGCCGCCCATCGAGGCGCCGACCAGATGCGCTTTGCGGATGCCGAGCGCGTCCATCAGGCCGATCGTGTCCCGCGCCATGTCGGCCAGTTTATAGGGCGCCGCGACCGGGATCTTCAGGAAGCGCAGCTTGATGAGCTCGAGCGCGGTCAGCCGCTTGCCGCCGTTCATCCGCGACGACTTGCCGATATCCCGGTTGTCGAACCGGATCACGCGAAAGCCGCGCGCGGCAAGCCGGCGACAGAATTCGTCGTCCCAATGGATCATCTGGGCGCCGAGGCCCATGATGAGAAGCAGCGGCTCCGCATTCGCATCGCCAAATATCTCGTAACAGATGTCGATGCCGTTGGCGCGGGTTAGTTGCGGCAACTGATGGGCGAGCGTGGTCACGGGCGTCCTCTCCTGGATTCGCGATCAGGAACCTGCATGCTGCCATGGATTGACGCAGCGCAGAAGGGCTTCGACGTCGGTGGGTGCGCCCCGCAGTTGACCGATCAACGGCAACAGTGTCGTATGGCACAAACAAGCGGAAGCGCGGCAAGCGCTCGGGATTGATGTGGAGGAGGGCCGCATGGCCGACAAGAGCAACGATCCTGCCGTGATCTGGCAGACGATGATTGGCGAGATGGAGAAGGGGTTCAACTCCTTCGGCAACCAGTTGATGAGCTCGCCTGAATTTTCCAAGGTGATGAATCAGGCCGGCGGCGTCGCGGCGGGCGCGCAGAAGCAGCTCGGCGAGCTGATGGAGAAATATCTGCTGACGATGAACCTGCCGAGCCGCGCCCAGCTCGTCGGCATGGCCGAACGCCTGCAGTCGATGGAGAACCAGCTCAACGAGATCAAGACGCTGCTGCAGCAGGTGCATCACAATTCGCTGGCGCCGGACGACGGCCGCAGCGCGACGGCACGGCCGCCGCGCACCAGGCGTCCGCCATCAGAGGGAGACAGCAAATGAATGCTCCCACCGGGTTTGATTTCGCCTCGATCTCCGAGCGGGTGCAGTCCGAGGTGCAGCGCGCGATTCAGCGCAGCATCAAGGGCGTCGAGTATTTTTCGAGCTCCGGGCCCGCGCTCGGCGAGACGCCGAAGGACGTGCTGTATTCGCGCGGCACCATGAACCTCTATCACTACCGGGCGCAGGCCGACGAAGTCTATCGCGTGCCGGTCCTGATCGTGATGGCGACCACCAACCGCGGCTATATCCTCGACCTGGTGCCGGGGCAGAGCTTCATCGAATTCCTGCTCAAGCGCGGCTTCGACGTCTACATGCTGGACTGGACCGCGCCGAAGCCCGAGGAAAAATCCCTGCGCATGGAGGACTACGTCCTCGACTTCATCCCGGAATCGGTCCGCCGCGTGCAGCAGGACTCCGGTGAGAAGGACGTCTCCGTGATCGGCTATTGCTTCGGCGGCGTGTTATCGCTGCTCTATGGCTCGATCTTCAACGACGGGCCGATGAAGAACCTGATCTGCTTCACCACGCCGATCGATTTTCGCGAGATGAAGCTGTTCTCGAATTTCGCCGACCGGCGCTATTTCGACGTCGACCGCCTGATCGACAGCACCGGCAACATGCCGCCCGAGCTGATCCTGCAATCGTTCGACATGTTGCGGCCGGCCGCGCGCGTCGCCGGCCAGATCCAGCTCTGGGACAACATCTGGAACGACGAGTTCGTGAAGTCGTACCGGATGTTCGATCGCTGGGCGACCGACACGCTGCCGCTCGCCGGCGAATATTTCCGCGCCATCACCAAGGACCTGATGTGGGACAACAAGCTCTACAACGACACCATGACGGTCGGCGGCCGCGCGGCGAAGCTTGCCGACATCAAGGTGCCGATCCTGCACGCGGTCGCCGAGCACGACCACATCGTGCCGTATGACGCAGCAAAACATCTGATCACCAAGATCGGCTCCGAGGACAAGGAGGAGGTGATGCTGAAAGGCGGTCACGTCTCGCTGGTCGCCGGCGCCAATGCAATCAAGCGGCTATGGCCGAAACTGGACTCCTGGTTGGGCAAAAGATCGACCTGACAAGGGTCGACTTGAGAGAGATCGACATGACCGAACAACGTTCCTATCCGCGCCACGTCAAGACCGAGGCCGGCGACATCGAGTTCCGCCTGATGAAGCGCGCAGACGAGGCCGCGGTGCTGGCCTTCGCGCAAAAGCTGCCGACGCATGATCTCTTGTTCCTGCCGCGCAACATCAGCCAGCCGAAGGTGCTGTCGGCCTGGATCAACGAGATCGAGCGTGGCGACATCACGAGCCTGCTTGCGATCAAGGACGGCAAGGTGGTCGGTTGCGGCACGCTGGTGCGCGATCCGCATTCCTGGTCGCCGCATGTCGGCGAGATCCGGATGGTGGTGTCGCTCGACGTGCGGGGGCAGGGCGTCGGCCGGGCGTTGTCGCAGGAGACGTTCGCTATTGCCCTTGGCGCCGGGCTGGAGAAGTTCTCGGTGCAGATGACAGTCGACCAGCGGGCGGCGATCGCGCTGTTCGAGAGCCTCGGCTTCAAGGCGGAGGCCCTGCTGCGCGACCATGTCAGGGATGTCGAGGGCAAGACCCACGACATCGTCGTGCTCGGGCACAACGTGGCGCAGGTCCGGGCGCAAATGGAGGCGTACGGGGTGCCTGGTGCGGTTGGGGGTGGCTAAATACCTCTCGCTGCCGGTTCCTGAGGCAATCTGCCGGAGCTTCATGCTGTTCACGGGTTCGTGATGTCGCGCTGCAACATCGATGTTGCAGCGCACCATGGGGTGTGTCATAACACCGTTGCCCCGGGCCAATCCGGACGGGGTGAGCCCATAGCTCAAACCTGAGGATGGAGAGACCCCAATGACTACCGAAGCCAATTCCGTGCTGAATGGCGTCAAGGAAGCTTTCGCGCCCGTCACCGAGGCGTTCACCAAGCTCCAGAACCTGGAAGTTCCGGAAGCCGCCCGTGAGTTCGTGAAGAAGCAGGCCGAGGCCGCCAAGACCCGCGCTGCCGATGCCTATGCCGGCTCCGAGAAGGTGACCAACGTGATAGAGACCGCTGTTGCCGGTTCGGTGACCGAAGCCGCCAAGATCAGCCGCAACATCCAGCAGGCGATCTACCAGGACGCCGAGGCGTTCTTCGCCGGTATCGACAAGCTCGCGTCTGCCAAGTCGCTGAGCGAAGCTGCCCAGATCCAGTCGGACCTGGTCCGTGCGCGCGGCGAACTGTTCGTCTCGCGGGCGAAGGCCACGACCGAGTATCTCGGCAAGCTCGTCACCGACGGTGCGAAGACCGCGCAGGACAACTTCGCCAAGGTCTACGGCAAGACCGCCTGATCGCGCTTGCACTGACCAACTGCCCTTTTCGAAGGCCCGCCATTTCGCGGGCCTTCTTTTTTGCCTGCTCGAACGTCATCCTCGCGCAACGGCTTGCCGTTGTCGTTGGAGGTGCGAGCGGAGCGAGCCTCGAAGGATGGGAGCTAGCGACGGTGCTTGTGGCCATCCTTCGAGGCGCGCAAAATGCGCGCACCTCAGGATGACGCCAGCGCGTGCGGCGCCTATGTAAACTACTGTTCATTCCAAGCCCCCATGACCCTTCCAGCCGCCCTCATCGCAACGCCCGTCGATGCCGAACGTGCCGCCGAGCTGCGGCGCGTGAAATGGCTGGCGACCGGCGTGCTGGCGGCAACCCTCATCGTCTTCATTGCATCGAAGTCGCTATTGCCGGTGCATCCGGTGTTCGGCTTCATCGCCGCGTTCGCGGAGGCCGCGACCATCGGCGGACTCGCCGATTGGTACGCCGTCGTCGCCCTGTTCAAGCGGCCGCTGGGGCTGCCGATCCCGCACACCGCGATCATCCAGAGCAATCAGGAGCGCATCGCCGAGAAGCTCGGCGAATTCATCGAGAACAATTTCCTGGAATCCGGACCGGTCGAGGCCAAGCTGCGCGAGATCGATTTCGGCAGCTTCATCGCCGACTGGCTGCGCGACCGCAAACGGTCGGAGGATCTCGCCCGCTTCGTGCTGCGGATGCTGCCCGAAGCGTTCGCGGCAACCGAGAGTTCAGGCTTGATGCAATTCATCAGCCGCCGCGTCACGACGCAGATCCTCTCGGTTGATCTTGCGCCGCTCGCCGCCGGCGCGCTGCGCGGCTTCGTGCAGGAGGGCAAGCATGAGGGGTTGCTCGACGACCTCTTGCGCGCGCTGCACCAGACGCTGACGCAGCAGGAGACCATGACGGTGATCCGCGACAAGGTCCGCGCCGAGATGCCGACGCTCTTGAGGCTCTATCGCGCCGACAAGTTCGTGGTGAACCGGATCATCGCCTCGGCGACGAAATTCTTCGAAGAGGTGCGCAACGATCCGCAGCATCCGTTCCGCGGCGAGTTCGACCGCATGCTGCTGTCGTTCGTCGACCGGCTCGGCAGCGACAAGGCGTTCGCCGATCGCATCGACGGTCTCAAGCGCGATCTGCTGGCGCGGCCGGAGCTCGCCAATCTCGGGCGCACCATCTGGGCCAATGTCAAGGACTTCATCGAGCGCAGCGCGTCGGGCGAGTCGCAGGTGCTGCAGCATCAGCTGGCGAGGATGTTCGTCGAGGCCGGCGATGCGCTCCATGGCGATGCGGAGCTGCGCGGCGAAATCAATCAGGGGCTGGTCGCGATCCTGCGCACGGTTGTCGCCGAGCAGAAGAGCGGCGTCTCGACCTTCATCGCCGACCAGATGAAGAGCTGGGACATGGAGCAGTTGATCTCACTCCTCGAGGTCAATGTCGGCAAGGACCTGCAATACATCCGCTTCAACGGCTCGCTGATCGGTGGACTTGCCGGCCTCGCGCTTTACACCCTGGAATATGTGCTGCGCTTGCTGTGACCGATTGGGCACGGCGATCACATAAGTTGTGGCAAGTGTGACCTGGGCCGCTTGCACGAAAGTGATCGCTTCCCTAGCTTTTCAAGGTTGATTGTTGCGTTGCGGAACGATTCCGCTGGGTTTGCGTCAATCCTGTTGACCCATCCCGATGATCCATTGCCGGCCGCCGAGACGTCAGGGGCCGTGAAGAGGAGCTGAAATGTCGGTTGCTGCGCAGACGCTACGCCCGCCGTCCAGGACACTGATGTTCCTGGAGGGCCGCGCCATTCATGAGCTTGGTGCCTTTCTTGGTGCATTGCCGCTGTTGAGCCTCGCGCCGCGCGGCGACGGGCATCCGGTGCTCGTGCTGCCCGGACTGATCGCCTCCGACATGTCCACGCGCCTGCTGCGCGACTTCCTAAGGAGCAAGGGCTACGCCGTCAGCGGCTGGCGCCAGGGCCGCAACCTCGGGCTTCGCGCCGGCGTGCAGGACGGGATGGTCGACCTGCTGCAGGAGATGAATGAAACGACCGGCCGCAAGGTCTCCGTCGTCGGCTGGAGCCTCGGCGGCCTCTATGCGCGCCAGCTTGCCAAGATGATGCCTGAGCGCGTGCGCCAGGTGATCACGCTCGGCAGCCCGTTCGCCGCGGGCCCGAAGTCGACCAACGCCTGGCGCGTCTACGAGATGGCCAGCGGCCGCCGGGCCGACGAAGAGGATTCCCGTTTCGGCGGCTCGCTCGCGAGCGCGCCGCCGGTGCCGACCACCGCGATCTTCAGCCGCACCGACGGCGTCTGCGCCTGGCAGGGCTGCCGCGAGCAGAGCTCGTCGATGACCGACAGCATCGAGGTCGAGAGCAGCCATTGCGGCATGGGCCATCACCCGGCGGTGGTCTACGCGGTTGCCGATCGCCTCGCGCAAAAGGAAGGCGAGTGGGCGCCGTTCGATCGCAGCGGCTGGCGCAGCTTCGTCTATCCGGATCCCAACAGGTAAGCGCCCTTCCTTGCCTCGCCCCGCTTGCGGGAGAGGCCGGAACGCATGGAGCGCAGCGCAATGCGATCCGGGTGAGGGGGAGCCTCCATGAGTCGTCTCTCACCGTGAACGCGGAGAGCCCCCCTCATCCCGACCTTCTCAGAGCGAGCTTCGCTCGTCTCGGCCCCGCACGCGGGGAGAAGGAGAAGAGACCCGCATTGTCGTGAATCGACAAAACGCGCTATGCGTTGAGGCATGCCACAGCCGCTTGCTCGCATCGTCGATCAACTGAAGCGCGAGCCGTCACGCACCGGCTCGATCATCATCACCGTGTTCGGAGATTCCATCGTGCCGCGCGGCGGCGCGGTGTGGCTCGGCACGCTGCTCGAATTCTTCAAGTCGCTCGACATCGACGGCAACGTGGTGCGCACCGCGATGTCGCGGCTCGCCGCCGATGGCTGGCTCGAGCGCAGCAAGGTCGGCCGCAACAGCTTCTATCGGCTGAACGCGAAGGGCCGGCAGACCTTCGACACCGCGACCAGGCACATCTACGATCCGCCGCCGTCGGACTGGACCGGCCGCTTCGAACTGCTCTTGATCGGCAATGCCGAGGACCGCGACGCCGCGCGTGAGGCGTTGAAGAATGCCGGCTTCGGCAGCCCGCTGCCCGGCGTGTGGGTTGCGCCGTCAGGCGTGCCGATCCCGGATGAAGCATCGCGCGCGATCCGGCTCGAAGTCTCCGCGGAAGACGACAGCGGGCGCCGGCTGCTCAGCGAGAGCTGGCCGCTCCATCGCACCGCGGACGCCTATCTGAAGTTCATGAAGACGTTCGAGCCCCTGCACGGCTGGATCGTGCGCGGCGAAAGGCTGAGCGACGCCGACGCCTTCACTGCGCGCATCCTGCTGATCCACCACTATCGCCGGGTCGTGCTGCGCGATCCGCTGCTGCCGTATCAGCTGCTGCCGAAGGATTGGCCGGGCAGGGCGGCGCGGAAGCTCTGCGGCGAGATCTATCGCGGGCTGCTTCCGTCGTCGGAACAATGGCTTGACGACCACGCAACCAATGAGGACGGCCCGCTGCCGAAGCCCAACGGCGCCGTGGCACGGCGTTTCGAGGGCGCCTGAACGTATTACAAAAATATCTTGTATTTGGAAATTTGTGTTATATATTCCTGCCTAACAACACACTGGGAGGTCGGCCATGTATACGCAGGCGCTCAACTCATCCGACGGCGACGATCGCGGCGTCGAGGATGTTGCCCGTACCAGTCAGTTCCAGGCCCGCATCGATGCCGACGAGCGCATCGAGCCGAACGACTGGATGCCCGCCGCCTATCGCAAGACGCTGACCCGGCAGATTTCCCAGCACGCCCATTCCGAAATCGTCGGCATGCTGCCCGAGGGCAACTGGATCACCCGCGCGCCGTCGCTGCGCCGCAAGGCCGCACTGCTCGCCAAGGTGCAGGACGAATGCGGCCACGGGCTTTATCTCTATGCCGCCGCCGAGACGCTCGGCACCTCGCGCGAAGAGCTCGTCGACGGCATGCTCTCCGGCAAGGCGAAATATTCCTCGATCTTCAATTATCCGACGCTGACCTGGGCCGATATCGGCACCATCGGCTGGCTCGTCGACGGCGCGGCGATCATGAACCAGATCCCGCTGTGCCGCTGCTCCTACGGCCCCTACGCGCGCGCGATGATCCGCGTCTGCAAGGAAGAGTCGTTCCATCAGCGCCAGGGCTTTGAGATCATGGTGACGCTGTGCCGCGGCACCGCGGAGCAGAAGGCGATGGCGCAGAACGCGCTCGATCGCTGGTGGTGGCCGGTGTTGATGATGTTCGGCCCGCCGGACCAGGTCAGCCAGCACAGCGACACCTCGACCAAGTGGAAGATCAAGCGCTTCTCCAACGACGAGCTGCGCCAGAAATTCATCGACGCCACCGTGCCGCAGGCCGAGTTCCTCGGATTGACGATTCCCGATCCCGGCATGAAGCAGAACGAGAACGGCAATTGGGTGCACAGCCCGATCGACTGGGACGAGTTCAAGCAGGTGCTGGCCGGCAACGGCCCCTGCAACCGCGATCGCCTCGCCGCGCGCCGCAAGGCGCATGACGAGGGCGCCTGGGTGCGCGAGGCCGCGATGGCCTATGCCGAGAAGCGCAAGAGCCGCCAGCTCGCGCAAGCCGCAGAATAGGGAGCCCGAGATGGCCACGCCGAACGTTCCGCTCTGGGAAGTCTTCATCCGCAGCCGCAACGGCCTTGCGCACAAACACGTCGGCTCGCTGCATGCGGCGGACTCGACGCTCGCGTTGCAGGCCGCACGCGACATCTACACCCGCCGCGGCGAGGGGCTGTCGATCTGGGTGGTGCCCTCGAACGCGATCACCGCGTCCGATCCGTCCGAGAAAGGCATGATGTTCGAGCCGGCGGAATCCAAGATCTATCGCCACCCGACCTTCTACGACGTCCCCGACGAAGTCGGGCATATGTGACTTTCACCCGTCATGGCGAGGAGGCGCGTTAGCGCCGTCTCGACCCATGACGCCCCGGTAGCGATCGCGGCCATCCTTCGAGACGCCTGCTGCGCAGGCTCCTCAGGATGACGCCGAGCAAGTGGATGCAGGTGGATTAGAACATGGCAACCGCCAATATCGAAGTCTCCGAAACGCCGCTGGTGCTCTACGCACTGCGCCGCGCCGACGATGCGCTGATCCTCGGCCATCGGCTGTCCGAATGGTGCGGCCATGCGCCGGCGATGGAAGAGGATATGGCGCTGGCCAATATGGGTCTCGACCTGCTCGGCCAGGCCCGCGAGCTCTACACTTACGCTGCCAAGGTCGAAGGCCGCGGCAACGACGAGGACATGTTCGCCTATCTGCGCGACGTCAGGCAGTATCGCAACCTGCTGCTGGTCGAGCAGCCGAACGGCGACTTCGCCCGCACCATGGTGCGGCAGTTCTTCTATGCGGCATTCGCCGATCTCTACTGGCGCGCGATGATGGGATCCTCCGATCCGACGTTTGCTGCGATCGCGGCGAAGTCGGAGAAGGAGAGCGCCTATCATGTCAGGCACTCGTCGGAATGGATCGTCCGTCTCGGCGACGGCACCGAGGAGAGCCATCGCCGCGCGCAGAATGCGATCGACGATCTCTGGGCCTACACCGGCGAGATGTTCGCGGTCGACGACGGCGAGCGCGGCCTGATCGATGCCGGCATCGCGATCGATCCGGCGGCGCTAAAGTCGCGCTGGCTGAAGACCGTCACCGGTATCGTCAACGAGGCGACGCTGGCGTTGCCGAAGAGCGATTGGATGCAGCGGGGCGGCCGCGTCGGCAGCCACAGCGAGCATCTCGGCCATCTGCTCAGCGAATTACAGTCCCTCCAGCGGACCTTCCCGGGGGCCACATGGTGACGGTTGCACTCAGCGATGCCGATCTGCGCCGGCGCGCCTGGAGCGCGGCCGCACAGGTGGTCGATCCCGAAATTCCTGTGTTGACCATCGCCGATCTCGGCGTGCTGCGCGATGTCGCGGTGCGCGACGGCCATGTCGAGGTTGCGATCACGCCGACTTATTCCGGCTGCCCCGCCATGAACATGATCGCGCTCGAGATCGAGCTGGCGCTGGAGCGCGAAGGCATTCGCGGGCCGAAGGTCCGCACCGTGCTGTCGCCGGCATGGACCACCGACTGGATGAGCGAGGACGGCCGCCGCAAGCTCAGGGAATACGGCATCGCACCGCCGCTGCCGGGCTCCTCGCGCCGCGCGTTGTTCGGCGAGCAGGCGGTTGCGTGCCCGCAGTGCGGCTCAGGCGATACCGAGCTGCTCTCCGAGTTCGGCTCGACCTCCTGCAAGGCGCTGTGGCGTTGCAAGAGCTGCCGTGAACCCTTCGACTACTTCAAGTGTCATTGACCATGTCGACACCCCGTTTCCACCGTCTGTCCGTCAGCGATCTGCGCCGTGAGGCGTCGGATGCGATCTCGATCACCTTTGCGATCCCCGCCGATCTGCAAGGCGACTACCGCTTCACGCCCGGCCAGTACCTGACGCTGCGCACCACGATGGACGGCGAGGAAGTCCGCCGCTCCTACTCGATCTGCTCCGGCCCCGACGACGGCGAGCTGCGCATCGCGGTGAAGAAGGTCGATGGCGGCGCGTTCTCGAACTGGGCCGCCGACGAGCTGAAGACCGGCGATGAGCTCGACGTGATGACGCCGACCGGCCGTTTCGGCGTCGCGCATGCACCCGGCGAAGCGCGGACCTATGTCGGCTTCGCCGCCGGCAGCGGCATCACGCCGATCCTCTCGATCGTCAAGGGCGTGCTGGCGCGCGAGCCGGACAGCCGCTTCTTCCTGTTCTATGGCAACCGCTCGACCGAAGGCGTCATGTTCCGCGAGGCGCTGGAGGAGCTGAAGGACCGCTTCATGCAGCGGCTCTCGGTGTTTCACGTCATCTCGGGCGAGGAGCAGGACATTCCGATCCTGCACGGCCGGCTCGACGGCGAGAAGGTGCGGGTGCTGCTGCGCTCGCTGGTGCCGGCGGCAACCGTGGATCATGTCTTCGTCTGCGGTCCGGCCGCGATGAGCGAGACCATCGAGGCGACCTGCCGCGAGATCGGTATCGCCGACGAGCGCATCCATGTCGAACGTTTCGTCTCGGAATTCGGCGGCAAGCCGCGCCCGAAGGTCGTCGTACCCGCCGGCGCGCCGCCGAAGGCGATCGCCGGACTGATCATCGACGGCAAGCGCCGCGAAGTCCCCGTGGCCGACGGCGAGTCGATCCTCGATGCCGCGCTGCGCGCCGGCATGGACTTACCGTTCGCCTGCAAGGGCGGCATGTGCTCGACCTGCCGTGCCAAGCTGGTCGAAGGCGAGGCGCCGATGGATCTGAATTATTCGCTGGAGCCGTGGGAGCTGAAGGCGGGGTTCATCCTCACCTGCCAGGCCAAGCCGTGCTCGGGCAAGGTCGTGGTCGATTACGACCACGTCTAAATCTATCTGCGCGTTGACGCCTCGTGCGTCGCGCCAAACACTGATGTAACGCCAAGAGGCCCGTCGCAACGGGCCCGCGCACAGGGAGTTCGATGTGAATTTGAAGGCCACGCTATCGCCCGAAGATATCGCCCGCGCCTGCGCGGATGCGATGTGGAAGGAAGACGACGCCAGCAAGGGTCTCGGCATGGAGCTGGTCGAGATCAAGCCGGGACAGGCAGTGATGGCGATGACGGTGCAGCCGCACATGGTCAACGGCCAGCGCATCTGCCATGGCGGCTACATCTTCACGCTCGCCGATTCCGCCTTCGCCTTTGCCTGCAACAGCCATAACGATCGCGCGGTCGCAGCGCAGGGCAACATCACTTTCATCCGGCCGGGCAAGCTCGGCGATCGTCTGGTGGCGACCGCGCGCGAGATCTCGCGCAGCGGCCGCTCGGGAATCTACGACGTGCGCGTCACCGCCGGCGACAGCGTGATTGCTGAATTTCGCGGGCACTCGCGGGTGATACAAGGCAGCTGGCTGCCGGATTCAGACATCAAGACATAAGGCTTCAGGGGAAACGTCGATGGCAACGGCAAAGCTCAAGGTCAGGGATAGCGGCTATCACGCCGAGCTCGATGCGGCTGAACGCGCCTCGCGCGACGAGATCATGGCGCTGCAGACCAGGCGGCTGGCCTGGTCGCTCAAGCACGCCTACGACAACGTCGCGCACTACAAGAAGAGCTTCGACGCCGCGGGCGTCCACCCGTCCGATTTCAAGCAGCTTTCCGATCTCGCCAAATTTCCCTTCACGGTGAAGACCGACCTGCGCGACAACTATCCCTTCAACATGTTCGCAGTGCCGCGCGAACAGCTGGTGCGGGTCCATGCTTCCTCGGGCACAACCGGCAAGCCGATCGTGGTCGGCTACACCAAAGCCGATATCGATACCTGGGCGGACGTCATGGCGCGCTCGATCCGCGCCGCCGGCGGCCGTTCCGGCATGCTGATGCACAACGCCTACGGCTATGGCCTGTTCACCGGCGGCCTCGGCGCGCATTACGGCGCCGAGCGGCTCGGCTGCACGGTGATCCCGATCTCCGGCGGCATGACCGAGCGGCAGGTGCAGCTCATCAACGATTTCCGGCCCGACATCATCACGGTGACGCCGAGCTACATGCTGGCGATCCTCGACGAGTTCAAGCGGCAGGGCCTCGACCCGCGCAAATCGTCGCTGAAGTTCGGCATCTTCGGCGCCGAGCCCTGGACCAACGCGATGCGGGTCGAGATCGAGCAGGCCTTCGATATGGACGCGTCAGACATCTATGGTCTGTCGGAGGTGATCGGCCCCGGCGTCGCGCAGGAATGCGTGGAGACCAAGGACGGGCTGCACATCTGGGAGGATCACTTCTATCCCGAGGTAATCGATCCTCTCACCGGCAAGGTGCTGGCCGACGGCGAGAAGGGCGAGCTGGTGTTCACCTCGCTGACCAAGGAAGGCTTTCCGATCATCCGCTACCGCACCCGCGACCTGACGCGGCTGTTGCCCGGCACGGCGCGGCCCGGCATGCGGCGGATGGAGAAGGTGACCGGCCGCTCCGACGACATGATCATCCTGCGCGGCGTCAACGTGTTCCCGACGCAGATCGAGGAAGCGCTGCTGGCGACCGACTGGTGTGGCGGCCACTTTGTCATCGAGCTGACCCGCGAAGGCCGCATGGACGAGATGACGGTGCTCGCCGAAGCCCGGCCCGAAAGTTGGGACGGCGAGGGGTTGACCGCGCATGCCGAAAAGGTCGCTGGTTTCATCAAGAACACGATCGGCATCTCCACCCGCGTCCGCGTCGTCGCCCCCGAGACGCTCGAACGTTCGCTCGGCAAGGCGAAACGTGTTTACGACAAGCGGCCGAAAGAATAGCTTCTCGCCCGCAATGCAAAGGGGCGAAGGGCATGGCGGATACCAACGAAGCAACCGCTGCGGAAATCCTGGCTGATATCCGCAACGGCAAGGTGACGGCGGTCAGCCTCGTCGAGGCGGCGCTCGATCGTGCCGAGCGGCTCAAGCACCTCAACGCCTTCATTGTGCTGAACCGCGACGCCGCACTGGCCGCGGCGCGCGAGGTCGATGCCGGAAAGCGGACCGGCGTGCTCGCCGGTCTCCCCATCGTGGTCAAGGACAACATCAACACGTCGGATCTGCCGACGTCAGGCGGCACGCCGGCACTGCAACACGCGCGGCCCAAGCGAAATGCGCCGTCGCTACAGAAGCTGCTCGACGCCGGCGCTGTCGTGATCGGCAAGACCAATCTGCACGAGCTCGCCTTCGGCATCACCAGCACCAATCTCGCGCCGTTCGCGGGACCTGTGCGCAATCCCTACGACACCAACCGGATCCCCGGCGGATCGTCGGGCGGAACCTCGGCGGCGATCGCCGCACGGATCGCCACCTGTGGTCTCGGATCGGACACCGGCGGCTCGACCCGCGTGCCCGCGGCGCTGACCGGGACGGTTGGTCTCAGGCCTTCGGTCGGCAATGGCGGCGCCGAGCGGCGCTATCACGACGACAACCAGGTGGTCCCGATCAGCCATACCCGCGACACCGTCGGCCCGATGGGCCGCACCGTCGCCGATGTCGCGCTGCTCGATGCCGTGATATCAGGCTCGCTGTTGGCCACGCCCATTCTGTTGCGCGGCGTGCGTCTCGGCATTCCCGCCTGTTTCTGGAGCGGCCTCGATCGCGGTGTCGAGGCGGTCGCTCGCGCTGCCTGCGCCCGGCTCGCGGCGGCTGGTGCCGTGCTGGTCGATGTCGATATGCCCGGCCTGTTCGAGCAGAACGACAAGGTGTCCTTCGTCGTCGCGCTGCATGAACCGATCGCCGATATCCCGGCCTGGCTCGCCGCCTCCGGGATCGACGGGATCGCGCTGTCGGATATCGCGGCCGGCGTCGCCAGTCCCGACGTGATCGGTGCGTTCGGTGCGATCACGGCGGACGCTTTCGGTGCCGCTTACGACGATGCCATCAAAGTTCAGCGGCCGGCACTGCAGGCGATCTATGCCGCCTATCTCAGGGACAACAAACTGGACGCCATCTTGTTTCCGACTACCATCGCGCCTGCACCGGTCATCGATGAAAAGACCGGGTCCGGCGAGATGTCGGTCAATGGCGGCGACCCGGCGCCGACCTTCGGCACCATGATCCGCAACACCGATCCCGGCAGCAATGCCGGCCTGCCCGGGCTGTCGCTCTATGCCGGCATGACGCCTGGCGGCCTGCCGGTCGGGCTCGAGCTCGACGGTCCCGTCGGCAGCGATGCCAAACTGCTCGGGCTCGGCCTGTCGATCGAAGCGATCCTGGGCAGGGCCCCGCCGCCGAAGCTCTGAGCTTGCCGGCCCCAACAAGCCCCTTGAATTGATCGGTCAGTCGATTAGTCATGGCCTGAGGCCGCCTGGCCGCCACGATCCGCGCGCCTTGCGGCGCGCTTCATGACCAAGACTGGACTGCTCATGCCGCCGGCCCCGCAAGCAAACCGTCATCCCGTCGATGCCCGTTGCGTCCGCCTGCTGGCGAAGGCAGAGAACGCAGCGGCAGTCGCGCCTGTTGTCGAGACCCACCCACTTTCGCGCAAAGATAACGACGTCCTGATCGAGGTGAAGGCCGCTGCGGTCAATCCGTCCGACGTCAAAGCCGCAACCGGGCTGATGCCCTATGCCGTCTTCCCGCGGACCTCGGGCCGCGACTATGCCGGTGTCGTGATCGACGGCCCGTCGGGCTTGATCGGGCGCGAGGTGTTCGGCTCATCCGGCGATCTCGGCATCCGCCGCGACGGCACCCACGCCACGCATCTTGTGGTCGAGGCCGATGCCGTGGTGGAGAAACCCGCCGGCATTTCCTGGGATGAAGCCGCCGGGATCGGCGTGCCCTTCGTCACCGCGATGGAAGGCCTGCGCCGCGCGGGCGTTACGAAGGCGGGCGAGACCGTGCTGGTCATGGGCGTCAACGGCAAGGTCGGGCAAGCCGCGGTGCAGATCGCGAGCTGGCACGGTGCGCGCGTGATCGGCGTGGTGCGCAAGAGCGAGCCCTATGAGGGCCACAGCAATTCGGCAGTCGAGGTGATCGATGCCTCTACAACTGATGTTGCGGCGCGCGTGCGCGAGCTGACCGGCGGCAAGGGCGCCGACATCGTCTACAACACGGTCGGCGATCCCTATTTCCAGGCCGCGCACAAGTCGCTGGCGTTGCGCGGCCGCCAGATCCTGATCGCGGCGGTCGACCGCATCGTCCAGTTCAACATCCTCGAATTCTATCGCGGGCAGCACACCTATGTCGGCATCGACACGCTGGCGCTGTCGTCGGTTGCGACCGGCGCGGTGCTGCGCGAGCTTGCACCGGGTTTTGCCGGCGGGCATCTGAAGCCGTTTCCGATCAAGCAGAGCGCGATTTATCCGCTGGAACAGGCCAGAGCGGCGTTCGTTGCCGTGGCAGGCTCGTCGCGCGACCGCGTGATATTGCGACCGTAATCCACCGTCATTGCGAGGAGTGAAACGACGAAGCAATCCATTCTCTTTCGCTGTGGTGATATGGATTGCTTCGCGGAGCCTGTCATCCGGCGGCGCTTCGCGCCGACCGGTTGGCTCGCAATGACGAACCCCTGAGGACTCTTCCATGGACCCCGCCACAACGGTCATCCTCGCCGCCCTCATCATCGGCCTGATCTATGGCTCGATCGGGCTGCTCAGCGGCTTCTGCATGATGAGCGGGCTGCGCGGCTGGTGGGCGGAGGGCGACGGCCGGCTGGCGCGCACCTATGCGCTGGCGATGGGCGTCGCAATCGCGGCCTCGCAGCTGCTGGCAGCGGCCGGCCTCGTCGATCTCGGCAAGTCGATCTACCTGCAGCCGTCGTTCTCGGCGCCGGTGATGTTCTTCGGCGGGCTTCTGTTCGGCTACGGCATGGTGCTGTCGAACGGCTGCGGTTCGCGGGCGCTGGTGCTGCTCGGACGTGGAAACTTACGTTCCTTCGTGGTCGTGATCGTGCTCGGCATTGTCGCCGAGATGACACTGAAGGGCCTGATCGCGCCGGCGCGGATCGCGATGGTTCAGGCTTCGCAGGCGACCGTCGTCACCAATTCGGCACCGGCGCTCTTGGCGAGCATCGGCCTCGGCGCGGTGCCGTCGCGGATGGTCGCGGCCGCGGTGCTATCAGCCATCCTGATCATCTTCGCCTTTGCTCATGCGCCGTTCCGCAAATCGCCCGGCCAGATCGCGGCCGGCCTGATCGTCGGCCTGCTGGTGGCGGGCGGCTGGTACGCGACCGGCTATCTCGGCGCCGATGATTTCAATCCGGTGCCGGTGACGTCGCTCACCTTCATCGCGCCGATCGCCGACGCGCTGCAATACGTCATGCTGTCGACCGGCTCGACGCTCAATTTCGGCATCGTCACCGTGTTCGGCGTGTTCGCCGGCAGCCTGGTCACGGCGCTTGCCACCGGGCGCTTCCAGCTCGAAGGCTACCGCTCGCCGCAACACATGCTGCGCTCGGCAAGCGGTGCCGCGCTGATGGGCGCGGGCGGCGTGATGGCGTTCGGCTGCTCGGTCGGGCAGGGGCTGACCGGACTGTCAACGCTGTCGCTGTCCTCCTTCATCGCGATCGCCGGCATCATGCTCGGCACCGCCGCCGGCCTGCGCGGCGCGCTCCGGGTCAGGCCGCTTGCAACCGCCTGAAGTCAGGCCCGCGCCGGCGCATCCGCGAGCGCGCTCAGCGCGATGCCGCCGACGATCAGCGCCGCGGCAATCGCGAGCGAAAGATCGATCGGCTCGCCGAGCAGCAATGCGGCGGTCACGATGCCGACGATCGGCGTTCCCGTCGTGCCGAGCGAGGTCGTCAGTGCCGGCAGGCTCTTGTTGACCATCGACATCGCCCAGTAGGCCAGCGCGGTGCCGATGAAGCCGGAATAGAGGAACAGCAGCACGAGGTGCGGCGACCATGTCACCGTGGGCACGCCCTCGGTGACCAGCGCCGTCGTCGTCAGCACCAGCGTCGCGACCAGCACCTGCCACAGCAGCAGCTGCAGCGGCGTCGCGATCCAGCGATGCGAGCGGATATAGATGATGTTGGCGGCCCAGCAGATCGCGGCGAGGATGATCATGCCGGCGCCGGCGATGACGTGCAGGTTGCTCCAGTCCAGCGACGCCGGGTTGAGGATCACGCAGAGGCCGGCGAGCCCCGACGCGACCCCGACGAGTTTCAGCATGCCGAGCCGTTCGGTCCGCGTGGCGCCGGCGGCCAGCGCCACCCACAATGGGGTGGTGTAGCCCAGCACGATGCCCTTGCTGGCCGGCAGATAGCGCAGGCCGGCGGCAACCAGCGTCGAGAAGAACGTCATGTGCAGCAGCGCGACGCTGAGCACGACCGGGACATCGGCAATCCGCGGAATGATCAGATTGCCGCTGGCACGCAGGATCACCAGCAGCGCGATCAGGGCGACCCAGCTGCGGATCGACGCGGTCCACAGTGGCGGCACCGCCTCGACCAGAGATTTCGTGACCGACCAGTTGATACCCCAGGCCAGCACCACGACGATGAACAGGGCGGCGGCTTTGGCGGGGGATAGCGTTTGATTCACGGCGGCATCCTTGCAGGCGGCACTGCTTGTGAATAGGATCGCGCTGGCTCTATCGAAAGAGCCAGATCGGATAGAACAAAGGAGCCAGATTGATCCTCGCCGAATTGCTCGACCTGAAGCGGTCGGACGATGCCGGGCTCGCCGCGCAGCTGACCCAGCAGCTTCGCGCGCTGATGGCGAGCGGCCGGATCAGAAGTGGAGCGGTGCTGCCGTCGAGCCGCACGCTTTCGGCGGAGCTCGACGTCTCGCGCAACACGGTGACGCATGCCTATGAGCAGCTCGCGGCCGAGGGCTATCTGCGCGTCGCCGCGCGGCGGCGGCCGGTGGTGTCAGACGATATCGAGGCGAAGTTCGCAAAGGCTGCGCCGGCGCCACGCCGAGATGCCGCCCGCAGGCGGTTGCTGTCGCCCTGGGCCTTACAGCTCTCCGACACGGATTGGCCGCTGTCCTACCAGGCGAACTTCCGGCCGCTCCGTTCCGGGCTCGCGGATGCGCGCGAGTTTCCGCACCAGATCTGGGCGCGCTGCCTGCGCCGCAGCGCGCTGCGCCGCCGCTTCAACGACCAGACCGTGGTCAACCGGCCGAGCCTGCGCGAAGCCTTGCGCGACTACCTCGAGGTTAGCCGCGGCGTCCACGCCGAGGCCGATCAGATCCTGATCCTGCCGACCGCGCAGGCGGCGCTGACGCTGATCGCCGCGACCGTCGTCGCGCCCGGCGATGCGGTGTGGACCGAGGATCCCGGTTATCCCGGCGCCGCGGCGGCGTTTCGCGCGGCCGGCGCTGACGTCGTCGGCGTCAGGCTCGATCAATGGGGCATGATGCGAATGCGTGAGGCACGCGCGCCCAAGCTCATCTTCACGACGCCCTCGCATCAGCATCCGACCGGACGGGTGATGCCGGTTGCGCGCCGCACCGAGCTGTTGGCGGCGGCCGAGCCCGGCAAGACCTGGATCGTCGAGGACGATTACGATGGCGAGTTTCACTATGACAGCCGCCCGATGCCGGCCTTGCAGGGGCTCGATCGCGAGGGACGTGTGCTCTATCTCGGCACGTTTGCAAAAGCGATGACCGCCGATATCCGCATCGGCTATCTGGTGGTGCCGCCATCATTGGCGCAGACGATGGAGATCGCGCAGCGTCACCTCGGACTGATCGCGTCCGTCCACGTCCAGGAGGCACTGACCGACTTCATGGCCGACGGGCATTTCCTCGCGCATGTCAGGCGAATGCGGCGGATCTACCGCGCGCGCCGCGACCACCTCGCCGCGGCGCTGACGCGGCACCTCGCGCCGGTGCTCACCGCCGAGGTCCCGCCGGGCGGGATGCAGCTGATCGCCCGTTTCAGGGATGGCGCCGCGGACCAGAATGCAGTCTCGCGGTTGGTGGCGGCCGGCGTCGAGGTGCGCGCGCTGTCGAGCCTCGCGCTGCAGCGGCCGCGCGACCACGGCCTGTTGCTCGGCTTCGCCGCCTGGCGCGAAAACGAGATCGGCGCCGCGGTGCGGACCATGGCGAA
This sequence comes from Bradyrhizobium uaiense, assembly GCF_010811875.1. Classification (GTDB taxonomy): domain Bacteria; phylum Pseudomonadota; class Alphaproteobacteria; order Rhizobiales; family Xanthobacteraceae; genus Bradyrhizobium; species Bradyrhizobium uaiense. Next base: position 20,286 of record NZ_VKHP01000069.1, read on the forward strand.
CTGCCTGTCCGGCAAGCGCGCGGCGCGCGGGTAGACGGCGAGGGGCGCTTGCGAGATTTCGGAATATTAGAAGAATATTGCTGAGTTGCCCGACGTGTCAAGTGGCCTTGTCGAGCGCGGGCGACCGCCGGCTACTTTGCATGGGGTTGTTTTCGATATTTGTCAGCGCGCCCTTGCGATGGCCCGCAAACGGGAGAGGGAATGCCGCTGACATGCTGCGCCGGCTCGGCCCGTCTCGCTGCGTCGCGGGCTCACTCCGCGGCCTTGGTGACGATCCGCACCTCCGAGGTCAGCGTCTTGTGCACCGGGCATTTGTCGGCGATCTCCATCAGCCGCTTGCGCTGGTCGGCGTCGAGGTTGCCCTCGATCCTGATGACGCGGTCGATCTGGTCGAGCATGCCCTCGCGCGTCTCGCACTCCTCGCAATCCTTCGCATGGATCTTGTTGTGTTGGAGCGTCACGGTGATGCGATCGACCGGCAGCGACTTGCGGTCGGCATACATGCGCATCGTCATCGAGGTGCAGGCGCCGAGCCCGGTGAGCAGGAAATCGTACGGCCCGGGGCCGGTGTCATCGCCGCCGACGCTGACCGGTTCGTCGGCGATCAACCGGTGCGGACCGGTGGTGACGATCTGCTGGAATTTGCCGTTGCGGGTCTCCTGCACCACGACGTTGCGCGGCGCGCCGCCGGCGTCCGCTGCGGGCTGCGGCGCGAGATCGACATAACGCTCGGCCCAGGCGCCGATCACGTCGGCGACATAGGCGGCATCCTGCTTGCCGCTCAGGAGATGATCCGCGCCCGCGAGCGACACGAAGCTCTTCGGGTGCTTGGCCGCGATGAAGATGTTGGTGGCGTTGTCGATGCCGACGGTGTCGTCGGTCGGCGAGTGCATGACCAGCAGCGCCTTGTGCAGCTGCTTGACCTGCGCCATCAGATTCTGCTCGGCGACGTCGTCGAGGAATTCGCGCTTGATGCGGAATGGGCGGCCGGCAAGCGACACTTCGCCTTCACCCTGCGCGCGGATGTCCTCGATCCGGTCCTTGAAGAAATGTGTGACATGAACGGGGTCGGACGGCGCGGCGATGGTGGCGACCGCCTTCGCCTCGGGAATCCGGCCGGCGGCCGCGAGGATTGCGGCGCCGCCCAGGCTGTGGCCGATCAGGATCGCTGGTGCCTTGCGCGTCTCGCGCAAATGGTCGGCGGCACGGACGAGATCGGCGACGTTCGACGAGAAGGTCGAGTTGGCGAAATCGCCCTCGCTGGAGCCGAGGCCGGTGAAGTCGAAGCGCAGCGTGGCGATGCCCTTCGCGGCCAGCGCGACCGCGATGCGCTTGGCCGCCAGCACGTCCTTGCCGCAGGTGAAGCAGTGCGCGAACAGCGCATAGGCCTTGATCGGGCCGTCGGGCGTATCAAGCGCGGCGGCAAGCTGATGGCCGTCGACACCGGTGAATTGAAAGCGTTCGTGCGGCATCTTTTGCTCCGGATGGTTCTACACCTCTCCCCATGGGAGAGGTCGAATTTCGAGCATAGCGAGAAATTCGGGTGAGGGGTTACGCTCCATCGGGGGACCGCGACCCCTCACCCGGCGCTTCGCGCCGACCTCTCCCCATGGGAGAGGTGAGGAAAGTCAGTCGCCAGAATAGCGCTGTTCGGCCCAGGGATCACCGCGATTGTGATAGCCGCGCACCTCCCAGAAGCCCGGCGCATCTTCTGTCACGAACTCGATGCGCTGCAGCCATTTTGCGCTCTTCCAGAAATACAGATGCGGCACCACCAGCCGCACCGGGCCGCCGTGCTCCTGCTCGAGCGGCGTGCCGGACCAGCTATGGGCGAGCAGCGCGTCCTCGGCGGCAAAATCCTCGAGCGGCAGGTTCGTCGTATAGCCGTCATACGAATGCAGCACGACGAACCGCGCATCCTCGCGCGGCTGGCAGGCGGCGAGCAGGTCGCTTGTGGCAAGCCCCTCCCACTGGTTGTCATAGCGCGACCAGGTCGTGACGCAGTGAATGTCCGAGACGAACTGGGTCTGCGGCTGCGCCATGAATTGCGGCCAGTCCCAGTATATCGTCTGCTCGACTGCACCGTAGACGTCGAGCCGCCAGCGTTCGCGCGTGACGTTCGGCAACATCCCGAGATCGAGCACCGGCCAGTCCGCCGTCAGGTGCTGGCCCGGCGGCAGACGCTGCTCCTCCGGCCGGGTGACCCGGCCGGTCAGGAATTTGCCTTCGCGCGCCCAGCGCTGCTTGCTGCGCGTCAGCTTGCTCTCGGGCGGCTCCTGGTCGTCGGTCATCGCATCAGGCCATCACTCGTGGCGGTGCATCGCGGAGTCGTGCTTGGTGTCGCGCATGGTCGAGTAGATCAAGAGCGACAGGAAAATCATGCCGCTGAGGTAATAGTAGAACCAGTCCTCGTGCCCGATGGTCTTGAAATAGAGCGCGACCGCGGGCGCGGTGCCACCGAAGATCGACACGGTGATGGCGTAGGGCAGGCCGACGCCGAGCGCGCGGACATTGGTCGGGAACAACTCGGCCTTCACGATCGCATTGATCGAGGTGTAGCCCGCGACGAAGATCCAGGCACCGCAGATCAGCAGGAAGGCAGTGAAGGGCGACTTGGTCTCCTTCAGCGCGGTCAGGATCGGGACCGTCGCCAGCGTGCCGACGACGCCGAAGAAGATCAGCAGCGGCTTGCGGCCGATGCGGTCGGACAATGCGCCATAGATCGGTTGCAGGAAGGTCGCGAAGATCAGAGAGCCGAAGATCACGAAGGTGGTCTGGTCCTCGGTGAGGCCGACCGACAGTTTCACGAAAGTCTGCATGTAGGTGGTGAAGGTGTAGAACGCCGCGGTGCCGCCGGCGGTGAGACCGACCACCAGCAGCAATTCGCGCGGGTAGTTCAGGAGGCCGACGATCGAGCCGGTCGGCTTGGAGACCTTCTTGGCTTCTTCGAATGCCTCGGTCTCGTGCAGGCCGCGCCGCATCACCGCTGCGAAGATCGCGAGCATGGCGCCGATCACGAAGGGAATCCGCCAGCCCCAGGCCTTCAGCTCGTCCGGCGTCAGGAACACCTTCTGTAGCAGCAACAGCACGATGATCGCGGTGAGCTGGCCACCGATCAGCGTGACGTACTGGAAACTGGAGTAGAAGCCGCGATGCTTGGGATCGGCGACCTCGCTGAGATAAGTGGCGCTTGCGCCGTATTCGCCACCGAGGCTCAGGCCTTCGATGACGCGGGCGAGTGTCAGGATCGCGGGGGCTGCAATGCCGATGCTGGCATAGGTCGGCGTCACTGCGATGATCAGCGAGCCGAAGCACATGCAGACCACCGACAGCGTCAACGACAGCCGCCGTCCGTAGCGGTCGGCAATGAAGCCGAACAGCCAGCCGCCGAGCGGACGCATCAGGAAGGTCGCGGCAAACAGCACGGCGGCATTGAGCTGCTGCACCACCGGGTCGCTGTGCGGGAAGAACGCCGGCGCGAAGTACAACGCAAACGCGGTGTAGGCGTAGAAATCATACCACTCGACGAGATTGCCGACCGAGCCGATGAAGATCGCCTTCACCCGCCGCTCGACGTCGTGGATGTCGAGATGATCGCTCGCGGGTTGAGCGGTTTGATCGGACATAGGCTGGCCTCCCCGGATTCTCTGGACGATTCCGGGGCAAGCTACCTCATTGGGTTGTGCGATGTAACTGCTGTCCGGTTCCTCAGGCGTTCTTGCCGAACAGAACGGGCAGTTGACGCGGGCCGCGCACCGTGCCTTCCGACCAGGTGACCTTGCCGGCAGGGTCGAGCCGGAAATCCGGGATCCGCTTCAGCCATTCCTCGATCGCGACCTGCATCTCCATCCGCGCCAGGTTGGAACCGACGCAGCGGTGAATGCCGAGGCCGAAGGCGGCGTGGCGGTTCTCCTTGCGGTCGATCACCACCTTGTCCGCGTCGGGGAACATGGCGGGGTCGCGGTTGGCTGCGGGGAACGACAACAGTACCATGTTGCCTGCCTTCACCGGGCAGCCGGAGATCGTGGTCTCCTTAATCACCTCGCGTGCCATCGTCACCGGTGAATAGGCGCGCAGGAATTCCTCGATTGCGGTCGGGATCAGTGCCGGCTCCGCAATCAGGCGCTCGCGATCGGCGGGTGTCCTGGCGAGGTGCCACAGCGAGGAGCCGATCGCGCTCCAGGTGGTGTCGATGCCGGCGATCAGGAGCAGCCGCAGCGAGCCGAGCACGTGCTCGTCGGTCAGCGGCTGGCCGCCGGGGCCCTTGGCCCGCAACAGTTGCGAGATCAGATCGTCGCTCGGCGCGAGCTTGCGCTGCTCGAGATGGGCCATGAAGTAGCCTGTCATCTCGCGCACGCCGCTCATCATCTCGTTCTCGTCCTTGATGCCGAGCTCGAGGATCTGATGGATCCACTTGATGAAGAGGTCGCCGTCCTTCTCGGGAATTCCGAGCATATGCGCGATGGCGCGGACCGGGATGTGCTTGGTGTAGCGCGCCGCGGCGTCGCAATGGCCATCGGCGATGAATTCATCGATCAGCTCGTTGCAGATCGCGCGCACCCGCGGCTCCAGCCGCTTCATCGCATCCGGCGTGAACGGCGGCAGCAGCACCTGCTTGGCGGGCTTGTGCTCCGGCGGGTCGGAGGTGATCGGCGGCGCGCGGGCGGAGATTTCGGGGCGGACGTCGCGGACGATGACCCGGCGCGAGGAGAAATGCTCGGTGTCGTAGGCGATTTCCTTCACCGCCTGATAGGTGGTCGGCATGTAGCAGCCGAGGAAACGCTCGGTGTGCACGACCGGCGAGGCGGCGCGCAGCGTCTCCCAGATCGGGAACGGATCGTCGGTCCAGACCGGATCGGTGTGGTCGAAATCATGGACCCAGTCGGTGACCGGGGGATGTTCGGGCAGAAAGCTCGCGGACGGGGAATCGGACATCGGCTCGTTTCCTTCTCGTTCGATCAACGTTGGTCGGCACAACGGGCGGCGCGCGGCCAGCCCTTGGCCGACGCTATTCCTCGGTGACTTCGATCGCGATTTCCGGGCAGTTGGTCTGTGCGAGCCATGCCTTGTCCTCGAGCCCGGCCGGCACGGTCCCGTCGCCGACTTCATGGGCATTGCCGTATTCGTCGAGCTCGAACAGTTCGGGGGCGAGTGATTTGCAGCGGGCGTGACCCTGGCATTTGTCCTGGTCGACGCGGATTCTGAGCTTGGACATGCAAGCACTCTCCCTCGGCTCTGGCGCACGGGTGGAGCGCGCCGGGTTCCTCATTTTAGCTTATGCAAGTTCCAGCTTGCTTGGGCGACCTCTTCACCGGTCGCCAAGTTATATCATATTACATTATTATCGCGGTTGTCCGTCAAGCGAAAATTCAGCGGGCGACAGTCCCGCCGCAGGTTACGAAAACCTTCGCAACTACTGATTTTTTGGGTGCCTGGAGGCTGATGCCTGGGTCCCCGCCGGTCCCGGCGAGGGAAGCGGTGTCCGCGATCGGGCGCGTTGTCTTCTCAAGGTTGGTCGCACCCCCTGCCGCGAGGCGGCGCTCAGTGGCCGCGCGCGGCAGCAGGTCGTCGGCGGCTATGCCGGTACCAGTGGCGGTGATGCGATTGCGCCATTCAAGGCGATCGTCGGCGCGGATGCCGCGTCTGAATCAGCCGTCGAGACCGCGTAATTGTCCCATCGGCCCAGATCAAACGTGCTCGCGGTGAGAATTCGGAAGTAAAGCGCACTGTTATTGCGTAATGCCGCCCAAGCATAGGGTGGGAGGTTATATGTGGCGCCGGTGAAGCGCGACTTGACCTGCGGGTCGTTCCACGAGGCGTAGAAATTGCCGGCGGTTCGTTGTGCCGGATAGCCAAAACAGTTCGGATCGCTCGTGATCTCAAATGCATAATACGCGTTGGCGCCGGGCGTTACATTGAACGCGGGACCGTTGCTTTTCGAACGATCGTAAGTGTTGGGGCCGGTGACCACAGGACCCTGCTGGGTGGTGGGCGGCTTTGCCGGTTGGCCCGTCGCCGAGGTGCGTTGATCGACCACGATCGTCAGCGGCTTCGAGTTGGTGAAGACGTCATCGTTGACCCCGACCGCAAAGTAGTTCGGTGTCTGTTCGGATGGCATCAGCGCCAAGATCGCTTGATGGAATTGCGGCAGCGAGCCGGTGAAATTGCCGCTGTTCCAGACTGACAGGAGTTTTTCGGTAAAGAGCCCGTTACTCTGGCCGTCCTGCGATTCCTGATTGTCTTGACAGCCGGAGATCAGGATCACCGAAGCGGTAATCTCGCCACGCTTGCGGGTCCATTGCGCGGCTTCGTACATCGGCATGTCGCGCTCGAAGACGTCGAGTGCGACAGAGGGAGGAATCGACCGCTTTTGTGTCGCCGCAACGTCAGGAGCGGGGCCGCGCGCACGCGTATTTGCAGCTGGCGCGTAAACCGACTTGAGGTTCTGTAGTCCGCGGCCCTGCGGGAAGATTGGAATTGCTTTGCGTTTCGACTGCGGCCATCGGATGCCGCTCGGGATGAACAGCTCTCGAATGACGGTGCCGCTGTGGCAACTGTCCGAATAGACCTCGATGCGCACGTTTGCCGCAAACTGGCCCCACAGATTGTAGAGCTCGTGTCCGAGGACCATGCGGTCGTAAGCCACCCAGGTGTCGTCAAGACCATTGGGCGAGTCGCCGGTCGTGTCCGGGACCTGGCCGCCGTGACCGGAATAGGAGATGACGCAGGTATCTCCGGACTGCAAATTGTAGGCAGCCTGGCCGATGGCTCCGAGAATGGCGTCGGCGGTCGCCTCACCATCAAGAAGCTTCTGCGTCGTGAAACCCTGCGACTGACAAATCGTCTCCATCGCATTGGCATCGTTGATGCAGCCGGCCAGCGTGCCCGCCCAGCCGTTGTACTTCGATGCATCGACGCCGTTCAGACCAATATGTAGCGAAAAGCCCTGACTCATAACATTCTCCTCCTACAGAAGATCAGCGGTAATTCCGATAACGCTGCCCTTGTTAAGGTCCCAATTGCGCCAGGCGGTCGTGAGCGTGCCGCTTGCGCGGGTCTCGACCAGCGCGAACTGCAGTGTCTGATGTGCCAGATAGTCGTTGATCGGCAGCGTAAACGAAGCGTCGGCCGTGCTGGCTTCAGCCAGACTGATAGTCTCGATGTGGCTGTTTCCCTCGAGGCGTGCCTGGACGGCAAGTGCAGTCAGCTGATGGTTGGAAAAGTTGAGCTGATTGATGAACGTCACGGTGCTGGTGACGTCTTCGACGAACACGTCAAGCTCCTCGATCGACGTCGCAGCGACCGCGGTGGCGTTGGCGAACGCTCGCGTGGTCGCCGGATCAACTTTCGCGGTAACGGTTGTCCCTGGCGCAAGCGTGGTGTTTACGGCCACAACCTGGCTTGTCCCGCTTGCCGTCGACGTGACCAGGTCCGTGACGTTCATGGCCTGCTGTGTGCGATTGGTGAGTGTCGCGGTGTCGCCTTGCAGTGCCCCAGTCACCGGGCCGGATTCGGGAGGTCCAACCACATTGCTGTCGACGATCAGCGCGGCGTTGACGCTGCTGCCGTCCGGCAGCGTGAAGGTAACGCCGCCCTGAATGCCGCTGCGATCGAGCACGGCGGTAAGGAGCGCGGCATTGGCCAGCGGCAGGCTGAGGGTAATGGTGATGGCGTCGAGTACGGTGACTGCTTGCGGCGTGCCCAATTCGGCGGGTAACGCCCACGAATAGCCGACCGTGGCCGCGACGAACGGATCCGTCGGATAGACGATCGTCGGCGTGCTGCCCGACGGCGTCAGGGCGACAAGCTTCGCGCCGAGCTGCAGCAACGCCCCGGGAGAGACGTCCGGAATCAGTGTCGTGGTCAAGGCGTACCGATTGTTCGCCGGATCGACATCGAGCAGGCCATACAGCATGATCATCGGTCGGAAGGCCTTGCCGCCGCTTCCGTCGCCGAACCGCCCGATCCGGTACGCGGTCGGCGCGACCATGAAGCGTCCTGGCTGTTGCAGCGAGCGAAACACGCGGAACGCCGGATCACGCAACGTGGTGACTTCATCGAATGCCTTCAGCGCGGTTTCGCCGAGCTTTAGGGAATCCTGGCAGCCGATCGCTGTTGCAACCCCGGCGTCATTGCGCTGGAGATAGAAGTTCCCGTAGCTGCCGCACGGCAGCGAAGCGTCGGTGGTCTCCTCGCGTACCATCGAACGCGTCACCAGCGTCCGGTGCGGAGTGATTGTTGCCGGGATAAGATGCGGCTGAATGTCCGCAGGCGGTATTGGCGTGACCGCAAGGTGCGAGACGGCCGGTGTCGCCGGTGCCCGTCCGACAATCGAAGGGCTCTCGCGGTCGAACTGCACCGAACCAGACGCACTGACGATCTTCAGGTCCTGCCTGACCAGCGTTGGTCCGCGCACCTGCGCCGGCAGATCGTTGACGGTGGCCACCTTGGCAATCTGGTGGACGAGGCCGCCCCCGATCACGTGGGACGACTGGGGGCTGTCAAAGATGTACTGGTAGGAGGTGAAAGCGTAGGAGACGACGACGCGCGGCGGCTCGCCGGTCCCGGGAAATGCCAGTGACGCATAGGTCAGCCGCACCCAGTCGTCGAGCAACGCGACGGTGATCGTGATCTGGTCGCCGGTCTGGGACACCGTCCCGGGAAATCGCTGGGATTGAATCTCGCTGGTGCCCGCACGGCGATACGGAATCTGCAACGCGCATGACAGATTTTGCAACGGAACCGCTTGCAGCTTGCGATCCGGATTGGCCGCGGCGGCGGCGGCCGTCTCTGGCGTCATCGCGGCCTTGACGGTGAGCCGCACGGTTGCTGTCAATCCGGTTCTTGCGGTGCCGTCCGAGCCAAGCACCGAGCCGGTTTTTGCCAGCACAAAGGAGAACGCCGCGTTCGCGGCATTGTCGCTGGCCGCCGGCTTCACCAATGTGAAGGTCGATGCATACCAGCCGGCCTTCGGGTCGAGCGCATCGGGCCACCAATGCGCGGCGACATCGGACACCACCGGGTAGTTCTGGGTAGGAGACTGGGTATCATCAAGGTGCAGCGGCAGCACGTACATATCGTTGCCGATGAACGTATGTGCGTGCGCATTGAGAGCGATGCCCTGGCTCGTAGCGCCGCCCGAGATCAGCGCGGCCGCCGAAGGCTGCGCGATGTGGCTTGCTGTCATCGCGAACGGCAGGGAGGTGAGCCGGTTGTTCATTGCAACAAGCGGCACCGCCGCCGGCGCCGCCCGCAATGCCGTTTCACCGCCCGACAGGTTCTTCCGCAACGGCGGCACACGGTTCGCGGTGCCGTCGGCGTTCACGACCAGCAGAGACAAATAAAGGTTGCGATCCAGGCCATCGAGAATCCCGCCAAGCATGAGGTCGAGCGACAAATCGTCAATCGGTGGACCGTCGACGATCTCGGTCACAAGTCGAAGCCGCGATGCCCGTCGGTCGAACGCGTAGAGCACGTCGAGCGCGGCTTCCGGCGGCAGGGACGTGGCGATGGTGCCCTCGACCAGCGTTCCGAACAGGTCGGTGCCGGCATAGAATGCGCGACTGTCACGCAGCGAGCACCGGCCGGCACGGACGAACAGCTTCCGGCATGGTGCGTCCAGCCGCGAGGCGAGGGCCGCGATGTCCTGTTCGGGGGTCTCGAACGCAATCACCAGCGACAGCGAACCGCATGTCACCAGCGGTGCGATGGAGGCGTCGTCGAGCGTCGGCATGCGCGACAGCACCAATGTCAACGCCACCCGCGGGCGGCCGGCGATGTCGCGCGCCACCCGCGGCTTGCCCGAGAGATGGTCGTAACCATCTCTCGTACGCCGCACCTGGACCGAGGCTGGACCCGGCAGATCAAGCCTGCTCCAGCCGGATGTCGTGCTCGGCGCGATGTATGGTCCAAGGGCAGACATGGCTGCTCCGCCTGACTAGGCTGGTTCGAAGCTCGAGAACACAACCTCGTCCTTTGGGGCCGGTGCACCCTTCGATGCGCCGCCATCTCCGGGGGACGCCGCCCAGCCGCCGACTTCGCCATAGCCGCCGGCACCGGGCGCGCCCTTGCCGGTCGGCGGAGGCGCCGTTGGTTTCAACGTACTGGGCGGAGGTACGACGTGACCGGTCGAGGGCGGCGGCGTTGCCGGCGCACCTTGTCCAGTTGTCGTTGAGGCAATCGCAGACAACGGGACATCCTTCTTCGTGACGTTGGGATCATCCGGCGTCGGTACCGTCACCATCAGCCCGCCGCTGCCGCCCGTCGAGATCGGAGTGGTCGTCGACCATTCCTGTCCGTGGGTGAACAGCGTGCCTTTGACCACGACGCGAACCGAATATTGAAACTTCGGCACGAAATTCTTCTGCCCGGTGTAAACCAGCCAGTAGCGCGGCGTGTTTTGATCCGCGAACTTGAAGGTGAACTTGACCGGATCCCGGTCATTGCCGTCGTCGCGCTTGCCCAGCGCCTGCATCGTCACTTCGACGTATTGGGTGTCGTCGGTCAGATTGGCGCCAAGCAGGATCGGCCCGACCGAGAGCGTGCCGGCTTCCTCGACGCGGACTTCAACCGCGATTGTGTTGTCGGGCGTTCCGAGCGGGCTTGGATCGAGATCGACGATGTCCTTCTCGACCTGCACGCGGGCATATGGATTCTCGAATTCGCTCGGCGGCTCGGTAAAGTGAATCTGCCGCTTCAGGAACATCTTGTCCGGCTCCCAGCCCGCCGGCGGATGGGCAACGTCGCTCTTCTGCTTCATGAACGTCGCGGTATCGAAATGGGCGTCCGGTCCATCGGACGGACTGAATACGTGTCCATCCCATTGCAGGGCGCCGTCGGCGTTGGGATAGCCAACCTGACAGGACAGGAATGCCACGGGTTCACCGACCCACTTCTGCGTCGGATCCGGCCAGTTCACCACCGGCTTGAAGACGCGCGCGACCTTGCGGTCCCAGTCGCCGATATCGACCGTTAGGAAGTAGACCTTGTCCTTGGCGGGATTGGCCCGGATTTCATCCGCTACGCCGTCGAGCGTGCCGCCGACCTGATAGTTCTGCAGGTAGGCGATTTCCTTGGTCTCGTGATACTCCAGATCGAGGTTGGTGCGCTGCTCGCGCAGTTTGAACGCGGCGCCGCCACCGAAGCCGAGGAAGCCGCCACTGGCCTGTGCCGGTTGCTCGTTGAATGGTGCCGGGTCGAAGATCACCTGCTTCGCCAGGTCCATGAACTTCTGGAAGATCAAGTCGCTCCGCTTGTCCATATATTCTTGCAGCTTGTCTGCCCCAGGCAGCGACTGGTCGACGAATGTGTGGACCTCGATGTCGCCGGATTCGCGGAGGCTGTCGTATTGGGCTTGAATGTCGGCACTCCAGAACAGACCGCCGGCGTGTCCGGCACCTGAGAAGTGATCCTGGATTCTCGACCAATGACCGGTGATATCGATCGTCATCAGGGGACTGACCACCCGGACCATCATGTTCTGCGTCACGTTCATCACGCCGGTGCCGAGATTATGAAAGCCGCTATAGGCAACCGCCGCCGGGATGCTGCCGAGCAGCGCGCTGTAAGCCTTCTCCGCGCCTGGATCGATGGTGCCGGGGCCTTGCCCTGACAGCTTCACGAACATCGGGTCGATGTTCGTGCCGCGATAGCTCTGCGGCACCGTGCGGGGCATGACTCCCGCCGGCAGATAGGAGCGGTTGAGCCCGATCGTCGGTGGCGCTCCTGCGATTGGGCTCTTGCTCGACATCACGGCCGGAATGCCACGGCTGTCGCCCGGCAAGGTGTTGGAGAGCACGCACTGATTGCTGACGATGGGAATGAAAGTGAACCAGGGCTTCTGATTCGAGGTGTATCGCCACAGCGGATTGTCATGGCTGCGAACCTGATCGATCAGCGCCGCATGGGCATCGGCCAGCACGTTGTCCGGCGGCGCCGCAGTCGTCGCGAAATTGATCAGCCCGCCTGCCACTTCGTTGTCGGAACTGGTTTCGCCGACGGTGGTGCCGCTCGATCGCACGCCGGCGAAGTGGATCATGCTGAACTTGTAGTCGCCGTTGGGCTTCCGCGCGAGATTGACCTGCTCGGGCAGCCAGTAATACACCGGCGCTTGCCCAGCTGCCTGCAGTTGCTGGTTGTGCGCATCGACCCAGTAGCTGATACGCCACCCAGATTTCGTCACGACCTGATTGCCGACTGCGAAAAGCGGTCCAACTGGCGTCACCATAATGATACTCCGCTTGGGTTGCGGCGATCGACGGCGCTCAGAGAATTTGTGAAACCGCCTCGCCGTATGAAAGTTGCGCGGGATCTCTCCAGATGGAGGGATACCGAAAAATCGAGTTCAGCCATTGGTAGCTGCTCATCCGTCAATTCGCGGTCACGCGATACTTCCATTCGAAGGCGCGGGTCGCACGATGAGCAAGTTTGGGAAGTTCCCAGGATTAATAATTGCGGTCGCAGTTTGCGCCGGCATCAAGATGCATTGGAAAACTAGAAATATTGATCGAACCGTTTGTCTTGCATGCCTTCCTTCCTTGCCCAATACTGGCTTCGGAACGGATGCGACTTGTGCAGTGGTATTCTCGATCCTTGCAACCAGCATGCTAGACCCGTTGCGGTCGTTCCTTAGTGAGATCGTTCACAACCTCAAAGGTGATTTGCGGGAGTGGTAAACATTTTGCGGCCCTATTCGGTTTACTTCGCCAAGTATGCAGCCAACAGTTGAGCTTCATCTTGCGCAAATCGAGCTCAGTTCGGCTGCTTGCCGCCGCAGGCGCGGCAAGAAGAAGTGAAGCGGTGCCTGTACATGTGGGCGCGGCAGGCCGGAGTTGCAGCTCACGGATGGTGGTGGGCGCGGAGGTCAATCATCCAGTGGATCAGGAAACCGGGGGACCGACCGGTCGCGTCCGGCCTTGAAGATTGCCCCGGGGCGAACGAGGCAAGCTTCGTGGCTATGGCCGGAGGATCCGGCAGGTCGCCGCCACCGGCATTGCGGATGTCGCATCCCCCGTTCGAAGGGGTGACGTAAGCCTTTGATTTCGCTATCCTGTCCTCTGGATGGGCATCACGCTCGAGCAATCATTGCCGCAATGGGACAAATCGTTCGTAAGCCGTTGAAAACCTACCACCATGGCGACCTCCGCGAAGCCCTGATTCAGGCGGCGTTACGCGAGGTCGAGCTCGGTGGTCCCGAAGCGATCAGCATCAAGGCGCTGGCCAAGCAGCTCGGCGTCTCGCAGCCGGCGCCGTACCGGCATTTCGCCGACCGCGAGGCGCTACTGGAGGCGGTGACCGCGGAAGCGTTCCGGCAGTTCAACGTGATCATGCGCGAGGCGATCGAGCAGCCCGGCAAGGGCTCGAAACTGTCGCGCTTTGCCCAGGCCGCGCTGGCCTTCGGGCTCGAGCGCCACGGCATCTACCGCTTGATGTTCGCGTCCAGAACCATGGCCTGCGCGCCTGTCGGCAGCGAGCTGCACGTCGCGGCGATGGAAACGCTGGCGCTGCTGATCGAGTCGTTCGAGGCGCCGGCCGTCGGCCTGTTGCGCGAGCGGCAGGCGCTGAAGATCTGGGCCGGGCTGCATGGCATCGTGATGCTCGCCGAGCAGGGCCTGCTCACCGGCGAGGTCGCCCAGATCAGCCGCGAGGAGCTGATGGACGAGATCGTCGAGCAGACCAAGCTCGCACTCACCGTCGCGCTCAAGGCGACGGAAGACAACGCGTAAGGCGCGCCTTATCGCGGCGGCCGCGGATCGATCGGGGTGGTGCCGCGCACGCCCAGAATATCCTCCAGCACTTTCGCGCCGGCCAGAAGCTGCGCCTCGGCGCGCGGCTTGGCGATCATCTGCAGGCCGATCGGCAGGCCCGACGCGGTGAAGCCGCAGGGCAGCGACAGCGCCGGGCAGCAAGCCAGCGTAATCGCATAGACGATGCCGAGCCATTCGACATAGTTATCGAACTTTTTGCCGTCGCATTCGGCGACGTAGCGATTCTCGACCGGGAATGGCGGCACGATGGTCGCGGGCGCCAGCAGCAGATCGTATCGCTCGAAGAATTCGAGCGCACGCTGCGTCATCGCGACGCGCTGCGCCTCGGCGCGCTCGAGTTTCTCGACCGTGAGCTTCAGCCCTTCCTCGATGTTCCAGATCACCTCGGGCTTCAGCAGGTCTCGCTTGGTGCGCAGCAGCTCGGCCTTGCTGATCGCGAAATCGAACGCGCGCAGCACGTGGAAGCATTCATGGGCCTCGCTGAAGTCGGGATGCGCCTCCTCGACGATCGCGCCGGCCTCCGCGAAGCGCTCGGCGGCCTTGCGGGTCACCGCCTTGACCTCGGGATCGACGGGCGTGATTCCGAGATCGGGCGAGTATGCGATGCGCTTCGGCTTCTTGCCGGAGCGTGTCGCCGACAGGAACGACGTCGGCAGCGCGGGCAGCGACAGCGGATCGGCGGCATGCTCGCCGCTCATCGCGTCGAGCAGCAGCGCAAGGTCCTCGACATTGCGCGCCATCGGTCCCTGCACGCCGAGGGTACGGTCGACGCCGAATTTCGGCGTATGTGCGACGCGGCCGATCGAGGGCCGCAGGCCGACGATGCCGCAGAAGCTCGCCGGGTTGCGCAGGCTGCCACCCATGTCGGAGCCGTGCGCGAGCCACGCGGTGCCGCTGGCGAGCGCGGCCGCGGCGCCGCCGGAGGAGCCCGCGGCCGAGCGCGACGTGTCCCATGGATTGCGGGTCGGACCGAACACCTCGTTGAAGGTGTTGGCCCCGGCGCCGAATTCCGGCGTGTTCGACTTGGCGTAGATCACGCCGCCGCTCTGTTCGAGTTGTTCGACCAGGATATCCGACTTCGCCGGGATGTTGTCCTTGAAGATCGGTGAGCCCAGCGTGGTCAGCACGCCGGAGACGGCGGTGAGGTCCTTGATCGGAACAGGAAGGCCCGCGAGCAGACCGCGCGCGCTGACCGGCTTCTGCATCAGCGCCTTGGCATGGGTGCGGGCGCGGTCGAAGCACAAGATCGGCAGCGCGTTGACCTTGCCGTCAACCTCGGCGATGCGCTTTTCCAGCACGTCGAGCAATTCGAGCGGCGTGACGTCGCCGGCTTTCAGCTTCTCGACGACGGCACACGCCGTTTCCTTCACCAAGCCCTGATCAGCCATGCGCCGTTGCTCCTATGTCTTCTCTTTCGTTGTGCTGTAGAACATTTCCTGCCGTCGTGGCAATGCGATGAGAACGGAAGAGGCAGGGATGGCAGCGTTGTTTTCCGCGCTGGACTGGCGCGCGATGAGCCAGCAGGAGCGCGACCTCGGTCTGAACAACGGCGTGGCCGTCAAGGGCAGCGCCGAGATGGCCGCCGGCTGGGAACAGCGCTCCGCGGTGATGCGGCAGCAGCACGCCGAGCATCTCGACCTCCGATACGGCCCGCGTGAGCGCAACCGGATCGATTTCCTGAGGGCACGCGATGGCGCGCCGACGCTGCTGTTCATCCATGGCGGCTATTGGCAGACCCGCGCCAAGGAGGTGTTCACGATCTTTGCCGAGGGGCCGATGGCACATGGTATCAATGTCGCCTTGATCGGCTACACGCTGGCGCCGGATGCGACGCTCGATGACATCGTCGCCGAGATTCACGCCGGCATCGATTTTCTTGGCGGGCAGTTGCCCGCGCTCGGCGCGGCTTCCGACGGCATCGTCGTGTCAGGCTGGTCGGCCGGCGGACATCTGACGTCGATGGCGCTGTCGAACGCCCATGTCCGGGCCGGCATGGCGATCTCGGGCATCTATGACTTGGAGCCGATCCGGCATTCCTATCTCAACGAGAAGCTCAAGCTCGACGAGGCCGTGTCGCGCCGCAACTCGCCGATGATGCAGGAGGGCGGCACGGCAAAGCCGCTGTCGCTGGGGGTCGGCGAAATCGGCGGGCTGCGTGCGCAGCAGCGGGAGTGCGGGGCCCGGATCTTAGACACAAACTCGG
>NZ_VKHP01000006.1 GCF_010811875.1 Bradyrhizobium uaiense
GCTCGGGCTGTTCCCCTTAATCGCCTCGTTCCTGTTCGAGCTCGGCGAGACCTCGCTGTCGATCGCCGGCATCGTGATCGCGGGCTTTGCGATCGGCGGCCTGCTCTACACGCTGACGGTGGCGCGCCTTTTGCCGTTGATCGGGGTGAGGGGGATGATGATCGTTGGCGCGACGCTGGTCGCGATCCAACTCGTCGGCGTCGCCTTCGGGCCGCACTGGAAGCTGCAGATGGCGGGCCTCCTGGTGATGGGCCTCGGCTTCTACATGATCCACGGCTGCCTGCAGGTGTTCGCCAGCGAGCTGTCGGTCGAGGCGCGCGCCACCGCGCTGTCGCTGCACTCGTTCTTCTTCTTCATGGGCCAGACCGTCGGCCCGATCGCCTACGGTTTTGGGCTTCAACACGCCGGCAAGACGACGACGTTGGTCTCGGCCGCCGCCGTGATGGCGGTGCTCGGATTTATCTGCGCGAGATTTTTGAAGCAGACGCGGCCGGCGGATGCTGCCGCGAGGCCGGACGTCGAGCCTTAGTGATCCGCCGAGGAAACGAGGTTGGATTGCGTCGGTTCGCTGCGCGTCCGTTGTGATGCCATCAGTTTCCTGACGCTCCAGATCGTCAGGTCAACGACCAGCAGAACGTAGGAAACAGCGGCTGCGAAACCGAACCACAGTTCGAAACCGTCGACGCCTGAGGTGTGATCCTCATACGTCCCAGCTTGCGTAAAACATTCGTATGGGGTGTTTGCCGCTATGTGCAGAATTGATCCGGCACCACAAACTGTGACCAAGCCTATGATGAGGTTCGCCAGGATCAAGGCGTTGCTACGGGCCAAGAATAGCGGAACAGTGACAATGGCGAGCGCCATACAGAGGAAGTTGACCGACCATCCCTCACCGAAGGTCATACCTTGGCTTGAACAGAGATCATTATAGGCCTTGGCGGCTATCGGATAAGCATAGCTGACAATAAAGACAGAAAGGCCGTAGAACAGCAGCGGCGCCAACCGGAACGACGTCTTGAGATTGCGCATTGACGCGTGTTCTCCTGCTGACGCAGCCCAACTACGCTGGCTTAGGAGGATAAGCAGGCGCGGCGAATTTGCCAGAGCCCGCCTAACCCCGCCCGCGATACGTCGCGACGCCCTGATCGGGAACCCAGATGCCCTTCGGCAGCCGGCCGGTCTGGAAGAACACGTCGATCGGGATGCCGCCGCGCGGATACCAGTAGCCGCCGATGCGCAGCCATTTCGGCTTGATCTCGTCCGATATCCGCTTGCCGATCATGACTGTGCAGTCCTCATGGAAGGCGCCATGGTTGCGGAAGCTCGCCGCGAACAGTTTCAGCGATTTGGATTCCAGCAGCCAGCGGCCCGGCACATAGTCGATCACCAGATGCGCGAAATCCGGTTGGCCCGTCACCGGGCAGATCGAGGTGAATTCCGGCACCGTGAAGCGGACCAGATAATCGGTACCAGCCTGCGGATTGGGCACGCGGTCGAGCTGCGCCTTTTCCGGCGTGTCGGGCCATTCCACCGCACGGCCGAGTTGCAGGCCGGGGGAGGTCGTTGATTTGCTGGATTTCTTTGCCATTGGGGTCTCCGTGCGGGTCTCATAGAGCATGATCCGGAAAAGTGGAAACCGGTTTTCCCGCAAAACAACCCCATGCAAAGTACGGCAATGCGGGCCGTCAGGCGGCCTTTTCCCCCTCGATGCATTGCGGTAGAAGCACCGCCATCCGACCCCCTCACTGCCCATAAGAGGTTCTCATGACTGACATCGTCGACATCATCGGCCGCGAAATCCTGGATAGCCGCGGCAACCCCACGGTCGAGGTCGATGTGGTGCTGGAGGATGGGTCGATCGGCCGCGCGGCGGTGCCGTCGGGCGCCTCCACCGGCGCCCATGAGGCGGTGGAACTGCGTGATGGCGACAAGTCGCGCTATCTCGGCAAGGGCGTCGAGAAGGCGGTCGCAGCCGTCAATGGCGAGATCTTCGAGGCGCTCGCCGATCAGGCGGTCGAGGAGCAGGTCGCGATCGACCAGATCATGATTGATCTCGACGGCACGCCGAACAAGAGCCGGCTCGGCGCCAACGCCATCCTCGGCGTCTCGCTGGCCTGCGCCAAGGCGGCAGCCGAATCCTTCGACATGCCGCTGTATCGCTATGTCGGCGGCACCTCGGCGCGGACGCTGCCGGTGCCGATGATGAACATCATCAATGGCGGCGTGCATGCCGACAATCCGATCGACTTCCAGGAATTCATGATCCTGCCGGTCGGCGCCACCTCGTTCGCCGAGGCGCTGCGTTGCGGTTCGGAGATCTTCCACACGCTGCGCGGCGAATTGAAGAAGGCCGGCCACAACACCAATGTCGGCGACGAGGGCGGCTTCGCGCCGAACCTGCCGTCGGCCGACGCCGCGCTCGAGTTCGTGATGAACGCGATCGGCAAGGCCGGCTACAAGGCGGGTGATGACGTCGTCCTCGGCCTCGACTGCGCCTCCACCGAATTCTTCAAGGAAGGCTCCTACGTCTACGGCGGCGAGAACAAGACTCGCTCGCGTTCGGAGCAGGTGAAGTATCTCGCCGATCTCGTCAGCCGCTATCCGATCGTCACCATCGAGGACGGCATGTCGGAGGACGACATGGACGGCTGGAAGGAGCTGACGGATGCGATCGGCAAGAAATGCCAGCTGGTCGGCGACGATCTGTTCGTCACCAACGTCACCCGGCTCGCCGACGGCATCAAGAACGGCCGCGGCAATTCGATCCTGGTCAAGGTCAACCAGATCGGCACGCTGACCGAGACGCTGGCGGCGATCGAGATGGCCTACAAGGCCGGCTACACCGCCGTGATGTCGCACCGCTCCGGCGAGACCGAGGACTCCACCATCGCCGATCTCGCGGTCGCCACCAATTGCGGGCAGATCAAGACCGGCTCGCTGGCGCGCTCCGACCGCACCGCCAAGTACAACCAGCTGCTGCGCATCGAGCAGCAGCTCGGCACGCAGGCGAAATACGCCGGCAGGGCGGCCTTGAAGGCGCTGGCGTAACGCCCCAACTGATCGGGACTGAATAAAACGCAAAAAAGGGAGGTCGGGATGAGTGACGGCAAGAGCGGTCTGCAACTGCGTTCGCTGCTCAAGAAGAATGGTGAGCTGGAATTGTCGCTGGTCAATGTCCCGACCCCCGAGCCCGGACCCGATGAGGTCGTGGTCCGGGTCGAGGCGACCCCGATCAATCCGTCGGATCTCGGTCTCCTGATCGGGCCGGCCGACATGTCGGCCGCAAAGGTCTCCGGCAGCAAGGACTTGCCTGTCGTGACCGCGCGCGTGCCGGACGCGGCGTTGGCCGGCATGGCCGCGCGGCTCGACGAGTCGATGCCGGTCGGCAATGAAGGTGCCGGCGTCGTGATCAGGACCGGTTCGTCGGACGCCGCGAAAGCGCTGATGGGCCGGACGGTCGCGATGATTGGTGGTGCGATGTATGCGCAATACCGTACGTTGCGGGTCAACGAATGCCTGCCGCTGCCCGAGGGCATCACACCGGCGGAAGGCGCCTCCTGCTTCGTCAATCCGCTGACTGCGCTTGGCATGACCGAGACGATGCGGCGCGAGGGACACAAGGCGCTGGTGCACACCGCGGCGGCGTCCAATCTCGGCCAGATGCTCAACAAGATCTGCCTCAAGGACGGCATCGGCCTCGTCAACATCGTGCGCAACGAGGAGCAGGCCGGCATCCTGCACAAGATCGGCGCCAGGCATGTCGTCGATTCCAGCGCGCCCGATTTCATGGACAAGCTGACCAACGCGCTGGTCGAGACCGGCGCGACCATTGCCTTCGATGCGATCGGCGGCGGCAAGCTCGCGGGCCAGATCCTGGTCGCGATGGAGACCGCGATCAACAAGACCGCCAAGGCCTACAGCCGGTACGGCTCGAATGTGCACAAGCAGGTCTACGTCTACGGCAGCCTCGACAACCGCTCGATCGAGCTGCCGCGCGGCTTCGGCATGGCGTGGGGCGTCGGCGGCTGGCTGCTGTTCCCGTTCCTGATGAAGATCGGTCCGGAGGCGGGCAACAAGCTGCGCCAGCGCGTGGTGGCTGAGTTGAAGACGCCCTTCGCGAGCCACTACACCAAGGTGGTCTCGTTGCAGGAGACCTTGCAGCTCGACAACATCGCCGTCTACGGCAAGCGTGCGACCGGAGAAAAATTCCTGATCAACCCGAACAAGGGCGCGTAACCGCGCGGCCACTTCGCTCGAAAGCGCTCTATTCGCGCTCGAATGCCAGCTTCCTGGAGCGCTTGTGACGCTCCAGGGCATGGCGGATCAGGACATCCATCAGTTCGGATTGCGGCAGGCCGCTGGCCTCCCACAACCGCGGATACATGCTGATGTCAGTGAAGCCGGGCAGGGTGTTCGCCTCGTTGACGAACGCCTGCTCGCCATGGAGGAAGAAGTCGATCCGTGCCATCCCTTCGCAGCCGAGCACGGCGAATGTCTTGTTCGCCAGCTCCCGGATGCGGTCGGCGACGGCAGGCGCGACGTTGGCGGGCACCTGAAGCAGTGCGCCATCCGCGTCGAGATATTTTGCGTCGTAGGAGTAGAAGCCGTGCTTGTCGGACGGAACGATCTCGCCGAGCTGCGAGGCGCGGACGCGGCCCTCGGCATCCTCGAGCACGGAGCACTCGACCTCCCGGATCGGCGCGACGCAACGCTCGATCAGGATCTTGGTGTCGAAGCGGAACGCCAATCTGCAACCGGCCTCGAACTCCTCCGCATTGCGCGCCTTCGACACCCCGACCGATGATCCCATGTTGGCGGGCTTGACGAAGACCTCTCGCGATCCGAGGGCGCCGGCCGCGTCGTCATAGCTGATCGGCGCTGTCGTCGACATCACGACAAAGGGGACGATCGGCAATCCCGCCTCGCGCAGCAGCCGCTTGGCGACGTCCTTGTCCATGCCGGCCGCCGAGCCCATCACGCGCGAGCCGACATAGGCGACGTCGGACAGCTCGAGTGCACCCTGGACCGTTCCGTCTTCGCCGTTCGGGCCATGCAGGACCGGGAAGACGACATCGAACGCCGGCAATTCCTGAACGCCTGTGGCGCCGCCGCCCAGCGCCAGCGTGCGGCCCTGGCCTCCCGGCAGCAGCGCGAGCTGCGGTCCGTCGGGGGAAATGGTCAATGCGCTGTCGCCGGTGCCAGCGCCGTTTCCCGCGCCAACCGCGATCCAGCGGCCATCCCGGGTGATGCCGATCGCCGTGGCGTCGTAGCGATCCGGGTCGAGCGAGCGAAGCACGTTGGCGGCCGATGCCCGCGAGACGTCGTGTTCGGCCGATCGTCCGCCGAACAGGATTGCAACCCGTATCTTGCGCTCTGCCATCAGCTGCTCTTCAGTTGGCGCGATGCTTGCCTGGAATCGCGACAGTATGTTTCGAGGAACGTGTCGACAATTTGCCGCCGGTTGCGCCCGGCGCGGCTTTCGGGCGGAATGGCATTCTCCGGGGGCGAGCTGACGGGGCTTGAGCGGCGCAGCCTCGGCGCCGTTGGTGCAAAATTCGCAAACGCTGCGTTTCCGGAATTGGACGATCCATGCACTTGCATCTTTCTCGGCGGGCCGGTAGGTGAAGTGCAGTGTTACGCGCAACCCGAGGGGAATATGCAATGGCCTATAACATCGTCACCGTCGTCGGCAGCATTCGCAAGCAGAGCTTCTCGCTCAAGATCGCCAATGCGCTGGCCAAGCTCGCCCCGGCCTCGCTGAAGCTCGACGTGACGACCCTCGAGGGCATTTCCTTCTTCAACCAGGACCTCGAGGCGGCCCCGCCGGCGGACTGGCTCGCCTTCCGCGAGAAGCTGCAGAAGTCGAACGGCGTCCTGTTCGTGACCCCCGAATACAACCGCTCGATCCCGGGCGTGCTGAAGAACGCGATCGACGTCGCCTCGCGGCCGTACGGCAAGAGCTCGTTCATCGGCAAGCCGGTCGGCATCATAGGCAACTCGCCCGGACCGCTCGGCGGCGTCAGCGCGGTGAAGCATCTGCAGAACATCCTGCCGGGTATCTCCGGCCCGATCCTCGGCCAGCCGGAAGCCTACCTCAACGGCGTCGGCGATGCCTTCGACGACAAGGGCGAGCTGACCAAGGAGTCGCTCAAGGGCGTGCTGCAGCAGTATCTCGATGCTTTCTCGGCCTTCATCGAAAAGCAGAACCGCTGATCTTGTTTTGACGCGTTTTCTACCGCAGATAAGTCTACGCGATCTGCGTAAACTTGATTGCTACGCGAACCGGCATCCACTTCGCTCGAAAACGCTCTGGTTTAGCAGTCCGTTAACTCCATGGCCGCATCTTCGCGGCCATGGTTTCTCGCACACGGCTCAAATCGATTCTGACCGGGCTCGCCCTCTACACGCTGGCGGCGCTGATGGTCGGCTATTTCGGCGTCAATGCCTACACCGGCAAATACGGCCTGAATGCGCGGCTGGAGCTCGACCAGGAAATCATCGCGCTGACCTCGGAGCTGGCGCGCTTGAAGAAGGAGCGGGCCGAGGGCGAGCAGCGGGTGTCGCTGCTGCGCTCGGACCGGGTCGACCCCGATATGCTGGACGAGCGCGCGCGCTTCCAGCTCGACTACGCAAACCCGCGTGATCTCGTTCGGATCAACAAGACGAACTGACGCCGGCAGTTATTTTAGGACAGCTGCATGTCCGAAAATAACTGGCTGCTGTTCTTCAAATTTCAAAATCGATCGATCCGTATCACAAAAGTGTCGCGCCGCGCTGCACTGCGGCATAGCAAAATTCCGTCGAGCGAACGCAATCCTTCCAAGGTGATTTGAGTTGGGTTAGAGAGGGTTCTTCGACTTCTCTCACCCGGAATTGCCATGGCCACACCCAAGAAAACCGTCGCAAAGGAATCAGGGCAGGAGAAGGCGGGCTCTCCCCCCGAATTCAGCAGGGAGCAGGAGCTCAAGGCCCTGCGGGACATGCTGCTGATCCGGCGCTTCGAGGAGAAGGCCGGCCAGCTCTACGGCATGGGTGCGATCGGCGGTTTCTGCCATCTCTATATCGGCCAGGAAGCGGTCGTGGTCGGCATGCAAATGGCGCTGAAGCAGGGCGACGAGGTCATAACCGGCTACCGTGACCACGGCCACATGCTGGCCTGCGGGATGGAATCCCGGGGCGTGATGGCCGAACTGACCGGCCGGCGCGGCGGATATTCCCGCGGCAAGGGCGGCTCCATGCACATGTTCAGCAAGGAGAAGCATTTCTACGGCGGCCACGGAATCGTGGGCGCGCAGGTGTCGCTCGGCACCGGCCTTGCCTTCGCCAATCGTTATCGCGGCAACGACAACGTCAGCGTGACCTATTTCGGCGACGGCGCGGCCAACCAGGGCCAGGTCTACGAGAGCTTCAACATGGCCGAGCTGTGGAAGCTGCCGGTGATCTACGTGATCGAGAACAATCGGTATGCGATGGGCACCTCGGTGTCGCGCGCGTCGGCCCAGCAGGACTTCTCCAAGCGCGGCGTCTCCTTCAACATTCCCGGCAAGCAGGTCGACGGCATGGACGTGCGCGCGGTGAAGGCTGCCGCCGATGAGGCCACGGCCTGGTGCCGCGGCGGCAACGGTCCGATCATCCTGGAGATGCAGACCTATCGTTACCGCGGCCACTCGATGTCCGATCCCGCGAAGTACCGCACGCGTGAGGAAGTCGAGAAGGTTCGCCACGACCAGGACCCGATCGAGCAGGTGCGCAACCGCCTGCTGGCCGACGGCGTGAGCGAGCAGGACCTCAAGGCGATCGACGCCGAGGTGCGCGAGATCGTCAACGAAGCCGCCGACTTCGCGCAGCACGATCCCGAGCCCGATGCGTCCGAGCTCTACACCGACATCTACCGCTGACCCCACCCGCGCAGACGAATTTCAAGACCGATTTCGGGAGCCGATATGCCCATTCAAGTGCTGATGCCTGCGCTGTCGCCCACCATGGAGAAGGGCAACCTCGCCAAATGGCTGAAAAAGGAAGGCGAGACCATCAAGTCCGGTGACGTCATCGCCGAGATCGAGACCGACAAGGCGACGATGGAGGTCGAGGCAACCGACGAGGGCACGCTCGGCAAGATCCTGATTCCGGAAGGCACCGCCGACGTCCTGGTGAACACGCCGATCGCCACCATCCTGGCCGACGGCGAAAGCGCCGCCGACCTCGCCAAGGTGCCCGCCGCGCCGGCGCCGAAGGCTGCCGAGGCTGCGCCTGCTGCTGCCGAGGCCAAGGGAGATGCAAAGGCGGAAGCGCCGCAGCCTGCGGCGAAGGTGCCGGCCGCGCCGGTCAGCGAAGCGCTGCCCGATCCGGAAATCCCTGCGGGCACCGAGATGGTCACGCAGACCATTCGCGAGGCGCTGCGCGATGCGATGGCCGAGGAGATGCGCCGCGACGGCGACGTCTTCATCATGGGCGAGGAGGTCGCCGAGTATCAGGGCGCCTACAAGGTGACGCAGGGCTTGTTGCAGGAGTTCGGCGCCCGGCGCGTGATCGATACGCCGATCACCGAGCACGGCTTTGCCGGCGTCGGCGTCGGCGCGGCGATGGCCGGGCTGAAGCCGATCGTCGAGTTCATGACCTGGAATTTCGCGATGCAGGCGATCGACCAGATCATCAATTCCGCCGCCAAGACGCTGTATATGTCCGGCGGCCAAATGGGATGCTCGATCGTGTTCCGTGGTCCGAACGGCGCCGCCGCGCGCGTCGCGGCCCAGCACAGCCAGGACTACGCCGCCTGGTACTCGCAGGTGCCGGGCCTGAAGGTGGTCGCGCCGTATTCGGCCTCTGACTACAAGGGCCTGCTCAAGGCCGCGATCCGCGATCCCAATCCGGTGGTCTTCCTCGAGAACGAGATGCTGTACGGCCACACCGGCGAGATACCGAAGCTCGACGATTTCGTGGTGCCGATCGGCAAGGCGCGCATTGCGCGGGCCGGCAAGGACGTCACCATCGTCTCCTGGGCGATGGGCATGTCTTATGCGCTGAAGGCTGCCGACGAGCTCGCCAAGGAAGGCGTCGAGGCCGAAGTGATCGATCTCCGCACCATCCGTCCGATGGATACCGAGACCATCATCAACTCGGTGAAGAAGACCGGCCGTGCGGTGACGGTGGAGGAGGGCTGGCAGCAGAGCGGTGTCGGCTCGGAGGTCGCGGCGCGCATCATGGAGCACGCCTTCGACTATCTCGATGCGCCGGTGGCGCGGGTCTCCGGCAAGGACGTGCCGATGCCTTACGCGGCCAACCTCGAAAAGCTCGCTCTGCCCTCCGTCGCCGAGGTGGTCGCAGCCGCCAAGGCCGTGTCCTACCGGTAACGCCGATGGCCGGTCCCAAGGAGCAGCCGCTGCCGCCTGACGTGATGGGCCGCGACGACGCCATCGAGGTGCTGCGCGCCTTTGTCGTCGACGGCGGCCTGTCGATCGCGTTCCAGCGCGCTTTCGAGGAGCCGGACATGTGGGGGCTGATGCTCGTCGACATCGCCCGTCACGCTGCGCGCGCCTATTCGCGCGAGAGCGAATACACCGAAGACGAGGCGCTCGCGCGCATCGTCGAGATGTTCGAAGCCGAAATCGCCCGGCCGACCGACATGGGCCAAACCAAACCGCGGTCGCAACAAGGTCACTGACAATGCCGATCAATATTCTCATGCCCGCGCTGTCGCCGACGATGGAAAAGGGCAACCTCGCCAAGTGGCTCAAGAAAGAGGGCGACAAGGTCAAGTCCGGCGACGTGATCGCGGAGATCGAGACCGACAAGGCGACGATGGAAGTCGAGGCGGTCGATGAAGGCACGATCGCCAGGATCCTGGTGCCCGAGGGCACGCAGGACGTGCCGGTCAACGACATCATCGCGGTCATGGCCGGCGACGGCGAGGATGTGAAGGCGGCCGCCAGCGCCGGAGCGGGCGCGGCACCCGCAGCCAAGCCCGCCGAGGCACCGAAGCCCGCGGCCCCGGCTGCGCCTGCGGCAGCTCCCGCTGCGGCGGCAGCGCCGAAGCCGGCCGCAGCGCCCGCAGCCGCGCCTCAGGCGGCGGCACCGGCCGCGCAGGCCAATGGCCACGCCCGCGTGTTCTCCTCGCCCCTGGCGCGCCGGTTGGCAAAAGAGGCCGGCATCGATCTCGGCCGCATCACCGGCACCGGCCCGCACGGCCGCGTCATCGCGCGCGACGTCGACGATGCCAAGTCCGGCAAGGGCCTGAAGGCACCGGCGGCGGCACCCGCCGCAGCAGGACCGAGCATCGCTCCCCAGGGCGCAGTTGCGCCCGGGATGTCCGACAAGCAGATCCTGGCGCTGTTCGAGCCGGGCTCCTACGAAGTCGTGCCGCATGACGGCATGCGCCGCACCATCGCGCAGCGTCTCACCGCTTCGGTGCAGAACGTTCCGCACTTCTACCTGACGATCGACTGCGACATCGGCAAGCTGCTCGCCGCGCGCGAGGAGATCAACGCGTCGGCGCCGAAGGACAAGGAGAAGAAGCCGCTCTACAAGATTTCGGTCAACGACTTCGTCATCAAGGCGATGGCGGTCGCGTTGCAGAAGATTCCGAACTGCAACGTCAGCTGGACCGAAGGCGGCATGCTCAAGCACAAGCATTCCGACGTCGGCGTCGCGGTGGCGATGCCGGGCGGCCTGATCACGCCGATCATCCGCAAGGCCGAGACCAAGACGCTGTCGACCATCTCCAACGAGATGAAGGATTTTGCGGCGCGCGCCCGCGCCCGCAAGCTGAAGCCGGAAGAATATCAGGGCGGCACCACTGCGGTGTCCAACCTCGGCATGTACGGCATCAACCACTTCACCGCCGTGATCAATCCGCCGCACGCCTCGATCCTCGCGGTCGGCACCTCGGAGGAGCGTCCGGTGGTACGTGGCGGCAAGATCGAGATCGCGCAGATCATGAGTGTGACCTTGTCGTGCGATCACCGCGCCATCGACGGCGCGCTCGGCGCCGAGCTGATCGGCGCCTTCAAGCAGCTGATCGAAAACCCCGTGATGATGATGGTGTGACGGGCATCCGCCATGTACGCGATGTCAGGTCCGTACGTTCTGCTCGCCGCCATCGCCGTTGCGCTGCTCGTCGCGGTCAACCGCGACCTGATATCGACGTTCCAGTTCCGGTTGATGATGATCGGCGCCGGTGTGCTGGCGCTGGTGTGGACCATATTTCTTGGTGCGGTATGGCAGGAGTACCGATGAATGGCCGGCTTGGCCCGCTCGCGCTGGCCCTGGATCTCGCTGCTGCTGTCGGCCGTGCTGGTGTTCAACCCGGTCGGGTTGAATCTCCTGCACTCCGCGTTCTTCGCCGGCGAGCAGCTGGCGCGGGACATCGCCCAGCCGATCGTGCTGACGGCCCTGGCCCTCACGGCCGTGGTGATCGGGCTCGAATGGCTGGTCAGGTCGTTGATCGCAAGAAGCCGCGCGCGCGGCGTCACACGTTGAGTTGAACGGGAGCCGCCATGGCCGACACATCCTTTGACGTCATCATCATCGGCTCCGGCCCCGGCGGCTATGTGACCGCGATCCGCGCCGCGCAGCTCGGCTTCAAGACCGCGATCGTCGAGAAATCCTATCTCGGCGGCATCTGCCTGAACTGGGGCTGCATCCCGACCAAGGCCCTGCTGCGCTCGGCCGAGATCTACCACTACATGCAGCACGCCAAGGATTACGGGCTGTCGGCCGACAATGTCAGCTTCGATCCGAAGGCTGTGGTGCAGCGCTCGCGCGGGGTCTCGAAGCGCCTCAATGACGGCGTCGGCTTCCTGATGAAGAAGAACAAGATCACGGTGATCTGGGGCGACGCCACGATCGATGCGCCCGGCAAGATCACGGTGAAGAAGTCGGCGGTCGAGGCGCCGAAGGGCGCGAGCGGCGAGGGCAGCTACCAGGCCAAGCACATCGTCGTCGCGACCGGCGCGCGGCCGCGCGTGCTGCCAGGGCTCGAGCCGGACAAGAAGCTGATCTGGACGTATTTCGAGGCGATGGTGCCGGAGCGGATGCCCAAGTCGCTGCTGGTGGTCGGCTCGGGCGCGATCGGCATCGAGTTCGCTTCGTTCTTCCACACCATGGGAGCGGACGTCACCGTGGTCGAGGTGCTGCCGCAGATCCTTCCCGTGGAAGACGCGGAGATCGCCGGCCTGGCGCGCAAGCGGTTCGAGAAGCAGGGCATCAAGATCATGTCCTCGACCAAGGTGACGAAACTGGAGAAGAAGGCCGACAGCGTTGTCGCGACCATCGACGACGGCAAGGGCCAGCCGCAGACCAAGGAATTCGAGCGCGTGATCTCGGCGGTCGGTGTGGTCGGCAATATCGAGAATCTCGGGCTGGAGAAGCTCGGCGTGAAAACCGACCGCGGCTGCATCGTGATCGACGGTCTCGGCAAGACCAACGTCCCCGGCATCTATGCGATCGGCGACGTCGCAGGCCCGCCGATGCTCGCGCATAAGGCCGAGCATGAGGGCGTGATCTGCATCGAGGCGATCAAGGGCCTGCACCCGCATCCGATGGACAAGCTGATGATCCCGGGCTGCACCTACTGCAACCCGCAGGTCGCTTCCGTCGGCCTCACCGAAGCCAAGGCCAAGGAAGGCGGCCGCGAGATCCGCGTCGGCCGCTTCCCGTTCGTCGGCAACGGCAAGGCGATCGCGCTCGGCGAGGACCAGGGCCTCGTCAAGGTGATCTTCGACAAGAAGACCGGGCAGTTGCTCGGTGCGCACATGATCGGCGCCGAGGTCACCGAGCTGATCCAGGGCTATGTCGTGGCGATGAATCTGGAGACCACGGAAGAGGAATTGATGCACACCGTATTCCCGCATCCGACCTTGTCGGAAATGATGAAGGAAGCGGTGCTCGACGCCTACGGGCGCGTGCTGAATATTTGATTGGCGGGAGCGGAAGCTTCGCAACGTTAGCAGTTCCGTCATCCTGAGGTGCGAGCGCAGCGAGCCTCGAAGGATGCACGGCCAAGACCTGGCAGCGGGGCCTGTCGCCCTTCGAGGGCCGCTGAAGAAGCGGCCACCTCAGGCTGACGGGTCTCATATTGGTGAACCTAAAAACAAGAAAGAGCGCACCCCATGAAAGACAACGACAACCTCACCATCGAACGCCCGACCTTCGTGACCCATCTCGAATGCGCGATGGAGGGCGACCATTATGCGGCTGACCAGGTGCACAATCTCTCCAAGGCCGGCAAGCCGCTGCTGGTGCGCTACGATCTCGCCGGGGTGAAGACGGCGCTGACGAAAGACGCGCTGGCCCAGCGCCCCGCCGACCTGTGGCGCTATCGCGAGCTGCTGCCGGTGCGCAAGTGCCAGGACATCGTCAGCCTCGGCGAAGTCACGACGCCGCTGATCCGGCTGCCGCGGCTCGGCTCCAAGCTTGGCGGCGGCGAGATCATCGTCAAGGACGAGGGACGGTTGCCGACCGGCTCGTTCAAGGCGCGCGGCCTCGTAATGGCGGTGTCGATGGGCAAGGCGCTCGGCATCAAGCACATGGCGATGCCGACCAACGGCAATGCCGGCGCGGCGCTCGCGGCCTACGCCACCTCGTGCGGCATCAAGACCACGATCTTCTGTCCGGCCGATACGCCGGAGGTGAATGTCAGCGAGATCGAGCTGCAGGGCGCCACCGTCTATCGCGTCAACGGCTATATCGACGACTGCGGCAAGATCGTCGGCGAGGGCAAGACCAAGGTCGGCTGGTTCGATACCTCGACCCTGAAGGAGCCGTACCGGATCGAGGGCAAGAAGACGATGGGCCTCGAGCTCGCCGAGCAGCTCGGCTGGGACGTGCCCGACGTGATCTTCTATCCGACCGGCGGCGGCACCGGGCTGATCGGCATGTGGAAGGCATTCGACGAGCTCGAGAAGATCGGCTTCATCGGCTCGAAGCGTCCGCGCATGGTTGCAGTGCAGGCCTCCGGCTGTGCGCCGATGGTGCGGGCCTATGAGGCCGGCACCCAGCACGCCGCGCGTTGGGAGGACGCCCACACCATCGCCTCGGGCATCCGCGTGCCGCAGGCGATCGGCGATTTCCTCATCCTGCGCGCGGTGCGCGAGAGCAAGGGGTTTGCGATCGCCGTCGACGACGACAAGATCACCACAGCGCTCAACGAGGTGGCGCGCGAGGAGGGGCTGCTGCTGTGCCCCGAGGGCGCCGCGACCTACGCGGCCTACAAGGAGAGCCTTGCCGACGGCCGGGTCAGCAAGACCGACCGCGTGATGCTGTTCAATTGCGCCAGCGGCCTCAAGTACCCGCTGCCGCCGATCACCCGTACGCTGGACCGGCATAAGCCGATCGACTTCTCGCAGTTCTGACGCCTCATCCGAAGGGCCATCTTGTCGAAAGGTGGCCCTTCAAAATAATCAGAAACAAGAAAAGTCGGGAGAGCGTGATGCGGAAACTGGTTCTGGCCGTGTTGGCGATGTTGGCGTTCACGGGGACCGTTGCCGCGGAAACCTGGCCGGCGCATCTGATCACCATCGTGGTGCCGTTCGCCGCCGGCGGCCCCTCGGATGCGATGGCGCGCATTCTCGGCGAGCACATGAAGCAATCGCTCGGCGAGGTGCTTCTGATCGAGAACGTGACCGGAGCGGGCGGCTCGATCGGTGTCGGCCGCGCGGTGCGTTCGGCGCCTGACGGCTACACCATCTCGTTCGGCCATCTCGGCACCCATGTCGCGAACGGCGCGATCTACAAGCTCGGCTACGACCTCGTCACCGATCTCGAGCCGGTGGTGCTGCTCCCGAGCAATCCGATGATCATCGTCAGCAAGAACGCGGTGCCGGCGACATCGCTGAAGGAGCTGTTGGCATGGCTGAAGTCGCGGCCGGCGCCGCCGACCGCAGGCACCGCGGGCGCCGGCAGCGGCAGCCACATCGCCGGGCT
Organism: Bradyrhizobium uaiense; assembly: GCF_010811875.1. Lineage (GTDB taxonomy): Bacteria > Pseudomonadota > Alphaproteobacteria > Rhizobiales > Xanthobacteraceae > Bradyrhizobium > Bradyrhizobium uaiense. The sequence goes on from NZ_VKHP01000006.1 coordinate 14,920, forward strand.
GTATTTCGAGAATGTCTCCGGCATCAAGCTGCAATACGTGCCGTATCGCGGCACCGGGCCGGCGCTGAACGACCTCGTTGCCGGCCAGATCGACATCATCGTCGACCAGACCTCGAACTCGATCAACCAGGTCCGCGCCGGCAACATCCGCGCCTATGCAGTGACCGATTCGAAGCGGGTCGCGAACGCGCCCGAGGTTCCGACGGTCGACGAGGCTGGCCTGCCGGGATTCCACATGACGCTGTGGTCCGGCCTTTGGGTGCCGAAGGGCACGCCGAAGGAGATCGTGGCCAAGCTCAACGCCGCCGCGGTCGCGGCGATGGCCGATCCGGCGGTGCAGAAGCAGCTCGAAAATCTCGGTTTGCAGATGCCGCCGAAGGATCAGCTCACGCCGGAAGCGCTCGGCGCCTGGCAGAAGGCGGAAATCGCCAAATGGTGGCCGATGATCAAGGCGGCCAACGTGAAGGTGGATTGAAGGCGGCGCTCTTTCTTCCACGTCGTCCCGGCGAAAGCCGGGACCCATACTCCGCGGCCTTGGTAAGGGGCATGCGGCCCGACGATTTTCAACCAATCGATGGCGGTGGTTATGGGTCCCGGCTTTCGCCGGGACGACGATTGAGGGGGCATCGTCTCACTGCGCCGGCGCTGCGTTGCTCTCCTGCGTCACGACGCGGTCGCCGCCCTTTGTCGCCACCGCCGTGCCTGCGTCCTCGAAGCGCGCGCGATAGACCGCGAAATTCTCCATCACGCGCTGGACGTAGTTGCGGGTTTCCGAGATCGGGATCCGCTCCACCCAGTCGACCGGATCGACTTTGGGATCGCGCGGATCGCCATAAGCCTTGATCCAGTCGCGGACACGGCCGCGGCCGGCGTTGTAGCCGGCAAACGTCATGATGTGGCAGTTGCGATATTCGGACAGCAGCGCGCTGAGCTCGGCCGCGCCCATCTGGGTGTTGTAGACCGGATCGGACACCATCCGGCTCCAGTCATAGCTGACGCCGAAGCGCTTTGCGGTGTCGCGGCCGGCTTCGGGTGTGACCTGCATCAGGCCGACGGCGTTGGCCGCCGATTTGTCGCGCTGGTCGAACGCGCTTTCGGTGCGCGCAATCGAGTAGGTCATGCTGCGCCCGATATCGGGAGCGATCGGGGTGTGCTTGGGAATGCCGATCACCGGGAAGGCGTAATGGTCGAAGGTGAAGCCGCGGCCGAGCGCGATCTTGCCGATCTGCAGCATTGCGCGGGCATCGCTGTGGCGCCCGGTGAGTTCGCCGAGCGCTTCGAGCATGCCGACATCGGTGCTTTCTTCGGCGAGGTCGGCGGCGAAATAGAGCACGATGTCGGGCTCGCCGATCGCGTAGAGCATATCGGCGGCACGCACCCGCTCGTCGGCGGCCATGCTGTCGGCGCCGGCGGCCGGCGAGGGCGCGCGCAGCTCGATGCCGTCGCGGCCGAGCTTGGCCAGCGCGAGCTGGCCGTAATAGGCGGTCGGGTACCTTGCGGCGGCCTGGTAGTCGGCCCGCATCGCTGCGCTGTTGCCGAGCGCCTCGGCGGCGCGGCCGCGCCAATAGGCGGCGCGCGCCAGCACCGTCGGGTTGGTCTGGCCTTCGTCGATGTGCGCGAAATGCGCCGCGGCGGTTTTTGCATCGTCGAGATAGCGCAGCGCGATCCAGCCGCGCATGAAGTGCATGTCGGAGCGGTAATAGGGATTGTCCGGCGCCGCCGCGCCCCTGATCACGTCAGAGGCTGCCTGGTATTCGCCCTGATCGAGCAGCTTTCGGGACAGGATGCGGCGCTCGCGCCACCACTGGTCGGTGTCCTGCTGCGCCATCGTCTCGGGTGCGGCTGCAATCGTCACGCGCGCGGCGTCGTCGATCCTGTTCTTTGCGAGCAGAAACTGAATACGGCATAGCGTGTAGCCGAGATCGCTACGCGCATCGGCCGGCACATCGTTAAGCGTGTCCTCTGCCTTGCTTGATTGCCCGCGAACTGCACCGCAGGCTTTCACGATGGCGAGCTCGTCGCTGCCGAGATGCTGCGCCGCGCGCCGGGCGCCGGCGAGATCCTTGGCGCCGATCCGCTTGTCCATGCGCGCGCGGTGGTCGTCACGCGTGAGCAGGTCTTTGAATGCGTCGTAGGCGTCGCTCTCGGTCCGGTCCAGCAATTCGTCCGAGCGCCACGCATCGCGAACCAGCCGTGCGGCGCCGTCGCGGTCGCCTTCGGCCAGCAGCGTGCGGGCGAGCGCGAACTTGCCTTTGGCGCTGATCGGTTGATCGAGGGTGAAGCCGTGCACCGTGGCCGGATCGCTGCGCTCCTGCCACATCCGCGCTTCGGCGCGCTTGCGCATCAGCGTGACGCTTGGCCAGTCCGGGTTGGCGGTGATGAATGCCGCATAGCGGCTGAATGGTGCATTGGATTCGGAGTGGCGCAGCAGATACCACTCGACGAGCTTGCGCCCGACCGGGTCGGCGATCTTGGCCTGAATATCGGTAGCGTCGTTGGTCTTGCCTCGGCGCGCGGCGATGATCGCATCCCTGACCATGGCGAGATCGCCGGACAGCTGCGGCCCGGCGGGTTTCTCAGGCTCTGATGCTTTCGTGGTCTCAGCCGATTTGGACGGAACGGATTTGGCCTTTGCGGATTTGTGTTTGTCGGCGCTGTGCCGGGCGTGCCGGCGTTTGCCGGAGGCCTCGCGCGCAGATTTGCTGCTGGCCTTCGAGCTGGCCTTGGCGCCATGGATCTTCTTGTCGCCGTGGCCGCTCTTGGCCTGGTGCTGGTGATGCGGCTTGGCGTCTGCCTTGATTGGAAGCAGCGCGAGCGCGGCGGCGGTGGCGAAGCACGCCAGCGGACGTAGGCAACGGTTCATTCCCTGGTCCCCCCTGAGAAACCATGAGGCACAAACAGAACGCGTCATACGGCGGCACAACCGCCGCAGATTATCACTACCCTCGATTCTCGAGTGTTAACGCTGCTGCAACTCAACAGGGAAACGCGGCGAAATATAGAATAGCACCGGCGGAACCCGCGGGAACCGGGGTTTATACGGGTGAAGAGCGGACGGATGGCGCCCCACCTTGCACGGTTCCATCGGAGATGTACCCTCGTTGCAAGCGCGCCGCGGGGGTTGCCGATGTCACAGATAGATCACTTGTTGCTATTCGGGGCGTCGTGATGCCCAGCCTCACGACCATCCTTGACGGCGGCCGCTATTTCGAAGGCCCGCGCTGGCATCGTGGGCGGCTGTGGTTCGTCGACTGCATGGCACGGACGCTGCTCAGCATCAGCCCGTCGGGCGACTTGCAGGAACATGCAGGGGTGACCGACGACACGCCGTGCGGCCTCGGCGTGCTTCCTGATGGCGATATCGTCGTGCTGACGATGTTCAAGAAGCGGCTGCTGCGTTTTTCGGATGGGGGGCTGACGCTCTATGCCGACCTGTCAGAGGTCGCGACCGGCACGATCGACGACATGATCGTCGACGGGCAGGGGCGCGCCTATGTCGGCGATCTCGGCTTCAATCTGCCGCCGCCGGAGGGCCGCGGCGCCGTCGGGAGGATCATCCTCGTGATGCCCGACGGCAACGCCCGCGTCGTCGCGGACGGCCTGCGTTTCCCCAACGGCATTGCGGTCTCGTCCGACCATCGTCGGCTCGTTGTCGCCGAAATGGATGGTGCTACGCTCGCTGACTACGACATAGCGCCTGACGGCGGCCTGAGCCTTCGCGGGCGGCTCGGCAGCGTCAACGAACCAGACGGCATCTGCCTCGATCGCGACGGGGCGGTCTGGGTCGCGTCATTCACCGAAGATGCGTTTGTCCGGATCGATCGCAACGGTGTGGAGCGTGCGCGCATCACGGTACCCGGCCGTCGTGCGCTCGCCTGTGCGCTCGGCGGCACCGAGCGCAGCACGTTGTTCTGCCTGAATGCGGAGACGTCCTACGAGGAACTGCGGAAAGGCAAATCGGTGTCGCGGATCGATGTCGTCGAGGTCGACACGCCGGGTGATGGCTATCCCTGAGCCGTTGCCCGAGAGCTAGGACCGCTTCTTCTTTTTCTTCTCTTTCTTCTTCAGGATGTCCGCCTGGCTTCTGAAGGCGCGGGCCAGCGAGCGCATCTGATCGGCGACAATTGCGTCGGCCGTTGCCGACGCGACCCGTTCCGCGGTCTGGGCCTGCTTGCGAATTGCCTTGGCCATTTTCATGAAGGACCCAATCGCGCCGCGGCCGTCTGGTTCCAGCCTTGCAGGATCGGGCCGCTTTGATGTTGAACTTTGTTCTTGTTTCGTTCATATTGAAGCGCCCCGGGAGAATGCCATGGACGCCGAGCGAGACCGCGAAATCATCAGGCTATGGAACGAGCTCCGCCGGCTCCAGCGCGAGGGACGTCCGACGGCGCGGCTGGTGCGCCGGATCGAGCAGGCTATCGCTGCAAGGGAGCAGGAAGCGGCCTGACCGGTAGCCAGGTCGCTCACGAACGCGCTAGCGCCCGCCGTCCGGCCCCATCACCAGGTTCGGCAGCCAGGTCGATATCTCCGGGAAGAAGCAGAGCATCAGCACTGCGAACATCATCAGCAGCACGAACGGCAGCGTGCCCCAGATCACCTCGCTCAGCGGGATGTCGGGCGCGACGTTGCGGATGACGAAGATGTTGAGGCCGACCGGTGGGTGGATCAGGCCCATCTCCATCACGATGGTCATGACGATGCCGAACCAGATGATGTCGAACTCTGCCGCGCGCAGCGGCGGCAGGATGATCGGCGCGGTCATCAGGATGATCGAGACCGGCGGCAGGAAGAAGCCGAGCACGATCACCATCACGAGGATCGCAAACAACAGCTCCCAGCGCGGCAGGTGCATCGCGACGATCGCCTCCGCAGCCGACTGCGAGATGTGCAAATAGCTCATCACGTAGGAGTACAGCAGCGACATGCCGATGATCAGCATCAGCATAGTCGACTCGCGGATGGTCGATTTCAGGATCGGCGACAGGTCGCTCGGTTTCCACACGCTGTAGATCACGGCGATCAATCCGAGCGCCAGCAGGCCGCCGAGGCCGGCGGTTTCCGACGGCGTGGCGTAGCCGCCATAGAGCGCGATCATCACGCCGGTCAACAGCAGCACGAACGGGATCACGCGCGGCAGCGCGCTGAAGCGCTCGGCCATGGTGAACTCGTCGCGTTGCAGGATCGCGGCATCCTTGCCGGTCGCGTCATAGGCGGCCTTGGCCATGGCGTATTCCTTGCGGAAGCGGAACACGGCGTAGAGGCCGAACAGCGACACCAGCAGCAGTCCGGGGCCGATGCCGGCGAGAAACAACCGTCCCAGCGATTTCTCGGCGGCGACGGCGAACAGGATCATCGTGATCGAGGGCGGCAGCAGGATGCCGAGCGTGCCGCCGGCGGCGATGATCCCCGCGGCAAAGCCGCCGGAATAACCGCGCTTGCGCATCTCCGGAATGCCGGCCGAGCCGATCGCCGAGCAGGTCGCGGGCGAGGAGCCGGCCATCGCCGCAAACAGCGCGCAGGCGAACACATTGGCGACGCCGAGCCCGCCGGGCACGCGGTGCAGCCAGGCATGCAGCGCCGAGTAGAGATCCTGGCCGGCGCGCGATTTGCCGATCGCCGCGCCCTTCAGGATGAACAGCGGGATCGACAGCAGTGTGATCGAGGCCATCTCCTCGTAGACGTTCTGCGTCACCGTATCGAGCGAGGCCGCCGGCATGTAAATCGCCATGAACACGACCGCGACCGCACCGAGCGCGAATGCGATCGGCATGCCGGAGAACATCGCAAGCAGGGTGGCAAGCCCGTAGGAGATGCCAATACCAAACACGGTCATCGACGCGCGCCACCGGTCAGCGGAATGAGGATTTGCAACAACAGCTGCACGCAGAGCAGCGTCATGCCCAGCGCCATCAGCCCATAGGGGATGGCAAGCGGCGGTGACCACATCGAGTTCGACACTTGGCCGTCGACATAGGCCTCGTGCGCCAGGGTCCAGGACTTCCAGGCGAAGAAGGTGCAGAACGCGAAGCTCGCGACATCGACCAGCCACAGCCTGATGCTGTTGGCACGCGCCGAGAGTAGTCCGACGAACGCCTCGATGCTGACATGGCCACGCTGGCTCTGGACATAGGCCGAGGTCATGAAGGTGGCGCCGACCAGCAGGAACACGGCGGCCTCGTCCTGCCAGTAGTTCGGGCTATGGAACAGGGCGCGGCCGAGCACGCTGTAGCTCAGGATCACGCAGGCCGCGATCAATGCGAGCGCGGCGAACACCACGATGATGTTGTTGCAGACGGACAGCGCGCGTCCAAGCATGGCCACGGGCGTACTGCCCGCCGCCGTGCTTGCGGCTTCAGCCTGATCCGCGACCGGACCATGCATCATGCGGCGACGTCGCTTGCGAGCTTCAGCAGGTTGGCTGCCGTCGCCGTCTTGGCGCCGTAGTCCTTCCAGGCGGTGTCGCGCGCGATGTCGCGCCACTTGCCGACAACGGCAGCATCGAGCGCGCTGACTTTGGCGCCGGCCTTCTCATAGACCTTGGCCACTTCGGCATCGTCATCCTGCGCGCCCTTGCGGCCGAACGCCTCGAGCTCGGTGCCGACAGCGAGGATGATGTCCTGCTGGTTCTTCGGCAGCTTGTCGAAGATCGCCTTCGACATCATCAACGGCTCCAGCATGAACCAGTAGGAAGCGCCGGCACCCGAGGTCAGCGACTTCGCGACCTCCTCGAGGCGGAACGAGATCAGGCTGGTCGAGGAGGTGATACCGGCGTCGCAGGCACCAGTCTGCATTGCGGCGTAGATCTCGTTGGACGGCACCGACAGCACGGCGGCGCCGGCGGTCTGCAGCACCATGTCCATCTCGCGCGAGCCGCCGCGCACCTTGAGGCCCTTGGCGTCCTCGGGTGCCACGATCGCCTTGGAGCGGCTGGCGACGCCGCCGGCCTGCCAGACCCAGGAGATCAGCAGGATGCCCTTGTCGGCGAGGAAGTCGCTCAATGCTTTGCCGACCGGCTCCTTCTTCCAGCGCAGGCCCTGGTCGTAGGTCGTCACCAGGCCCGGCATCAGGCCGATATTGGTCTCCGGCAATTCGCCGCCGGCATAGGGCATCGGATAGAGGCTGAGGTCGAGCGCGCCCTTGCGCATCGCCGAGAACTGCGCGTTGGTCTTGATCAGCGACGAGTTCGGATAGACCTCTGCGGTGAGGTCGCCGCCCGAGCGCTTGGCGACCTCGGCCGCGAACATCCGGCACAACCTGTCGCGGAAGTCGCCCTTGTCGATAGTGCCGCCGGGAAACTGATGCGAGATCTTCAGCGTGGTCGCGGCATGCGCGGTCCCGACGCCCATCCGCAGGATCGCGGGTGCGGCGAGGGCGGAAGCGAGGACGTGGCGGCGTGTGAGCATGGTTGTTCCCCTGAAGAGCTTCTTGAGTGGCTGTTAGGCTGGCGCGGAGCTTCAGCTTAGCCGGTCTTGGCGTGAATATTCTCTAGTCTGATAGTTCGAGGCGCCGTGATAGTGCGAGCCGATGTGCGTCAGCAAGTCGTGCCGTTGCTGCGGCGCACACTGCCGCGCCATGGCACAGCGCCGCCACTCAACCCGCGCGCGACCAAACGTCCGGGCGTGCGTGCAGCGTTGCTTCAAGAAATCGTTATTGGAGGTAACAACGGGCGGTGCAAGTGCGTCGAGCAGAGAGCGGCAAGTCGTCGCGCTCACATTCGACCACACAAGGGATCATCGACATGACCACCAAGACCTCCCTCGGCCTTTCCGCCGCGCTGCTCGCGTTCAGCCTGGCGCTGGCGCCCGCCGCCTTCGCTCAGGACAAGATGGGCAAGGACGACGCGATGAAGAAGGAAGACACGATGTCCAAGGATGCCATGAAGAAGGACGGTGGCATGATGAAGAAGGACGACGCCGTGAAGAAGGACGGCGGCGCGATGATGAAGAAAGACGACGGCATGAAGAAGAACTGATTGCCGCCATCGCTCATCGTCTACAGGCCCGCCGTCGCGGCGGGCCTGGTTGTGCCTCAGCGCTTCTTCTTGCCGCGTTCCTTACGCGCCGCGTAGCGGGCGTCGCGCTTGGCCTTCTGGTCCGCGAGCAGCGCCTCCTCACGGGCGGCTTCCTCTTCCTTCTCGCGCGCGATCCGCGCGGCCTCGGCTGCGGCGGCCTCTTCCTCGCGCCGCTTCTGTTCAGCCTTCTCGGCCTCACGGGCTTCCTTGGCCTTGGCGCGGCGGTCGGCGATCGCCGCGCGCTCTTCGGCGCGGGCCTTCACGATCGGATCGTCAGCCCCCGGTTGGGAGCGAAATTTGTTGAGGAGGTCTTGCCGCGCCTGCAGGGCCGCCTTTTGGCGGTCGGCAAAACCCGGTTCCTTGAAGCCACTCATAGAGGAAGCCTTGCTGCTTTCTGTTCGGGTGATGGATTGGGTTCGGTTCGGCGCTTCAATAAGTGAAAGGCGACGAAAATGCCAGTGGTGAACGGTGGGTTGTGGAGCAGGGGAGATATGATTGGACGGCAAATGGCCGATGGCAGCATTTGCGCCCGCCTGGCCGCCGGCGTGGTGAGTGGTTGGTCACCGAAGCTGCCGGCTGCCTAACCGCGCTGAAACTGCTCGCGCCGCCCGTTGCCCGAGACTTTGATGTCCAAGACCTTGATGTCCAGGACCTTGGTGCCCAACACCTTGGCGACGGTCTCGGCGGTCATCGCGCTCCGGTCCGAGACGCGCTGGGCTTCCAGCCTGTCGCGGGCCTTTTCGGTGATCAGAAGGCTGATCAGCCGCAGCCTGCTGGTCTCGTCGACAGCTTCCGAAAGCAGCTGCCTGTAACGCTGATAGTCGTAGGTCGCTTCTTGCTCGCTCACCGGCACGCCCCGCACACGCGCTCCACTTCAGCGCGTAGTTTTTCGCGAGTCGTGGCAGCCCGCAATGGAATTGCGGTGCCGACGGCGGCGTGTGCGCATTTCGTTGGGCGACTGTTGCAGAATTGATCGCACGCAACCGTGCAAACGGTCATGATGCGGGCGACGGCAATTGGGAACCGAAGCGGCATGAGCGAATCCGAGGACGGAGGCAATCGCCGCAGCGCGCTGATCGGACTGCTGGTCGCGGTCGTCATGCTCGCGGTCGGACTTTGGCTTGCGCGCAACCTGACGGCGGCGAGCAAGATGCAGGATTGCCTGATGTCGGGCCGGACCAACTGCAATGTGATCGAGCCGGCGCGCTGACCCAACCTTGCGGCAGTGCAATATCGATCCCACATCTCCCGTGAAGACTCGGGCTGAACTGTTTGGTCCCGGTTGTGATTCCAGTCACACGCGGACGGCGGGCTGCCTCATCTATTCCCAGAGATCGGCGGGAACCAAGGCCATGATGTCAAAGCTGTGGTCCGGAAAGGGCGCGGCGCTGGCTGCCGCAGGCGCGGCGGGTGCCGTTTTGGTTGCGTATCTGTCCCTGGCGCTGGCGTCGCCCGAACCGGTGTCCAGCGCGGCGCTCGGGCCGGCGTGGCAATGCAGCCGGGTGGCTTTCGTGCTGACCACTTGCACCCGCACCGCCGGGACCGAGCGCGAGGCCGAGGGCGAGCTCAAGGCGATCCCGGTACGGGCGAAGGATGATTGTCCGCCGGAGCTCTAGGTTTTTGCTTTCTGACGCGTCGTCTTCACGCGAACCGCTGCGCTCTTCGCTCGCGGCAGCTGGCATGGGCCGGGTGGACGCTGCGGCCGTATTTAAAATTATTTCTTGATGGAGCTACGCGGCTTGATCGAGAGGCCGAGGCGCATCGCCATCTTCTTGATTCGTTCCGGCGAGCGGCCGGTCGCTTTCACGACCTCCTCCAGCGACTTTGAGGAGCGTGCCAGTTCCATCAGTCGTCGGTCCTCCTTGAACGACCACCGCGGCTTTCGGGCCATCTTGTTCGTATCCTTGTGCATTGCTGGGCAACAAAGCCGCCAGGCGGGGTCGCCTGACGGCCTTGCCGGTGTGGGCCCGGACCTTGGGGAAATGTCCGGTGGATAAGCAATACCGCTTCCGGATAAGGCCGCAATTGAAACCGGAATTTAACCTAACCTATCAAGGTTACTTGCAGGGTTACTTGGATTTCGAGCGTGGCAGGAGGCCTTATGCGCAAGGTCGCCATTTTGAGTGCCGCAGCATTTTTACTGTCCGGTTGCTGGCCCGACCCCGAGGTCACGGGATCGACCAACAGTTGCGCGGCCAATCTTTATAGTCAGTTCAATCCCAAGGTCATGGATCAGTGCGTGAACGCCTGCATCAAATGTGACCACGGCAATGTCACGACCTGCACGACCTCCTGCACGCTGAAGGGCGCGCGGTAATCGATCTGCGAATTTGCCCTTGCGAGCGGCGGTGAGGCCCCGCGGCGCCACGCCAACGGCCGCCTTGCGCGGCGCAATGAACGCCGTTATCGCGTCTCGTAGCGGCGCCGTCATCGGGCCGGAAACTGAGGGCGTGGAACAGCGCGATGAGCGGTCCTTCCTATGTCGCGGTCGATTGGGGCACCAGCAGCTTCCGGCTCTGGCTGATGAGCGCCGGTGGCCAGGTGCACGGCGAACGCCGCAGCGACCAAGGCATGACCGCGGCCGCCAGGACCGGCTTTGCGGGCGTGCTGCAATCGCATCTCGACGAGCTGGGTGTCGCGGCCGATTTGCCGGTCGTGATCTGCGGCATGGCGGGTGCGCGGCAGGGCTGGGTCGAGGCCGGCTATGTCGATACGCCCGCGCATCTCTCCGACATCCTTAAAGGCGCCGTCGTGGTCGCCGGGCAGCCGCGCGATATCCGCATCCTGCCCGGGATTGCACAGCGCGATGCCGCGGCACCTGACGTGATGCGTGGCGAGGAGACCCAGCTGCTCGGCGCGCTCGGTCTGGACCCGGCACATGAGGCCGATGTCTGCATGCCGGGAACGCATTCCAAATGGGTGCGGGTGCGTGGCGGCACGGTCGAGCGCTTTGCGACCTTCATGACCGGAGAGCTGTTCAGTGCGGTCGCGCGCGACACCATCCTGTCGCACGCCGTTGCCGGCGCGGAGGAGGCGGTCGATGGTGATGCGTTCCGCGCGGCCGTCGCCGAGGCGTATGCCGCGCCGGCGCACTCAGCCAATCTGCTGTTTCGAGTGCGATCGCGGCAGCTGCTGTTCGGCGGCAGCGCGCAGGCCGCGCGAGAGACGATCTCGGGCACATTGATCGGCGTCGAGCTGGCCGCGGGCCTTGCCGAGCGGGAGCGAGCAGTGCCGGTTACGCTGATTGCGTCAGGCCGGCTGCAGCGGCTCTATCAAATGGCGCTCGAACGCCTTTCGATTCCGCTCGATGTCGTGGATGCGGAGGAGGCGGTTCGCCGTGGCCTCGCCGGCGCCGCGGCGGCGATCTGGAACAATTGAGGGATCCAACGCATGAGCATTCCATTTCCGCCGATGATGCGTCCGTTGGTCGCGATCCTGCGCGGCGTCAAGCCCGACGAAACCAGTGGCATTGTGAGCACGCTGATCGACGCCGGCATGACGGCGATCGAGATTCCGCTGAACTCGCCCGAGCCGTTCCGTTCGATCGAGATCGCGGCAAAGCGCGCACCTGCCGACGTGCTGATCGGCGCGGGCACCGTGCTATCAGCGGCCGATGTCGATCGTCTCCATGACGCCGGCGGCCGGCTCATGGTGTCGCCCAATGTCGATGTCGACGTGCTGGCCCGTGCCCGGGATCACGCGATGGTCACGATGCCGGGCGTGTTCTCGCCGACCGAAGCCCTGCTCGCTGCACGCGCCGGCGCATCGAGCCTGAAATTCTTTCCGGCGAGTGTGCTCGGCGCAGCCGGCATCACTGCGATCCGCGCCGTGCTGCCGCCGGATGTGATGATCGCCGCCGTCGGCGGTGTCTCGGACCAGAATTTCGCCGAGTACGTGAAGGCAGGCATTCGCGCCTTCGGGCTCGGCAGCAGCCTCTACAAGCCGGGCATGACGGTCGCGGATATCGCCGTCAGGGCAAAGGTGACGATCGAGGCATATGACGCGGCGGTGCAGGGCGCAGGCTAGACTCGGCGTGTAACTTTTGGCGGCGCGCTAGTCGTCCCGCTTGCCGCCGTCGATGACCCTGAACAGCGGTGCTGCCTCGCGGGGATTCTCGAGCAGTTCCTCGACCATTGCGATCGCGGCGGCGACGTATTTTTCGGTCGCGGCGTCCAGCGGCCGTTCAGCTTCGTCTGATAGCGCCAGCTTGGCGCCTTCGAGCAGTTTGCGGGTGCGGACGGCGGACTCGTCGCCGGCGGTGAGGGCGGCCCGGGCGATCGATCGCAGCACGAACAGCTCGCCCTCCAGCCGCAGCAGGCGGTCGTTCAGCTTGCTCAGGACAGTGTTCAGGTTCCGCATGACGTCCTCTCCGGGCGTTGGACCCATCTTCCATACACGGTCAATCCTGACGAAATTCTTGTGCCGGCCACACAGCAGGCGACGGCATCTGCCGGAGCCATTTGTGGATCAGGGCGAATGGCCCTAGTAGAATGACCAGCGCCGAGGCGCCCCAGGCGGGGCGCGATGGGAGCATCCGCTTCACGCCATTACGACGAAGGAATGCACATGAGGATTGCCGTCGAAACCACCGTTGCCGCGCCGGTTGCGGATGTCTGGCGCGCCTACACCACGCCCGACGATATCAAGCAGTGGAATGCCGCCTCCGAGGATTGGCACACCACGGCCGCGACCGTCGACCTGCGCGCCGGCGGCGCCTTCTCGTCGCGTATGGAAGCCAAGGACGGCAGCATGGGTTTCGATTTTGTCGGCACCTACACCAAGGTCGAGGAGCCCCGGCTGCTCGAATATGCATTCGGCGACCGCACAGCGCAGGTTGCATTCACGCCGGAGGCCGCCGGCGTCAAGGTGCAGGTCAGCTTCGACGGCGAGGACACCCATTCGGCGGAGCAGCAGCGCGGCGGCTGGCAGGCGATCCTGGATAACTTCAAACGCTACGTCGAAGCAAAGCAGCGGTCCTGATCCGCGGCGACCGGAGGACGACGTGACGTTGAAGCGACCGCGCGCGACGATGCCGGCGAGCCTGATGCGGGCGTTCAAGCGGCGATGGTGCATCGGCCGAGCACGCGGGTGAGGTGACAGGTCGCTCGGCGCGATCGCGATACTGGGCCGGAGCGAATGCGATGCGTTTTATCTTGGCACTCGGTCTGCTGGTCATCCTGTGCGTGTCTGCGAGCGCCGCACCGCTGCGCCACTCCCACGCACGCCAACCCGGAGCCGTTCGCGCGCCCGCGGCAGTGACGCCGCCGTCGCGCTTCGCCGTTCCTGGCTGGAGTGACGAGGCGACACGGCAATGGCTTGACCGCGCCTCGTCCTACGTCGGCTTGGGCGGTTAGTCGCGCAGCCGCCTGCGCCGAACTTAATCGTCGTCCTCGGCTTCAGTCCTCCGTGAGTTCGGTGCCGAGCGGCCGCCGTACTGCCGGGGAACGGCGGCGGCCTTTCGCGCGCTCACACCTTCGCTCTCACGCATTTCCTCCCGTGCACGCCGCGCCGTTCGCATCGCGCGCTTGATGTTTGGATCGTGCGAGTCCTCGTCGAAGAAAAGGACGGTCTCACAGCTCGGGCACTGGCGCGAATACCCGTTCTGCAGCCGCTTGGCTCGGTCGCGAAAGACGTTCTTGCAGCGTGTGCAACGGACCTGGACGGAATCTTCCATAGTGCTCCTGAAATACCGGCGAGCAGCGCGAGCGTTTGCAATCTGCTTGAGGAAGCAATTCCGGATTAAGAAATTACCAAGCGCGTCGTGTGCAATCGGGGCGGAACTTTGTTCACGCACGGAGAACTACGGAAGCGTTTCGTGCGCTGAATGATAAGAACAAGACGCGATTTCAGAGCAGACCGTGAACATCAAAAGAAAGGCCCCAGCGCGTGGGCCACGCTGAGGCCAAGTTGACACTTTGGTCGTGAGGCACCGTCACCGGCGCCTCGGTGCCTAACCTATCTTCGTTTCGCTCCAGCCAAATAGCCCATATGGGCCATGATCGCTGGCACAAGGTGTGCAGACTTCGGACCATCAGGATGTTGCACGACCTGGGGCTGGAGCCAACGCCGTCCGCAAGCATTTCAAGCGGACGGCGTTGTGTATTCATCTGCGTCTCTCTTTGATTGCGGCACGACGAACCTCATTGCGTTGCGCACAAGCTCGGTTCGTTGACGCTGCCGATCTCGCCATTGCTCGATCTCATGGAAGGCCGAGACGAGACAAGCGCCAAGGCAGCTGGACAGCAGCATAAAGCAGAATGCTTGTTCGGCACCGCTCATGACATCATGGAACGAGAACACCAGGCATCGGCTTTGTCGGGAGCGGAACGAATGCACTGGGCTGGCTCCGCACCATCGTCAGCACAGCAAACACCGCTACGGTGACCGTCAAAAGCTTCGTCATGAAATTCGTCAGCAAAGAATGTCTGTAAGAATTCTAGCAGTGTAGCACTCGGCTCGCGAAGCCTTTGTGAACCCTCTCACATGCGCAGAACGGGCACCGATCCGGCCGCTCCATTGGATGTCGATCAAGCTGCAATTCCGGGCAACCTGACGCCAGATTGTGCTCGCGGTCCGCTTGCGACCAGGTGCCTCGCCACGCTTCATTGTGGGGCCGACGAGTTCCAATGCGGGCAGGCCGCCTCCGTGATAGCCAATTTGGGACATGCGCCGTTGGCACGAAGTGTGCAGACTTGGAGCTGTCAGGATTTTGCATCACCTTCCTGGGGCTAGGGCCAACGCCGTCCGCATGTATTTCAAGCGGGCGGCGTTGTGCATTTTGGCGACGACGGGCTTCCCGCCAGGCTGCGCTCATGTCAGGGATCGACCGGCCGAAGTTCGAGGTTCTCGATTTTCACCGACGGAGAGGGAGCGTCCTGCTCGTTCGGCGGACGCAACGTGATCGGAGCATTCGATCCGCCGATCAGAACGTTGACGCCGGCGCCGTCGGCGTGGGTGTAAACACCGGCAATATCGTCGCGTCCGAGCCACGGCACCGACGCCATCACCTTCCAGGTCACGGAGACGTCTTGATCGCCGATGAAAGCGTCGAGGTTGCGGATGGCCGCGACGTAGCGACGGTCCGGCGCGCTATCGACATGCAACACGCAGTCGAGATTGGTCACCGGGCCTAAAATGAACCCGGTATCGGGGCCACCGCGACACTCAAGCGTCCCGGCCTCCACCTGCTGCGCGTCGGCCGGTCCGACGGGCGTGACAAGAACTGCCGCAGCACATGCGGCAGAGACGATCGAATGGTTCGTTGGACGCATGGTGGTGTACAACGCGAATGGACGCGCAATCGGCCCATGACCTCTGATGCGGCCTTCGCTTGTGGTTAAGAGAGCCTTAGAGATTGGGGGCTGCCGCAGCGGGAAGGAAACGTATGCGAGCGACCCAAGACGCGAACGCAAGACGCGACGCAAGGTCGCGACGTCGAAGCAGCCTGATCAGGCAAGGCCGGTATCGGCGCGGCAGAGGCAGCAGGAAAAAGCACAACGAGCGGCCCTGGCGCCGACGCCAGACCGTTCCGATCCACGCTCAGCCTGTCCTGCGAAACTACGCCGCCGGGCTCGAAATTCAATGTCCCGGCGGCGCCCTGTTCCAATCTGGGCCCGCAATCCCAGTGATTGTCTGTCTGCAAGACTGGCGCCAAGGTTCGAAGCCACCGTAATCATACGGGGCTTAGGATGGCGCCGGCCAAGGTCTGGTCGATGTCCATGCTCCGCCCGACTTCAGCCGCGGTGCTCGAGCTTCCGCATTTCCTGCAAGCGAGCCAGGCAAAAATCCCGATACAACTCGTTGATGAAATCCCACATGACCGAATCCCCTTGGTCCAATGCTGGGACGCTAGGCCGGGTTTGTTTCCGGCCGGCTTCGCGGCTTGCGGAAAATGGTTTCATCGAGGGGGAGGTGAGTGGCGGTTCTGGCCGGTGATCTCGCAGCACAACATGTCATGCGCGTTGCGGGAAGGGAGGCATTGCAGCCTTCGCCTGCCGGTATCTCATCAAGATGATCGCGATCACGGCAGCGCACATGAACGGACCAACGGGCACGAACACGAACGGGAAGGCGTATCCCAAGACGAATATGACACTGACGCCGATCCGGAAGGTGCGCCGGTTCGAAGGCGGCGAGATCTGCTCGTCCATGGTTGCGTTCATGAGAAAGACCAACGCGATCGCCAGGATCGGCATATCGTAGATGGCGAAGTAAGGAGAAATGAGAGGCGTCACCGCAAGCAGGCTTGCGGCCTGGACGGAAAAGCTGACCTTGCGGCGCCATATGGTCAGCACCCAAACCGCGGCTGCCAGCGCGGTGGCCACGTGCAACGTCATGGCCAATCCGTAACCAAACCCGGCATACCGAAGAAGACCATAGACACTCTGCAATTTAGGCCAGGGCAGCGCCCCGCTGAGGTGAAATTGCGTCGTCGCGAACGTTGCCGCCGCACGAAACCCCTCGAATGTATCCCAACCGAAGATAATTCCGCTGATGAGCAGGAGCGCCGGCACCACCAGAGACGCCGTGATGAAGGCACTCCAGCGCTTGGTCGCGATCAACACAAGGGGGAGAAGAACTCCGTATTGAGGCTTGAAGATCAGCAGCGCGAGCAAGAAGCCGCTGAGCAGCGGGCGCCGATCCAGTGTCAGGAGAACTCCGCCGAGCAGCGAAGCCGCCAGCAGAGAGCTTTGACCGGCAATGAAATCGTAGAAGACGGGCGGAGCGGCGAGTGCCAGCAGCAGCGCAGCGGAGCGCGGCCGGATCGCATGCACCACGAGAACCCAACAGAGCAGCTTTGCCGCACTCCAAACCGCGAATGCTATCGGGAACGGCAGCAGCGCCAGGGGGGCTACAACCAGGAAAAACACCGGCGGATAAAAAAACGGCACGGGAATTTCATCGTAAGGATAGGGCGCGTGATCCATCGGCTGCATGCGCAGAACAAGTTGCTGATGCAGTTGTTGCCAATCGTAGGCGGTCGCCGCATGGCCTTCGAGTGCCATCGTGCCCGCGCCCCAAAAGCATGAAAAGTCGATCCCGGCGTTGCTTCCGCCACTGACAAACATCAGCACCGCCGCAACGATCGTCATGCCGAGCAGGACAGCGCAAGCCAATGCTTGCGCCGGGTCGTCTCCCGCAGAAACGTCCCAGTCCAGCATTTGCTTCATCGGCGCGCGTCCCCGGACTGCAGCGACATCGCCGGTTGCCGGCATTGCAGCCAGATGATCGCGATGATGGTCGCGCACATCAACGGACCAACGGGCGCAAGTGCGATCGGGTAGGCAAACCCCAGCAGGACAAGCACGGCGTACCCGATCCGGAGTGCGGAGCGCTTCGAGAGAAGGGAGCCCTGTTCGGCCGCCGGCGCATTCATGAGAAAGACGAGAGCGACAGTCAGCAGCACCGTGTCGTAGATCGCGAAGTAGGGAGAGACGAGCAGCGTTCCGGCGAGCAGGCTCGCGGCCTTGATGGCGAAGCTGACGTTGCGGCGCCATATGATCAGCACCCAGATTGCGACTGCGCCGGCAACGGCGATGTGCAATGCCATGGCCAATTCGTAACCAACGCCGGCAAACCGAAGCGCGCCGTAAATGCTCTGCAGCTTGAACCAGGCCAGCCCGCCAGTGAGGTGAAACTGTGTCGTCGCGAAGGTTGCCGCCGCGCGGAATCCCTCAAAGGTGTCCCAGCCGAAGGTCAACCCGGTAAGCAGCATGAGGATCGGTATGGCCAAGCTGGCCGTGATGAAGACGCGCCAGCGCCCAGTGGCTATCAGCACGAGGGGAAGCAGGACGCCATATTGCGGCTTGAAGATCAGCAGCGCGATCAGCAAGCCGCTGATGATCGGTCGCCTGTCCAGCGTCAGCAGGATGACGCCAAGCAGGGATGCCGCGGGCAGTGAGCTTTGGCCGACGATGAAATCGTACAGCACGGGCGGCGTAGCGAATGCCAGCAGCACCGCGGCGAAGCGTGGCCGGATGGCGAAAGTAACGAGCGCCCAGCACAGCAGCTTTGCCGAGCTCCAGATCCAGAACGCAGTCGGAAACGGCAGCAACGCCACCAGCGCTGCCACAAAGAAAAACACCGGCGGGTAGAAGAACGGGACAGGATTCTGATCAAGGGGATACGGAGCCTGGTTCACGATCGGATGAACCCGGAGGATCAGTTGCCGCAGCTGCTGCCAATCGTAGGCGGCGGCCGCGTGGCCATCGAGGGCCATGGTCCCCGCGCTCCAGAAACACGAAAAGTCGATCCCGGTTGCGCCGCTCCCGTCAACGGTTTTCGGTACAAACAAGAGGAGGGTGAGGCTCAGTACGATCAGGCAGGCAATGGCTAACGCGCGGTCGTATCCGCTGTGCTCCGCGCGGGCGTGCGCCACTGCAATTCCATTCATGAAAATTCTGCCGGAGCATTAAAATATAAGGTGTTCTAGACCGCAGCCAGCGGTGGCGCAAGCAAGTGACCAGCCGCCTGCTATCGCGATTCAGCTGGCAATTGGTCCATTGCACGAAGACCCAACGGATATGGAGTTGGTCGAAGATCGAACTATGCCGCCTCGCTGAAGACCTTGTGCTGAATTTTCTTCGTGAGACGCTGTTCGAGTGTAGCAATGGTTCCCTTGAGATTGTCGTGCCGCTCATTGAGCGACTTCGCCAAAATCGGATATCTCGCGTCCGATTGGTCGAAAATCCCCGTACGCCCTTCTTCGGCTGCGATATCGGCTTCGATCAGTTGGCAGGCGAGGACGAGTTCGGTGAGTATCTTGCTAACCGTCGAATCCGGTACCGTGTTGTTGCGAGCTGTCACATAACGGGGATGCATATTCACCTGCGTGCTCCGAATGTCTGAGTTCGGCACATCGAGAACAGCCGGCGCCGAACGATTGAAACACGCATCGCAAATTGCCTGCCAGTAGCGGGTCCGTAAGAATACGGTCGGGGAAGTCTGACACCGGACTCGCTCCCTGAAACCAGGCAGGTCGAACAGAAGCGAGATCGCTGTCTGCGTCACCACACTGAAATCGATCGCGTCCGACCGCCGTTTTCGATCGACCGCCGGGAACGGCCCCGACTCGGTTGGCACGTCGAACTCTCTCACCTGGAGCGGGCCGCGTCTCCTGTCTCGGCCTTGCCGGCTGGTCTTGGTGTACGATCCGCGCCAAACCGACTCAGCAGACTAAGCGGGAAGGCCCGAAATCAACGGGATTCCGTCAACCAGCGCCGAGGCGCGGCACTTCGATGGACGGAACATGTATCGTGTTGAAATGGCTGGCGATCCCGGCAGGACCTCCGGCAGCAAGCAATTTCAGGCTCTTGCGGGGAAGTGGGTCACATCAGCGCTCCACTGATTTCCCAGTCGTTTTGGGCGCGTGTGACCCACTTTTACGCAGGGTTCTCCCCCGTCCGATCAATCCCCGACACGACCACGATGAACTGATCGGTCTTGTCGGTGATCTCCAGCCAATCCACCGACGGGTCGCCAGGGAGCAATTGAAGGAACACCCGCACATTGCCGGCCTTGTCCTCGGCTCGGTAGCCGGCATAGTCAGCGGCCTCGCTGATCGCGCCGTTGGGGTATTCGATACGTCGAAGGCCAATCAGGTTCAGCTTCCTTAGAGCGCAGTTTGCAAGGTCCGGACGCACGGCAATCTCCAAATGATTACGGATTGCCGAAATGTGGGCATGCCATATCTGATTGCCACGCGGGCGCACAAACATTTGAAGGCTTTACGGCTGGCCGCCCGGCGTGAACACCAGCAGGTTCATCGCGCCGCCGGCCATCAGTTGCTGCTGCACGGCCTTGGTGTAGAGCTCGGCCTGCGCCAGCGTCTTCCAGCCGAAAATCGCCATCAGTTGGTGCGGCGTCGCCCCGTTCTGCGCAGAGATGGTCGCGCCAGCCTTGCGGAGGCCGTGGGCGCGGCCGGGGACCTTGGCCTCGCTACAACGGTCACCGAACCAGTTGCCGAGCCCCTTGACCGTGAACGGCTTGCCGTACTCGGTCTCGAGGAAGGTCATGTCGCCGAGCACGCCGGCCTGCTTAGAGATCGCCAGCACTTCCTCGAGCTGCGGCAGGATCGGGATCACGAGGTCGACCGGGCTGCGGTTGCGGTTCTTGTGCTGACGGAAGGCCAACCAGCGCCCCGGATGGATCTCGCGCAGCTTCGCAGCGACGTGGTCCGGCCGGCGGATGTGCTGCTTGCCGAACTTGGCGACGTCGGAGATCCGCTGGCCGAACAGCAGGAACAGGTGCAGCGCCAGCCACGCCTTGGTGCCGGGCGGATGCCGCTCGCAGTACTGCTCGATCTCGGCGACGTCGAAGGTGTGGTGGCCGCCGGTCCTCGGTGCCTTCAGCAGATCGATGCCCTTGGCGACGTTTTTCACCATCAGGGGCGGCTTCTCGGCAACTGCCCATTCCGACAGCTTGCGGATCGCCTTTAGCCGGGCATTGGCGCTGTTGATCGAGCTCTCGGCCTTGCGCCTGACCATGACCACGATCGCGGCCTCGGGCATGTCGCAGGGCAGGTCGCCGATTTCGCGCTTATCGTCCTCGCTGACGGGTTCCTTGCAGAGCGATTTCAGGATGTTGCGGCGGACTTTCTTTGTCTCTTCATCGTAGGCCCGGAATTCAAGGCTGTCCTTGTAGTAACGCTGCACGAGCCAGCGCAGCGATCGCTCGACGACCTTAGGAGGCGGAGGCGTCGGCGGCTTCTCGCCGGTCCGGATAAAGGGCCGCCCGGCCAGCGCCGCAGCGAACTCCTCGTGAAACTCGGGGGTATCGGGCTTCTCTCGCAGTCGGACCTTGCGGAATTTGGCGGAGCCGGGGATGCGTCGGCGGAAATAGCGGCGGGTGTTACCGTGGCGGTCCTGGTCCTCGTAATAGTAGCGGACGTCGATCGGAGGCATGGACCCGTCTGTGGTCATTTCACCCCGCTCCAGGCATCGGCGGCGGTGTCCGGGGTCAGCCCCGGCGCGGCCCGGCCATCGAGGGCATGTTCGAACTCAATGTCAAGCTGGTAGCGGTCCCAGACCCGGCAGCCGAGCACCATTTTACCCTCATGATAGTGTCCGGCCGCTACGGCCTCGTCGAATTTGGTCGGCGACAGGCCGACCCAATAGGCCGCCGCCTCGCGTCGCAGGCCGCGAGGCGCGTAGACCCGGTCACGGTGGGCGCCGGCCGGTCCCCTCGGATCACGGCTCCCGGAACTCGCCATGCCGTGCTCGGGTAGCCCTGGCTCAATGGTTTGTGTTCGTCCCACTAAACAATAGTCTCCACAATTGCCGTTCTATTGATTTGTGTCATGCAGACTCGAAAGCCGTAGCTTTTCGGCCATCTGGGGCGAGCCCGTATTTCGCGAGCAGTTCGGCGGGGACCTTGCAGCCGGTAAGCCCAGGCTCGGGCCCCGCGTGCCGAGACCACACCCGCGTCCGCGCGTAGAACTTGACCGCGCTCTCGAGCTGCAATTCGCTCACGGTGGTTCCCGCTGCATCGGCGAGCGCCGCGACAGCGGCGTGGTCAGACCAGCGTTGTTGATTGAGCCAGGTGACGGCCTGCGGGATGAACCGCGTTCCAATGTTGCCGCGGCCGTTTTCGTCCATGGCGAGTTTCTTCGCCGCGTTGATGAGCATTTCCGGATCCAGCCCGGTCTTCACCAGCGCGTTGAACTTCGATTCGGCCGGCTTGCGCGGGTTCGGTCCCTCGCGGCGAGGGTATGCCGTCCAGAATTCCTCAAACCGTGAGGTCTCGGGCTTCACCTTCGCTGCTATCGCTTCTTCAAGGTCAATCTGCGCGCTCGCCGGGCGATCGACTTCGATCGACCGAGAGAGTTCTTTCTTTAATGGTTGTGGTTGTGGTTGTGATTGGTAGAGCAATGCGTCAGCATTGCTAGTAGCAATGCTAGAGTTTTGCTTGTTCTTTGCTTTGGCTTCGCCACCTGCTTTGCCAGCGGTTACGCGCTTTTCGTGCTTTTCGGCGGCGATTTGCCGCTCTTTCTCGATTCGCTTGTGTGTCCATCGACCATCAGTGATCGAGAAGAATGGAACGAGCTTAGAGCGAAGCTTAAGCCACGCCTCAAGCGAAAGCCTAGCAATGCTAGCCAAGATCTCGTCATCGTCGGGCGGAGCGCCGTTCGCCCAATAGTCGAGCATCAGCAGCAGATAGGCGCCGTGCCCCTCGGTGGTGAGCCGCCCAGTATCACGAACGTAGTCGCCGACGTAGAAGGGAAACCAAGGTTGGCTCAAGCCGTTGCCCTCTCGCTGCTGCGCTTGATCTTGGTCCAGCAGACGCCAGCGAAGTAACGGAAAGCCCTTTCGCGGCTCCATGGCATCTTAGTAGTCGCCAATTCCATAGCTTCCTGAACTTCGTAAACGCTTAGCTGGTCCAGGAAGGAGCGAATGCTTGTTAAGCGGGTCCCATGGATCGAACTATCGCGAAACGTCGTCATGAAGATCTTCGCAACGAACATACTCTCGTCGTCTCGCTGCTGTTTGCGCGTTTCCAGCTCTTCGCGACGAGAGCGCGTCGAATCGACAGGCGGTTTAATGGTCATCAGGCGGTCGCCTCGGTGGCGCTCACTGCAGCTCTTTGAAACGCCTCGACTTCATCTTCAAACCAGACGATCGCGCGTGCGTCGGGATCTAGCTTTCTTCCGGCGGGGAATTTCCCTTCGGAAATTTTCCGATAGAGGGTTGGCTTTGCCCATCCGGTGGCATCTAGCACCGCCGGCAACCGCAACACTTTTCTAATCGCCATCTTGTCTCCTGCTTCCTAACTATTGGAGGTGATTGAACGGAACGGAACATCGTTCAAGTCTCATAAGTCGTCATGGGGTGTCGTTACTCATGCACAGGAACCGCACAGGTTTTCGTACGCCTGCGCTAATCACTGCGGCAACTCAGTGAAGCTCTCGCGAGCATGAGCAGTCAGTGATTTGACATCAAAAGGGCAACGTGAAATGGGGCAAATCCACACAACCCACAGGCATGTTTGCTTCTATTGCCCCTCACGCAGAGGGCGCTAGCAAGCCGCTAGCGGCGAGCTAGCGACGCACCCGAACGATCGGACGCTCGCTTGCTTTTTATCCAGCTTTGGACGATCGCCGATGATGCGGGGAGGGCTCGCGCATCCTCGCGAATGCTCGCGAGCCTTCTTTACCCATACGACGACGATGCGGCAGCCCTGATGGATGGGTGGCTCGACGAGCTTGAGGCGCGTCGTATGATCAGGCGTTATGACGTCGATGGCTCCGCATATCTCGAAATCGTTAAGTGGTTGGAACACCAGAAGATTGATCGCCCATCTAAGTCGAGATTGCCTGAATTCGTTGAGAATTCGCGAGCCCTCGCGAATGTTCGCGAGCCCTCGACGACGGACCTAGGACCTAGGACCAGGACCAAGGAAGAGGACCATTCTCGGTCGATCGAAGTTGATCGCCCGAGAGCGTCTGTGTGTTCTGTGCATTCGCGGGCATGTTGTGGCATCTCGCATTGTTAGCTTAAGCCAAATCACTGCTCATGTTCGCGTATGAGCATTGAGCAATCTCTCAGCTACGATCCGAGCACCAACGCATTCGTCCGGAGCGTTAAGTCGTTCTTTGCGGCGCGAGGCGCGCAATGAACGCGCACTTCCCAACACCGACCCAGGCGCTCGCTATTGGACGGCGCCGGGCCTTCCATCAAACCATCGCCGACGGCGCGGCCAAGCTCGCCACCGGTCGAGCAGCCCCAGCGGGGCTCGCATTCCCTGCGCGCCCTGTTCCGCGCATTAACGAGATTGCGCAAGGGCTCACCATTGGACTGCCGGATTGGTATTTCGTCATTCCGAAGCCATGCGGTGACGAGTATGACCCGGCGGGACGCCCCCGCGTGTCGTTCATCCAGTCGACTGTTGCGAAGCATTTCCATATTCCGCTCGCCGAACTGCTCTCGGACTCGCGCACCAAGGAAGTCGTACGGCCGCGGCAAATCGCGATGTACTTCGCAAAAGAGCTCGCGGCGAAGTCAATGCCCGAGATTGGCCGCCGTTTCGGCGGCAAGGATCACACCACGGCGCTTCATGCTCACCGGAAAATCTCGCGCCTGGTCGCCGAGGGTGGGGAGGTTGCGCGAACGGTCGCCATCCTGAAAACCGTGATGACAGAGCGTTGAGCAGCGAGCACATATGCGCGCGAAACCTGTGCGCTTCCTGTGTATGAGCAACGCTCCGCAGTGACGTCGTAAGTCAAATCACTGCTGATAGTCGCGCATGAGCATTCGATATCTCAAAGAGCGGCTTCGCGACGTACCGGGCATCGAGACGTTGACGATGCAGATGCTGGCGGGTCGGCAAATCTACAGCTTCGTCGGTAGGGTTGTTGCGGTCGACGCCGCTGCATCTGACGCCGAAGTGATGACCGCAATTCGCGCGGCCGTTTCGAGCGACGCGATTGCACAGATACCAGCTGGCACCCCAGTAGCGACCGCAAACAGCGAAGGCGCGCCAGCAGCGGAGGATTTTGTAAACCCTCCGCAAGCGGGAGAGGCCAGCCCTGTAAGCGGAACCTCTCCCGCATCAATACCCGCAGCGAGCACAGAAGGGACGGCGGGGGAGGCGACATTGATGGCCTCTCCCGCTGGCGCTGCGACTAACACCGTGCAGGGAGGGACGGCGACCGCGGATGTAACGGCGCCGTCCCAGTCTGCCTCTCTCATCCCGCCCGTCAACGTCCCGGCCTCTGCGCCGGTGACTATCCAGCCTCAGGCTCCCGCCATGACAACTCCCACCAAGCCAGGCGCTCATGCGCTTACGGTCAAGGACGTGCTGGCGAGCCATGGACAGAAGCTTGATCAGATCCTGCAGGCGCAGATCGCCAAGCTCCAAGCGACGCTGAACAGCCAGGTGGACACAGTCGTGGCTGGTACTGACGCGGTCATTGCTCACGCTGAGAGCCAGACCGCCGAATTCCAAGCGATCCTTGGTCAGATCTCGAACATCCCCACCGAGTAATCCCGAAACGTATCAAAGCGGTACTAATTCAGAACAATGGCTTTCGAGAAGGGCAAATCTGGGAACCCCGGGGGCAGGCCAAAGGCCAAGCCGTTCCGTGACGCGCTCAACATGGAGCTGGCCGCGATCGGTGAGGATCACAAGGCTTTGCGCGCCATGGCGAAGAAGCTGATCGACCGCGGCATGAAGGGCGATCTCGCGGCCATCAACGTGGTCGCCGACCGGCTCGATGGGAAGCCGGCGCAGGCGATCGAGAATGCCGAGGGTGAGGCCTTCAACGTCGTCAGCCGGATTGAGCGCGTGATTGTCCGGGCTGAGAATGCCAGCAGCGAGGCGCCGACTGAATGACGCTTCCGGCAACCATCAGTGAGCGGCGCCCGCGACCGCCGGCTGACCTGGCCGAGGGAGCCGGCACGGCTATTCCATTCTGGCCGGCGCCGGACTTCGCCGCGTGGATCTTCGACACGTTCATCAACGAGGGCGCGCCGCTGGAGAATGCCGAGCATGCACACCTGCGTGAGGCGTCCATTGGCGTGCTCTGGACCGGCGTTGAGAACTCCAAGCGGCAACGGACCATCGTGGGCCGCGCCGAGCTCGGCGAAACCATCGGCGGCTCAGACCCGTGGTCGAAAGGCCGCGCCGTTCAACAGCTTGAGGGATGGTTCGGCCTCGTGCCGGATTTCATCCTGACGTTCTCGGCTCCCTACGCAGACCAGGCGGATGACGCGACGTTCTGCGCTCTGGTTGAGCATGAGCTTTCGCACTGCGCGCAAGAGCGCGACGCCTACGGCATGCCGAAGTTCCGGAAGTTCGGCGCCCCGTCGTTCTGTATGCGCGGGCATGACATTGAGGAATTCGTGGGTGTGGTCGCGCGCTACGGCGCAGATGCATCTGGCGTGCGCGCTCTGGTCGACGCGGCCAATGCGGGCCCGACGATCGCCGCCGCTGACATCACTTTCGCTTGTGGCAACTGCCAACGATAGGAGAGACCTGAATGGCACCCACGCAACCCGCCGCGCCCGAGCCCGATTCGCTCGCCGAGGCTATCGCGAAGATAGCCGGCGGTTTCGACCGCCTGCAAAAGAGCGGCCTCAACCGCAAGGCCATCGTCATCCTGCTCAACGATTGGACCGGCGTCGGTAAGCGCGACATTGAGCGCGTCCTGTCCGGGCTCGCCGATCTGCCCAAGGTCTATTGCAGGCCGCAGCGATGAGCGTTGGACCTCACGCCGGCGGCCTTCTGATCTTGGCCTATTTGATTTTGATCGGCATCGCGGTGGGCGCGGTGCTGCTGTTCACGTAACGCCGCTAGCGCGTTGCTAGCAACATGAAAGCAGGGGGATAGCAATGAGCTCCAACCGTCACACCGTATCCATCACGCTCGCCGTGGCTGCCACTGTGCTCGCGCTTGCCGATAAGGCATCTGCCAGCGTCTCGTTCTACCTCCTGGCTGGCGCGATCGAGATCGTTGACGCGCTGTTGGTCGCCCGCGCGCAGGATCGGTGAGTGCGTGAGCTGGCTGATTGACCACGCGATTGCAATCGCGGTCGTGGTCGCTCTGTTCGACCTCGCGAGAGGTGTGTGGGGCGTCGCCGAGGCGCTGCGGAAGCTCGGGGACGAAGACTAACCGGCGCGGGCGCGCCATCGGGGGACTATGAAGGCCAATGCAGAGACTGTGATCTACACGCCGGGGGCTGAGGGCGGCTGGATGGCTACTGGCCATTCACGGCCAGAAGCTGAATTCAACTATGCCAAGGCCGTCATCAGCGAGGTAGTGAGGCCTGCGCTTTATCGCGTCGTCGCTCAGTTGAAGGTGGACCAACACGATTGCGGCGAGCATCAGCGCTCGTTCGCGGTCCATTGAGGGCGCCGATGCATGATCGCCATGCCCTTCTAGATCGAATCGAGCAGCTCGAGGGCGTGCTCGGCGTCGACCGCAGCGCCACCGGCCGCATCCGCGAGGCCTTCGGCATTGAGCCGATGCTCGCCCAGGTGCTCGGGATGCTGCTCGCCCGCGAATTCGTCACGCGGGATGGCCTGTACACCGTGCTCTATGAGGATCGGCCCGAATGCGAATGGCCGGATGAGAAGATCCTCGACGTCCAGATTTGCAAGCTGCGCGCGCAGCTTAAGAAGCGCGGCCACAAAATCAGCATCGTCACGAAGTTCGGCGAGGGTTGGTCCATCCCTGCTGTCGACAAGATGAAGATCCGCGCCGCGATCACGCGCAAACCGGATGCTGACGGCCTTCCGGCTGTCACGGACGCGCCGCCGCTCGCTCCCGCGGGAGCTCAAGGCAAATCATTGAAAGAGCGCCGCATGGCGTTCCTGGAGGGCGCGTGATGTTCTTCCGCGATTTCATCCGGCCGTTCTTCGACGCGCGCGCGCTCAAGCGCTATCCCGTGGAGGATCTTAGATCGGGCCGGCGCGCTATCGACTTTGATGAATTCGAGCGTCGGCGCGCGGCCGACAAGCGCATTCCCGCCGACGTCTGCGAGCTCAAGCGGGACGATGAGCCAACGCCCTGTTGGTGGCCTTACTGCAATTGCGGGGAACGATGACACCGCGCTGCACCACCTGCCACGGCCACGGCGAAGTGGTCATCAGCATCACCGGGGAAGTCCGCCCGCCGAAGCTCGGCGAGGCCACCACGGACGATTGCCCGACATGCGGCGGTACCGGCGCGGCGCCTGGCGCCCGTGATGAGCTGGTAGCGCTCGATGGCGTGACGGAGACCGCTTGACCACACTTCGCCTGCCCACCGCTGAGGTATTCGAGCCGCTGTTGAAGCCGGCGCGCTACAAGGGCGCGTATGGCGGCCGTGGCTCGGGCAAATCCCATTTCTATGCGGAGCTTGCGGTTGACCAGGCGCTTGGCTTCCCGGGCGAGAACGCCGGCGAGGGGCTGCGCATTGTCTGCGTCCGCGAGGTGCAGAAGGACCTTTCGCAGTCATCCAAGCTCATCATTGAGGACAAGATCCGCAAGATGGGCCTTGGCGCGGCCGATGGCTTCAAGATCTGGAAAGACCGGATCGAGTTTCCGGGCGACGGCATCGCCATTTTCAAGGGCATGAACGACTACACCGCCGAGTCGGCCAAGTCGCTCGAGCGGTTCAAACGGGCGTGGATTGACGAGGCGCAGACCCTTTCGGCGCGATCGCTCTCGCTGCTGCGGCCGACCATTCACCGCTGGGCCGGCTCCGAGATTTGGGCGAGTTGGAACCCGACGCGGAAGAGCGACGCGATTGATGAGTTTCTCCGCAATCCGGCTGGGCTGCCGTCCGGCGCCGTTGTGGTGCAAGCTAACTGGCGCGACAACCCGTTCTGGAACGCCAGCGCCGAGGAAGAGCGCCTCACCGAGCTGCGGCTCTACCCCGAGCGCTATCCGCACACCTATGAGGGCGAGTACGCCAAGGCATTTGAAGGCGCCTATTACGCCAAGATGCTGGCGGAGGCCGCGATGCAGAAGCGCATCGTTGCGAACCTCTCGGTTGAGCCGCTACTCCCGATCCGCGCCTATGTCGACATCGGCGGCGCCGGCGCGAACGCTGACGCCTTCACCATCTGGATTGTGCAGTTCGTCGGCGATGAAATCCGGGTTCTCGACTACTACGAAGCCCGCGGGCAGGTGCTCGCCTATCACGTCGACTGGCTGCGCAAGCATGGTTGGGAAAAGGCTCACATCTATCTGCCGCACGATGGCGTGAATTCCAACGCCGTCACCGGCAAGCGGTATGAGGACCATCTCCGCGAGGCCAACTTTCAGGTGACCGTCATTCCCAACCAGGGGAAGGGCGCCGCCGCGCAGCGCATCGAGGCTGTCCGCCGCCTCGGCCCGAAATACCGCTTCCATGAAGCCAACACCGAGGCCGGCCGCGCCGCGCTCGGCTTCTACCACGAACGAAAAGACGAAGTCCGCAACGTCGGCTTGGGACCGGAACACGACTGGTCCAGCCATGGTGCGGACAGCTTTGGCTTGATGGCCGTTTGTTACGAGCCGCCGGCGACCTCAGCCAATTTCAACAGGCCGCTCAACTATGTGGGTAAGGGATGGCGATGACCGCAGAGCAAGTACGCATGTGGCTCGAGTTCGAGAAGACGAAACGGGAAATCAAAGAGGCGCTCTGGCAGGTGCCGGCCGATATAGACCGCGCCAAGGTGCTGATTTCCAAGAAAATGGGCATCCTGATCGCGCTCGATGAGCGCCCGGTGAAGCTCAAGACGCCGGTCATTCACATCATTGAGCCCGATAGCGACGCGCTAGCGGCTTGATAGCGGGAGAGCAGCAATATGAAGCCAATCCAAACGGAACACACGAATGCGGTTCTCGGTGCCCCGCCAAACTGGGACGCCGAGGCGAATGGTCCATGCGGTGGCCTTCCGGTGCTTGTGCAGGATGAGGGCGGTTTGCCCGCGTTCTATTCGTACTGGCGCCCGACATGGCGCGAGCGCTTCGAAATTCTGTTCGGGCGACTGATTCGACTTTGTGTCGTCGGCCGCACGCATGCGCCGGTCCATCTCGATACCGAGCTGATTTAACAACCGCGCTGGCCGGACGCCAGCACCCTTCAATCTAAGAGGAATATTCAATGGTACACGCATCGCAGCAGTCTGTTGGCTTTACGAAATACTCGCCGTCTGAGACCGAACAGAAGAGCTTGGAGAACCGCGCCTGCGGCGCCTCCCGCGAATGGACCGTCGCCGAGCTGATTGAGAGCCGCATCGCCGATCACAGCGCAAGACTGGCGGCGTTGAGGAGCCTCTCCGATTCGCTGCCCGCCTCCTTCCTGAATAGTGGCTCGTCCCGCATCAGCGCCCTCCTCAAGTAGGTATCGATCCAAACGATCGATCCAACCGCGCCGGGCGGCTCCCGGCATTCTCTCTAATATTGGAAGTGAATATGACGACACACGTCACAGTCAGCGTGAACGGCCGCTACAAGGCCATCGTTCATCAGGTCTACGGCAATGGCGCCACGTCCGGCCCGACCGTCGTTCATGGCCGTTACGAAGGATCGCCGAACCCGTCCGGGGAGCACACCTTCTATCTGTCTCACCCGGCGCATTCGACCTTCGTGGTGCACGAAGAGTATCTGCGCGAGGAAGCCGTGCAGGCCTCAAAGAATGAGGTGCCCGCGAATGGCTAACGTCATCATCCCACCGACCGTGGGTCGCGTCGTCTGGTTTCGTCCCAGCGAGTTTGACCCGATCACTCGCTGTGACCAGCCGCTTGCGGCGCAAATCGCTTACGTCTGGAACGATCGTCTGGTCAATCTCGGCGTTCTCGATTCGAACGGCGCGCCGCACGGCCGCACTTCGATAACGCTGATCCAGGCGGGCGAAACTGCGCCCGAGGGCGCCAGCTACGCCGAATGGATGCCCTATCAGCAGGGGCAGGCAGCGAAGACGGAAGCCGCGGAGGCCAAGGCCGCTGCCGTCGCGACCGATACCGCAACTCAGGGCGCTGGCGCGTCCGGTGCAGAGAGCACCGAGGACGCCAATGCATAGCTTTGGCATCGGCCGCGCCGTCAAGGAGATGCAGGAGGGGCGGGCGGTGCGCCGGGCCGGGTGGAATGGCAAGGGCATGTTCATCGTGCTCATGCCGGCGCTCCAACTGCCGCCCTACAATACGCAGGGCACCGAGCGAAAGGTCAACGATCGCACCGCGAAGTGGATCGGCGAAGATCAGCCGCTCGACTGTCAGCCCTATATCGCGATGTACACCGCGGCGAAGCAGTGGCAGCCCGGTTGGTTGTGCTCGCAGGCCGACTTGCTCGCGACCGATTGGGAAGTGGTCTAGCCAGCCATGAAGCCCGTCAAATCCTCCACCATCGAAGCGGTCGGGCATGATCCCGACCGCAAGGTGTTGACCGTCCGTTTCAACAGCGGCGCGACCTACACCTATGAAGGCGTATCCGCCGATCAGCACTCCGCACTTATGGGTGCAAAGAGCGTCGGTACGCACTTCTCGCAACACATCCGCAACCGCTTCAAGGCCACCAAAGCCTGACAATGGCGAAAATGGACACCTTGACGGTTCAGTCGCTCGTCGGCTCCCAGCGAGCCGACGCGCTGGCTGCCATGAGCGCGGCGCAGCTCGCTGAAGAGCGCGCCCGCGCCATGGATTACTACCTCGGCAACATGGACGAGGACATGCCGCCGGAAGATGGGCGGTCGCAGGCGGTGTCAACCGACGTTTCCGACACGATTGAGGGGCTGCTGCCGCAGCTCATGGATATTTTCGCCGGCTCTGATGAGGTGGTGGTTTTCGAGCCAGTTGGGCCCGACGACGAAGACGCCGCCGCACAGGAGACTGATTACGTCAATCACGTCTTCATGCAGCAGAATTCTGGCTTCATGGTGCTGTATTCGCTCTTGAAGGACGCGCTCCTCTCAAAAGTCGGCATCGTCAAGGTTTGGTGGGACGAGCGCGAGGAAGAGCAGCAGGATACGTTTTACGACCTGTCCGAGGATCAATTCGCGCTGCTCGCGCAAACCGTCGCCGAGTCGGATGGCCAGCTCGAGATAGTCGAGCACACCGCACATGACGGCAGCGGCAACCCGATCAAGAGCGAGGCCACATCTTGAGCGAAATCAGGGGCGCTGTTCGCCCATTCTGCGTTGCCATCGACTATGACGATACGTTTTCAACGTGTCCGGAGACGTGGGGCAAGGTCATTGAGGTGTTGCGCCAAGCTGGCGCGCGCGTGTTCTGTGTGACCTTCCGGCGCCCGGATATGGTTGTCACCGACTTCCCCGGCGAAGTGTTCTACACGGCCGGCCGCCTCAAGGCGGACTTCATGCATGACCTCAAGCAGGATGTGCATGTGTGGGTTGACGATCGGCCCGAGCTCATCGGCGAAAACCCGGAGCGCCGCCGGTTCCGGGAAATCCTTAACGAGGCTGTCTGATGGCTGCCAATCCAGCACAATTGCCCGTTCCTGCCGCGTCCGGGGTTCCGATCCCGCCGATGGCAGCCCCATTGCAGGGGCAAATTCTCCCCCCGGCGCCGACGTTTCATGACGTCACAGTGCGCTCTACGCGCAAGCTTGCCCGCGTCAAGGTGATGGGCGTTCCGCCGGAAGAATTCGGCATTGAGCGGGGCGCGCGCACCATCCAGGAGAGCAATTACTGCTTCCATGACGTTGTGACGAAGACTGAGGCCGAGCTCATCGGCGAGGGCTTCGACGCCGAGCAGGTCAAAGGCCTTTCGTCTTACACCGGTCAGACCGATATCGAGACGCTCGAGCGCGACACGGTCCAGGAACACATGTTCCAGACCAACGATACCAACAGCGCAGCGCGCCTCATCAAGATCACCGAGCATTATGTTCGGCTGGACTATGAGGGGAACGGGCGCCCCGGCCTCTATCAGGTCGTGACTGGCGGCGATCAGGGCGAGATCCTCAGAAAGGACGGTAAGCCGTCCATCGAGCGATTCGACGCGATGCCGTTTGCCGCCACGTCGCCTATTCCGATGACCCACCGCTTTATCGGCCGATCGGTGGCCGATGTGGTGATGCCGGTCCAGCGTGAAAAGACCGCCATGAAGCGCGGCGCGCTGGACAACCTCTATCTGCACAACAACCCGCGTGTTGAGGTGTCAGAGCAGCACGCCGGCCCGAACACGCTGGATGACCTGTTGGTGTCGCGCTCGGGCGGTGTGGTGCGCGTCAAACAGCCTGGCGGCATCAATTGGCAGGTGGTCCCTGACATCACGGGGTCAATCTTCCCGGCGATGCAATATCTGGACGCCGAGCTTGAGACCCGGACAGGCCTGACGAAGCAGGCGCAGGGCATAGACGCCAACGCGCTGCAAAATCAGTCGGCGACGGCGACGGCGCAGGTATTCTCGGCATCGCAGATGCGCATCAAGCTGATGGCGCGCATCATCGCCGAGGGTGTCCGGGACATGTTTTCGCTCGTGCACGCCACCATTCGCAAGCACGGCCAGCAATCCGAGACGGTGAAGCTGCGCCGGCAGTGGGTCGCTGTCGACCCGCGCGAGTGGAAAGAGCGCGACCACATGACCATCAACGTCGGGCTCGGGACCGGCGGCAAGGCGCAGCAGTTCGCGCAGACCATGGCAATCGCCAACGTCCAAAAGGAGATGGTTGCGGCTGGCAAGGTCAATATTGTTGGCGATACCGAGCTCTACAATACGGCCTGCGAGCTCACCAAGATCATGGGCCACAAGAACGCGAATCGGTTCTTCAAGGATCCTGCAGCGAAAGACCCGCAGACCGGGCAGCTCCTCAACCCGCCACCGCCACCGCAGCCGGACCCCAAGACGCAGGCCATTCAGGCGCAGTCCCAGGCGACAATGCAGGAGCAGCAGCAGCGTTCCCAGCTCTCGCAGCAGGAAACGCAGCTCGAGGCCCAGTTGGCGCAGATGAAGGCCGAAATTGACGCGAAGCTCAAGCTGCTAGATGCGGCGATAAACGCGCGGGCGGCCGATCGTACCCACCAACATGACCACGAACGCCATCAAATCGGCGTGGCGCATGACGTGCTGGGCATCATCGCCCACGCGCACGCCCACGATACGTCGATGGCGCAAAAGCATGCCGACCATGAGGCGAGGCAGGCTCAAATGGAGAGCAGTGCAGCCAATGCAGATTGACGAACATAAGGCCCTGCGCGACGCCGCGCGCGCAGCCAAGGCCGCAGCAGTCCTCAATGACGAATTGATTTCCGAGGCGTTCAAGACGCTGGAAGACGCTTACGTCGCGGCCTGGCGCTCCACCACCATCGAGAACGTGTCAGGCCGGGAAAAGCTCTTCCTCGCCATCAACGTCATTGGGAAGGTCAAAGAGCACCTTTCCCGGGTCGTCGCCGACGGCAAGCTTGCGGAAGCGGACCTCCGCGCCCTGGCTCAAGTCGGCGAGCGCAAAAAGGCCTGGCACGAAGTCAGGTAGCCCGAAACTTTTTCACAAGCCGAACACAGGACAGTCCGAACCATGACCGACGCAACCCGCCTTAACGCAAGCGTGAGCCACATCTCCATGATGCAGCGGCCCTTTGGCGCGCCGCGCATTCACATGGATGAGGGCGCTTCCGGCGGTGCGCCCGCTGGCGGCTCTGCGCCTGCTGCCGGTGGCGATTCGGCCACCGCGATGCCGGAAAGCTTCGATTCGGTCGATGGGGCGATGCGCTTCCTGTCGTCGCGCCCCAAGCGCGAGCAGGCTGCCGCATCTGACACCGGCACCAACGATAATTCGTCCGCAGAGCACGCCGATGCCGGCGCCGCGGATGACAATGCATTGTCCGATGAGGGCAACGCCGCCCCGGGTGAGAACCCGGCTCTCGGCGAAGATCAGGACGTCGACCCGGCCGCCAATCAGCCGCCGCCCATCGAGCGTCCGAAGTCTTGGGCCAAAGACGAGCAAGCCGAATGGGATGGTCTCCCGCGCTCCCTGCAAGAGAAGATTGCAGCCCGCGAGGACGCCCGCGACAAGGCCGTTCGGAAAGGCCAGAACGACGCCGCTGAAAAGCTCAAGGGCCTCACGGCCAAAGAGCAGGCGGCGGAACAGGCGCGTACTACCTATGAGCAGAACGCCCGCGCCGCGCTGGACATTCTCGCAAGGGAACAGCAGCGCGATTTTGCCGACATCAAGAGCGTTGAAGACGTCACCAAGCTCGCACAGACGGACCCGCTGCGGTACATCCAGTGGCAGGCCCATCAGTCGCAGATTGCTGCCGTCAAGAACGCTGTCGACGATGCCGACAAGCGCAAGGCTGACGAGACTGCCAATGCGTGGAAAACCTTCCGGCAGACGGAAGACGCAAAGGCAGCCGAGCATATCCCCGATCTGGCGGATAAGGCCAAGGCGCCGAAGCTCATGGAAAAGGCCGTCTCGCTTCTGCAAAAGATTGGTTTCACGCCGGAAGAGCTCGGCAAGTACGACGGCGGCGAAAAGCTCTCGCTTTTTGACCACCGCGTGCAACGACTTCTCTTCGACGCGATCCGCTATAGCGACTTGCAGGCAGCGCGAACGGCCGCCGTCACCAAGGCCGTGCCGCCTGTTCAGCGCCCCGGAGTGAAGCAGCCGACCGGCAACGCCAACTCCGAGCGCGTCCAAGCCCTCAACACTCGTCTCAACAATTCCGGCGACATCATGGACGCGGTGAGCCTGCTCCAGGCCCGTCGCTCCTCGAATCGCCGGTAATCGCAAGCCAAAGGGACCGTTATGTCCACTCCTACCAACACTTTCGGAACGGGCACTGCCGTCGGCAACCGCGAAGACCTGTCGGATATGATCTATCGTATCGATCCGACCGATACGCCGTTCATGAGCGCGATCGACAAAACGAAGGCGTCCGCAGTCAACCATGAATGGCAGACGCAGGCTCTGTCTCAGCCCGACAACAACAACGCGCAGCTCGAGGGCGACGATCCGGAGACCAACAACGCGCCGCCGACCGTGCGCCTGTCGAACGTCGCCCAGATTTCGTACAAGGTGGCGCGCGTCTCGGGTACCCAGCAGGCGGTTGACCACGCTGGCCGTGACAACGAGCTTGCGTATCAGGAAATGCTGCGCGGCCTCGAGCTCAAGCGTGACCTTGAGTACATCCTGCTCGGCAACCAGGCGAAGTCCACCGGCAACTATGTCGGCGCGATCCCCACGCCCGGCTCGCCGAATGCTCCGCGCTACACGGCCTCGGTGCTGTCGTGGATCATGACCAACACCTGGAAGAACTCGGCCGCTGGCGGCGCCGATCCCACGGCGGCTGACGGCACCGGCACGCGCACCGACGGTACGCAGGTCGCGTTCCGCGAAAACCAGCTCAAGGGCGTTCTGGCCTCGATCTGGACCAACGGTGGCAAGCCGAACATCATCATGACCGGCTCGTTCAACAAGCAGGTGTTTTCGACCTTCACCGGCCGCGCCACGACCGTGCAGGAGAGCAAGAACAAGACCATTCAGGCGTCGGTTGACGCCTACGAGTCGGACTTCGGCAAGCTCAAGGTGGTCGCCAACCGCTTCCTGCGGAAGGACGCCAACAACAACGTTGGCCGTGACACGTTGGTGCTGGAAACCGGCAAGTGGGCCGTAGCCTACCTGAATGGCCGAAACATGATTTCGATCCCGCTGGCGAAAACCGGCGATTCGGATCGTCGTCAGATCCTCGCCGAATATGCGCTGGAGGCCCGCAACGAGAAGGCTTCCGGCGGCGTGTTCGATCTCACCGCAGCCTAATAGCCAGCCATACGACATCGAGAGGGGAACACACCTATGACGAACTACTATGGCTATGGCTTTCCGGCCAACTTCCGCAACCTGATTGACGGTGGAGATTTCACCGTCAATCCGTGGCAGCGCGGTACGGCGTTCACCGGCATCGCGAACACTCTGACCTATACCGCCGATCGCTGGTTTGCGGTCGGTGGCGCGGCCTCGTCCATCAGCGTTTCGCGGGCGGCCGTGAGCGCTGTGCTGGGCTTCGCGCAGGCGCTCCAGTTCGGTCGAGCTGCGGCCAATACCAACACGGCCGTCATCTCGCTCGGTCAGGTGCTCGAATCGGCGGACGTCTACCGCCTGCAGGGCAAGCAGGTAACGCTGTCGTTCTGGGCTCTTGCCGGCGCGAATTGGTCGCCCGTCAACGGCAACCTCAACGTCCAGCTCAACACGGGCACCGGCGTAAACGAGGGGTCGGCGAGCATGATTGCCGGTACCTGGGCTGGCTACCAGTCGCGTCAGCTGCTCCCGAACCAGTCGGTGGCGCCGGCGGCGGGCTCGAACATCGCTCAGCCGATCGCGGCGACCTGGAAGCAGTATTCGTTCACTGGCGTGGTCCCGACCAACGCCAGCGAACTCGGCATCCAGCTCAACGCAACCCCGGTGGGCACCGCAGGCGCGGCCGATTACATCCAGATCATGGGTGTCCAGCTCGAGCTTGGTTCGGCGGCCTCGGTTTTCGAGGCGCGCGATATCCAAGTTGAGACGGAAATCTGCCAGCGCTATGCGTGGGTCACTCCCGAACCCGCAGCCGGCGTCATCGTCGGTTCGGGCATGAACACGGGCGCGGCCACGCAAGTGTTCTATATGGCGACGCCGGTGCAGATGTTCAAAGCGCCGACCGTTACCGTGACTGCCGGTACCTTCAAGACCAACCAGGCCGGCACCGCGACCGCGACCGCCATCACCGCGGGCACCACCCACACCGTCAATGCCATCAGCATCAACGGCAACTCGGCCGGCACTGCCGGGCAGGGCACGTTGCTGCAGGGTGGCGGCGGCGCGGGCTCCATCGTCGCAAGCGCTGATCTGTAAGGGGGACTGAATGCCGCTTCCTGTTGATCGTCCGTTTTATGATGTTCCAGCCTACGCGGCCTCGGCATCG
Source organism: Bradyrhizobium uaiense (assembly GCF_010811875.1). Classification (GTDB taxonomy): domain Bacteria; phylum Pseudomonadota; class Alphaproteobacteria; order Rhizobiales; family Xanthobacteraceae; genus Bradyrhizobium; species Bradyrhizobium uaiense. The sequence continues at coordinate 52,253 of NZ_VKHP01000006.1, forward strand.
ATCGGCGCTTCGCCGGTCGCTGCCGTCGCGGTCGCGCCGGTGGCTGGATACATTCAGCGCGTCGTCGCGGCGCCCGGTGGCACCACCACGGGCACCATTACCGTGGCTGTCGGCGTGAACGGTGGCGCGGATATCGCCGCCGGCGCGTTGCAGCTTGCCCCCGGTGCTGGCTCTCGAAATGGTGCCGTCACCGAGATCCCGCTTGTCGGCAACTCTTCCGTCTACGTGAGTGAGGGTGATCTTATCACCTTCACGCCGTCTGGCGGCGGTGGCGCCAACATTCCGGGTGCGTTCTTGGCCGTGATCCGGGCGATTTGACGCATGTCGTTTTTCCCGAAACAGCCCGCATCCCGCCAAGGCGTCGTTCAAAACGTCGCCTTCGGCGCGGCTTCAGCCCAGCTGCCGAACAAGTTCGGCAGCGAGACCTATCAGGTGCGCTTGGCCGCCACCGGCGCCTGCTACTACGTCATCACCGAGTCGGCGTCGCCGACGGCGGCCACCGCGGCCAATGGCGCCTATCTTCCGGGCGGCGTCATTGAATATGTGATCGTTAGCCCTGGCGAAACGCTGACCGTGATCCAGGCTTCTGCCGGGGGCACCCTCTCAGTGTGTGAGGTGTCCTGACGCATGAGCGAGCTCCGCACCCGCTTTCATCTGGATAGCAACGGCCAGGATCTGGCCATCGAGAGCATCCAGGACGTCGAGCCCATCTTGCAGTGGAACCAGGAAGCGCGCCGCGATGAGCAGCGCAGCGATTGGGGCCGTCACGTCGCGCGCATCCCGAATGTGATCTACGTGAAGTGGCTCAACGAAGAGCATGCTCGGGGAAACATCAACCTTCGGCTCTTTACCGAAGAATTTGACCAGATCGTGCAGAAGAAGCTCCAGGATCCGGAGTGGATCTACCTACGCACCGATCGGCCAGCTTTGCAGGTTGGTTGGTAGTGGCCCTGATCGTCGACAATCCATCACTACAATCGGCCGTCACCGAGTATCTTGCGCGCGATCAGGACGCCATCCTGATTGCGCGCATACCCACGTTCATCCAGCTCTTCGAAGCGAAGATGAACCGCAGCTTGTTTGTGCGGCAAATGGAGTCGCGCGTCACGGCGGTCACCAACCCGACACAGACCGAGCCTGAATTTATCGCTCTGCCCGCCGATTTTCAGTCAATGCGACGCATGCGCCTGACTGTAGGCGCGGCCGTTGGTAAGCCGTTCCTCGAGTACAAATCCAACCAGCAAATGGATGAGTACAAATTGAGTATCGCTGGAACGCCAGCACAGCCGCAATTCTTCACGATCTTCGGTAACGAAATCGAGCTCGGGCCGGGGCCGGACGCCGTTTACACCGTCGAGATGGTTTACCGGCAGAACATTCCAGCCTTGGCGACAAACAATACGAATTGGCTGCTGACGCTCGCGCCGGACATCTACCTCTATGGCGCCCTCATGGAAGCCGCGCCGTACATCAAGGAAGACGCGCGCATTCAAACGTGGGGCGCAGGCCTGGCGTCGGCGCTCGGTGACCTTAACCAGCTCGGCCTAACCTCGGCGTTCAACGCCGGGCCACTCACTGTGCGGCCCGCTGGTCTCAAGATTTGGTGAAGCATGGCGGCATTTAACAAATTCAACCAGTTTGTGGCTGACGTCGCGACCGGCGTCCACAACCTCAATTCGAACGCCCTCAAGATCTTGCTGAGCAACACGTTGCCGGTCGCAACCAACACGGTGAAGGCGAACATCACCGAGATTGCGGCCGGCAACGGCTATGTTGCAGGCGGCGGGGCGGCGGCCTTCGTGTCCGGCGCCCAGACGAGCGGTCTCTACAAGCTTGTTCTTTCGCCGGTAGCGTGGACGGCGGCGGGCGGTTCGATCGGCCCGTTTGAGTACGCCGTTCTCTACAACTCGACGCCCGCGAACGGCAACCTCATCGGTTGGTGGGACTATGGGACCGCCATCACGCTCACCAATGGCAACACCTTCACGGTGGCGCTCGATCAGACCAACGGCGTTCTGACGCTGCAATAGGTGTAAGATGGCTGCTTGGCTCGATGCTTGCCGTTTCGTTCCGGCCGCTGGCGGAACGACGGATTGGACCTATTCAACGACTGTGCAGGGCTATCAGAGCCCTGCGGCGGCCGGCGTCGTCAATGGACGCGCGTACAAATATCGCGCGGAAAGCTCAGATCTGACGCAGTGGGAGATGGGTGAGGGGACGTATAACACGTCCACCGGGGTTCTCTCGCGAACGACGGTGCTGTTTAACTCGCTTGGGACTACAGCAAAGGTGAACTTCACGGCGGCGCCGCAGGTGGCGGTGATCGCGCTCAAGGAAGATTTGATCTCGATCGAAGAGGCGAATTCCTTCACCACAGCGCAGCAGAAGCAGGCAAGGCAGAACATCGGCGCCGACAGTGGCGTTTTTGTAGCTGATCGGAACGGCACCAATCAGACCGGTTTGACCGCAGGCGCGAACAACAAGGTCGCGTTCAACAACAAGGTAAAGGACGCAAACGGCTGGTTCGATGCCGTCACCAACTACCGCTATACGCCGCTGATCGCGGGAACGTACCTGGTGGCGCTCAACGTGGCTACGACGAATGGCACCAGCGGAGAAACGTGCCAAGCCGTGATCTACAAGAACGGCGCATCCGTGAAGGTTGGCCCGTATATGAGCGCGACGAGCGCGGCTGGCTATCAGTCGCAGATTGTCGCGGCTGTCGCGATGAACGGTTCAACCGACTACCTTGAATTCTATGTGTACGCGCCAGCGGCCATCACGACGTTGACCGGTGCCACGACGGTCACCAACGTTCAAGCTTACCGCATCGGGGATTGATATGGCCTTCCAGCCAGAGCAGTTCGTTGCGGCGGTTCAAAGCCTCCGCCCTGGCCTCATGCCGCGCGTTGATTTCGACGTCTCCAATGACGGTTCTGGCCCGGTAATTTCCGGGTGGTATCGCGCCGACGTGGCGCAGCCGACGCAAGCTCAGATCGAGGCTGTAGACACCGATGCGCTGAAGGCGCCGGAGAGCGTGCTGCCGCAAGACCTGATGGCGCAGTTTACCGCGGATGACATGGGAAAAATTCAGACGGCGATCGCGTCGAGCCCGGCAAACTCACTGTTGTGGTATGCGATGGTGGCCCAACGTGACCCGATGTGGGTGACGAACGCGCGCTTTCTGGCTGGCTGGACTGCTCTGGTCAACATCCTCGGATCCCCCCGCATGTCGCAGATTGCATCGGCGTTGAACGTGACGGTGTAGAATGTCGCTGCTCGGCTTTGACGCGGTCGGAAGGCGGGCTCTCGGACAGCTGCCGGCCTCGTCCTATGTCTACCTTCCTGCGATCTCAGGGGCGTTTACCGAGGGCGGCGTAGCCGCGCTATTCAGCACGAGCGTTCCAGCGATCGGACAGGCATTCACTTTTAATGGCATCGCGGCACCATTTCAGATCGGTGAGGCCGCGAACGTTGGCGCGTTCGCTTTTACTGGCATCGTTGCGGCCTTCACGGTTTCCGAGGCCGCAATCACGGGTGGTTTTGTCCTTACCGGCGTTCCGGCAAATGACATCACGATGGAGCCGACGCTCCCCGCCGTTTTTTCTTTCGGGTCTCCTGCGGCGCCACTCGTAGTCGCGGTCACGCCAGCGGCCGGCGCATACGCGCTTTCTGGCATCTCGGCGGGCTATACGAGAGATTTCATCAACTGGCTTCCGTCCGGAAAGCCGAGTGGGCCATGGGCGACACAAGCGCAACCAGCAGGGTCTAAACTAGCCCCGGACACCCGACAATTCTTCACCACGGATGTGGGGATGCTCGGCGTCGGCGCGCGACGGGGGCCGCAAACCGTGAGCATGTGGACTGCATCCGCTCAGCCCTCTAACCGTTGGACGGTTGATCCCGCTCAACAGATCTTGCCGCCGGTGACTGGATAATGTCCATCGTTCGCGCTGCCGAGTATCGCCCTGACGTCAGCGACTTCGGCGGCATGTCAACGAAGAACATCCGCAACGTGACGCCGCAGGGCGACGGCTACGGGCCGTTCCCGGCCTTTGTGCCGTATGCGAGCAAGCTCCCGGGGCCATGTCGGGGTGCCTTCTATGCGCTGAAATTCGACGGGAGCGTGGTGACGTTCGCCGCGACCGCGACGAAGCTCTACCAGCTCAACAACACGAATTTCACCTGGACGGACGTGTCCGCAGGCGGCTCGAGCTATGCCTCGGTCGGGACCACGGCGCAGTGGCAGTTTGCACAGACCGGGAGCCTGGTTTTCGCGACGCAGGCCAATGTGGTGTTGCAGGTATTCGACCTTTCGTCCGCGACGCAGTTTAGCGCGGCGCTCGGCTCGCCGCCGCAGGCCGCCTATGTGACGGTCATCGGCGGCTTCCTCGTGCTGTCAGGGCTACTCTCGACCCCCTACCGCATCATGTGGTCCGGGCTCTACAGCTTCAATGCGGCGCAGAGCTGGACCGCCGGCGTCAATTCATCCGACTTCCAGGACTTCACGGACGGCGGCATTGTGCGCGGCGTCGCCGGCGGCGATCAGTCCGGTGTCATCTTCCAGGATCAGATCATCCGCTCGATGGCCTACGTGGCGGGGTCTCCGCTCATCTTTCAAATCGAGAAGATCGCGGAGGGGCTCGGCCTGTTCGCGCCGTATTCGATCATCAAGCACAGCGGCAGCATTTATTTTTACGCGACGCAGGGCTTCTACAAGATTTCGCCTGGCGGCCCGCCGCTGCCGATCGGCCGCGAGCGCGTCAACCGGACCTTTCTCGCCAATCTCGACGCGAGCAACTTGCAATTGTTCATGGGAACGGCTGACCCGCGCAGCTCGCGCATCTATTGGGCCTATCGGTCCACGTCCGGATCCGCTGGCCTATACGACATGCTTCTGGGCTATGATGAGGTGCTTGACCGATTTTTCCCGGTCGCATCGTCTGGCGAATTCCTGCTCGGGATCTCGCAATCGGGTGTCACGCTCGAGCAGCTCGACGCGCTCGCGCCGACGCCGCTGACCATCACGGGCGCGGCGAACAACGGCTCTGGCGCGATCCGGCTGACGCTGAGCGCCGAGAGCAACGCGAGCTTCTCAATTCTCGGTCAGCCGTTTATCCGAGTTTACAACGTGGTGGGAACCACGGAAGCCAACAATACGACCGCAAATCCGAATTGGGCATTCACCGTCATCGATTCGACCCATATCGACCTCGTCGGGTCGACCTTCACTAACGCTTATGTCAGCGGGGGCCAGATCGGCGGTTCGGTGGACGCCATGACGCTCTCGCTTGACGATTATCCGTCGTCACTTGAGCCGCAGCTCGGGCAATTCGACGCGACCAACGCGCTCGGGTTCTTCTCAGGCGTGCCGCTGGAGGCAACGATTGACAGCGCCGAGGAGAGCGGAGACGGCACGCGGCTCACGGCGTGCGGCTTTGTGCCGGTCACCGATGCGGCCAACGTGTTCTGCCGCTATGTGTACCGGGACACGCTGCAGGCTACGCCGATCGTCGGGACAGAGCAGGCCCTCAGCACGCGAACTGGCCGATTCGACCAAATGCGAGACGCGCGGTTTATCCGCTTCCGCGGGCGCATCCCTGCGGGCGCGAACTGGACCTATTACGCCGGCGTCACCCCTGACGTGATTGCGGGGGGCGCCATTTGACCGTCTATCTGCCAGGTCTCAACGAGACGGACCTGAAGAAAATCATTCGCGCGGTGCACGAGCTCGGCTCGGGGCGCTCCAACGCGATCGGGACTGTTACGCTCGCGGTCAGTGCGACTTCCACAACCGTTCTGGATCAGAATTGCGCCGCCGGATCGGCCATCATCTTGATGCCGCAGACCAGCGACGCCGCAGCGGCTATCTCCACCACCTATATTCCAGCTGCCACGGTGCAGAATGGAAGCTTTGTGGTGCAACACGCTAGCAACACGCTAGCGGATCGGACGTTCACCTATGCCATCCAGGGCTAGGCTGGCCTGCGTCGCGCCGTCGATGGTCTCCGACGTGTGGCCCCTCGCGCGGGCCCTCATCAAGAGCGCGTCCGAAAAAACCGGTCTAGGCGATTTCGAGCGCACCGAGCGTGAGGTGCTGGCTGGGCTGCAATTGCTCTGGCTCGCCCATGACGGCAGCAAGATCGAGGCCGCTGCCGTGACGCAGCTCGTTGTTGAGGCCGGCCGCAAGCTATGCGTTTTGGTTGCCTGCGGTGGTGACGGGCGAGATCGCTGGTTGCCGCTCATCGAAGGGATCGAGAGTTACGCCCGCGATGAGGGTTGTGCAGCGATGCTGATCGGAGGGCGCCCGGGCTGGCAACGTGTCCTCAGTGGCTATGCCGTAAAGTCTGTCGTGCTGGAAAAGGGGCTTTAATGACGCAATCTTCGCAAAAGACCACAACGCAGAGCCAGACGAGCCCATGGGCCGCGGCGATGCCGACGGTCAATGGGCTGTTGAGCGGCGTCAACAATCTTCTTCCGAATACCGGCGTTACCTCAAATGAGCGGGGCGCTATTGACCAACTGACGAGCATGGGGAATGCGGGCAATCCCTACGCAAGCGGCACCTCCGGAGCTGTGAACAACCTGCTATCGGGCGGCAACGCGACAGCCCAGAACGGCGCGTTGACCGACAATCTGGCCAGCTACCGAGCCGGCATGACGCCGTACACCGACCCGAACTATTCGACGATCAACACGCCTGCAGTGCAGGCCGCTCTCCATCAGGTGCAGGATGACGTCACCAACCAGGTGAACGGCCAGTTCGCCGCGGCCGGCCGATTTGGCTCGGGCATGAACACGCAAACGCTGGGGCGCGGCATCGCCCAGGGAGAGGCGCCGATCATCCTGAACCAGGCCAATCTCGACACCGCGACGCGGACAGGAGCGCTCAACTCGCTCTATGGCGCGGGCAACACCACATCCAACGCGATCTCTGGCAACAACCAGACCGCCAACGCCAACACCCAGGCCGGCGTCAATTCGGTCGGGACGGCGCTCACTAACAGCACGTGGGGGCCTCAAACGGCGCTGTCCGCGTCCGAACTCGAGCAGAGCTTGCCGGCCTCCAATCTCGGGCTGCTCGCGCAGATGGGCATTCCACTGGCGGGCCTTGGCACGACCTCTAACGGAACGTCAAACACCACGGCCAATATGAGCCCCATGCAGGCAACAATCGGGCTACTTGGTGGTCTCGGCAAACTGTTCGGTGGCGGTGCTTAAATGGGACTTCTTGACGCGATCTTTCCGGCTTCCGACGGCGGCGGTCTCCTCGATTTCTTGAAGCGCAGCGCCGACATGCAACCGATGAATTCGGGCCTCGCCTCCGATCAGGCGCAGTATGGCGCGCCGCAGATACCTGCCGCGGCGGCAATGCCCCCGTCTTTTACGCAGCCGCAAGCACCAATCTCTGCGACATCTCAGCCTCCGATTGTTGGGCCGAGCCCTGTTATCCCAGCCGCAGCGCCTGCGGCTTCCTCAGCGATGCCGTCCCCGCCTACTATAGCGCCGATGCAGTCGCAGACTTCGTCGCCCCTCTCAGGGTTCGGCGGGAACCTTGTCGCAGGGTTGCAGAACTTTGCGCACGCAAAGGGCTTGTTGCCGGCGCTGGCCGACGGCGCGACGGGTCTTATCACCGGGCAGCGCACGGACCCGGTTGGCATTTTGGCGCAGTCGTCAAATCTAACGGCGCGCGCGCTGATCGCGAAGAACGTTGACCCGCAAGTGGCATATGCAGCCGTGCAGCCGGGTAACACCGAGCTGCTGAAGCAGCTTGTCGATTCGAACTTCGGGCCGGGCCAGTTTTCATCCGCCGGCGAAGGGCACGTTCTTAACAACAAGACGGGCGCGATCACGAAGGGCTATGAACCCGACGATAAGACGCCTCAGAGCGTGCTGGAGTATCAGTATTACCTCAAGAGCCTCCCGCAAGGGCAGGCGCCGATGGACTATGCGACGTTCTCGACGCAGAAGGCGCGCGCCGGCGCGACCAACATCAATAACAGCGTCGATATGAACAGCGGTCAGACCTATGACCATCAGCTCGTCGAGGGGCTCGGCAAGGCGCATGCCGGCCTGGCGAACGGCGTTGAAGAGGCGCAGGCCCGCGCGCGCGACGTCGCCGCGATGCAGGGTGCGCTTGACGCGATCCAGCGCAACGGTGGCTCCACGGGCGGCCTCGGGCAACAGCAGGTGCTCGACCTCAAGAAGACCATCAATGCGGGCGCCAGCGCGCTCGGGCTCCAGCCGTTCAGCGAAGGCGATATTTCCGACAAGGAATTTCTCACCAAGTTCAACCGGCAGATGGCCGGCAACATGGCGAAGAGCTCGGTTGGCGGCCGCGTCACGAATTTCGAGATGGGCAACTATCTCAAGGCAAACCCCGGTCTTGATATGAGCACGACCGGCAACCAGCGCTTGCTAGGCATCCAGGCTCAGATTGAGCAGCGGAACATTGCGGTCGGCAACGCCATCCGCGATGCGACGGCGCAGGCCATTTCGGGGGGCAAGAAAATTAACCCGGTTGAGGTGCAGAAGATCATCACCGATTACGATGAGGCGCACCACATCAAGGACCCGGTCACGGGGCAGGATCTGACGCAAAGCTACGCGCTGCCGGAATTCCAGGGCTCGCCGACCAACAAGAGCATGGCCGACGATCACGCGAAAAACCTCTCCAAGATGCATAAATCCGTCGGCGGCAAGACCTACTACACCGATGACGGCGGCAAGAGCTGGTATGTCGGGGACAAGTGATGGCTGAGAGAGTTACCGATCCCGCCATCCTCGCGCAGCTCAACGGCGACACGGCGCAGCCGCAGAAGGTCACCGACCCGGAGACGCTCGCCGCGCTCAACTCCGACATGCATCCGGATGACGTCGGGCTGCTGCACTCGATTCGCTCGGCGCTCCAGACGGCGGACCCGTATGTGCGAGCAATCGCCAATGGCGCGACGCTTGGTCTCGCCGATCGCTTCGCCGCCAAGATGGATGACCTCACCGGCCGCAAGTCGGGTGGCTACGGCGCCAACCTCGCGGGTGAGCAGGCGCAGACCGAACATTTCGCCGAAGAGCATCCGATCGGCAACGCCGTCGCGAACGCCGGCGGCGCGATTGCTACGCTGCCGCTGATGCCGGTCGCGCGTGGCCTCCAAGGTGCAACGCTGGGTGCAAAGTCGCTTGTCGGCATGGCCGCTGGCGCGGGTATAGGGGGCCTTCAGGGCGCCTTCAGTTCAAAGGATCTGACTGACATCCCCCAAACCGTCGAAGGTGCTGGCTTTGGCGCGGTCGCGGGTGGCCTACTCGGCGGAGCAGTTCCTTCCGTTGGTCGCGGTGTTGGCGCCGGACTGAATTGGTTAGCGGATACGGCGCGCTCGGTGCCGGGTATCTCGCGCAGCGCTGCGTCACATTTGCTTGAGGCAGTAGAGGCAGATGGCTTGCCGGCGCTCCACGCGCGGTTGGATAGGCTTGGGCCCGATGCCACCTTGGCGGATGCCGGGCCGGCACTGCTCGGCAAAGCGCAGGGTGCATCCCTCAACAGCGACGAAGGGCGCTCGATCCTGCAAACCGCTCTCACGCGCCGCAATGAGGGCACCAACGCGCGCGTCATGTCCGACGTCAACCGGACGCTCGGGCCTGCGGAGGACCCTCAGACGGTCACCAACGCCATCCGTGCGCACCGAACGCAGGTTGACAACGCGGCCTATCCCGCGGCGCTCGGAAACGCGCCGGATGTGCAGACGGCGCCGATCCTGACGCAGCTTGATCATGCCATTCCCCGGGCGGTCGGCATGGAGCGCCGCGCGCTGGAGAACCTGCGCGAAATGATGATGACGACCGAGCAGCGCCCGCGGCTCGACCCGTTTGGCCACCAGGAAGTCAACCCGCGCACCGGGCAACCGGTCTTTGACGAGGTGCCGGTTTCGCAGAATGACGCCGAGGTGCTGCACAAGGTCAAGCAGGAGCTGGATAACGTCATCCAATATGACGCCCCTGGCCTCGGCGTTCCGGCCGGCGCGCTCTCGCGCCAACAGGGTGTCTTGAGGTGGATGCGCGGCCAGCTCAACCAGACGCTTGAAAACCAAGTGCCGGGCTATGCTGCAGCGAATCGAGCCTCTGCCGCACTCGCGAACCGCGCCGACGCGGTCGAGGCCGGAACGCAGTATCTTGGCTCGGGGAAAACTACGCCTTCACCGGAGCGCTTCGCGGCCGAGTTTGACCCGCTATCTCCGGGCGAAAAGATCGCCTTTGCGAAGGGCAGCCGTGGCAACATCGAGCGCGTTCTCGGTACCAAGGCGAACGATCTCGAGGCGCTCCGTGGTGAGCTCCAGGGCGAGGGCGGCTGGAATACGGCGAAAATCGCGACCGTTCACGGGCAAGATGCTGCGGACGAACTCATGCAGTCCGTCGAGCGCAACCGCAAATTCCGGGACACCTATAACAAGGTGGTCGAAAACTCGCAGACCGCACAGCGCACCGCGGCGGCGCGCGCCATGAAGCCAGACCCGTCGAGCGAAACGCCCATTGTCAATCCGAACATGACAGTAGTGGGAGCTTTAGGTGCGGCTGGCAAGAAGTACGTGGCAGTCCCGCTCTGGAACGCGCTTACGCATACCGATCCGACGAAAAGCTACGGTGAGGTCGCGCGCATCCTCTCGGCGCAAGGTCCTGAGGCGCGTGCTTATCTCAACGCGCTTGCGAACTACATCAACCGGCGTGCCGCCCTCTCTCCGAGCCTAAATCGGCTTGGAGATCAGGCGTCGTTGGCGTCGATGATTGCGGCCGGGCGCGGACTTCGTCAGCTCGGTCAATCGCCCGGGCAACAAGATAGATGATTGTGCATCCCATTGCGCCGATCAGGCCGAATACGGCGAGGCCGGACCATCCTAATGGTCGGAGCACGTCCTCAATCGAATGCAGGGCAGTCTTTAGCCCGAACATGATGGCGCCGAATATGACTATAGCTGCAACTTGAAGTAGGCGGACCATGGCAGCTACTTACCAGACCGATGATACCGCTGGCAATGTCCCGGCCGCCCCGCAGGACAACGGGCGCGCGGCATACACCTATTTCGTCAATCAGGGCCTGACGCCGGCCCAGGCCGCCGGCATCGTCGGCAATCTGCAGGGCGAATCGGGCCAGGGCTTGGACCCGAATGCGATCAGCCGGGGTGACGGCCGCGACGGTAGCGATTCGATTGGTATAGGGCAGTGGAATAGCGGCCGGGCCGATGCGCTGCGGGCTTACGCGGCCTCGAAAGGCACGCCCTGGAACGATCTCAACACGCAATTGGAATTCCTGCACTCCGAGCTGAAGGGCCCCGAGAGCGCGGCCTATGCCGGGCTGACGGCCGCGCAGACGCCGGAACAGGCCGGCCAGGCCATGCTGGCCTTTGAGCGCCCGAAGGACTGGAACGTCCCCGGCGCCCATCCCGAGCGCGCCAGATATGCCGCGCGCGCCTTCGCCGCCTACGGGCCATCTGCTAGCACGACGCTAGCGCCACCATCCGCAACCCAACCGTCGCCGCAGCAGGCTCCCGTTCCTCCCGCGCCAGCGGCGCCGATTTTTGCTGGCGGCTCACCCGGCGCGAGCGTGCCGCAGCCTGCGCCGTTCGTCGACCCGCAGGTACAGGCGCCTCCGATCTTCTTCGCGCAGCGAAAACCAATCGATCTATCCGGCCTTCGCGCGGCTCTCGCGCGGGCTCCGATTTTCGCTAGCTCTCAGTGAGGGTGCCGGCACGAAGGCCGCGCGCCGCGCAAGGTAAGATTTTCGCAAGCTCACAGATTTCTACTTTTCAGTGAATGGGCCGCATCGAACTTTACCCGCGTGATAGCGCGGGTGGTAGCTGGCCCATCACCTGAGCAATTCCCTTGGCCAGAGGGATCAAGACGCGAAGATCGGACCTTCATTGGGCTCCGGTTTCGCGAGAGCGAACCACTGCGTCTGTGGCCTGGCCGGCCGGGCGCCCAATGGAGATGAAGATGGTCAAGAAAGCAGAGACGACAGAGGTAACAGTCCAGCCGCTCAAACGCGGCAGCGTGCACTTACGCATAATCGGCCTGACGCCGCTGTTCCAAAACCGGATGGCGAGCAAGGCCAAGCAGCAATTGCTGACCGGCGGCCGGAAAAAATCAAAAGCTGATCGCGCGGCGATCAAGCACGACCCGATCACGGAATTCAGGGACAGCGCCGAAATCCTCCCGGATGGTCCAACCGCCCTCGGGCTTCGCGTCGTCGCGGTCAAGGCCGCGATGTGCACTGCGGCGCTCGAAACTCCCGGCCTCACAAAGACGTCTGCGCAGCGGCTGCTCTTCATGCCCGGCGATTTTGTCCCGCTTTACGGTATCCCGCAGCTCCGCATGGACGTCACCAGAAGCGCGGACATCAACCGCACCCCGGACATCCGCACGCGCTGCTACCTTCCGAAGTGGGGCGCCGAGATCGAAACCCACTTCATCACGCCTCAACTCAGCGTGCAGGGCGTCGTGTCGCTGCTCTGCAACGCCGGCATCCTGATCGGCGTCGGTGACTATCGCCAAGAGAAAGGGAAAGGCTCTTTCGGCAGCTTCCGCGTACTCGGCGAGGGCGAGGAAGATGCTGAGTGGGACGATCTCGTGAAGAACCACGGGCGCGCCGCGCAGCAGGCGGCGTTGACTGATCCGGAATTCGCGGATCGCGATACCGAGGATCTGATGGAGCACTTCTTTGCAGAGGTGCAACGCAGAGCCGCTTGAGCGGCGTTAGGCACGGCAGGCTTGGCAAGGCGGGGGGTCCCGGTGAGGGAGCGTAAGCAGCCGCTAGGCAACGCAGGCGCACTGACATCGTCCGGCATCAAAATGAGAGGGTGAAATGGCGAAAGAGAGTGTTGTGAAGAAGACGTTCACCAAGGAAGAGCGGCAGCAGATCGTTGAAGCGTTCGCGCGCAAGCACAACGGCCTGTACAATCCAACCCTCTTCGTCCGCGAGGTGAAGGAGACCGGCAAGAGCCACCCGGCGTGGGATTGGTTCGAATGGGACACGAAGAAGGCGGCCGCGGAATACAATCTCTGGCAGGCGCGCGCCTTCGCGAAGGATCTTCGGATCCGCTTCGAGATCGAAGAAGTCGGGCGCAAGGGGGAGGTCGCCGTGCGGACAATCGAAATGCCGTTGGTTCAATCCCCTGTCGACGGCCGTCGCGATGGCGGCGGCTATCGCTTAGTCGACCCGAACGATCCAGCGCACATGGCTGAACACTGCCACCAAGCGGCGGCAGCGCTTCGCTCATGGCTCAACCGCTATCATGGCGCCGTGGTTCATGCCAGCTGCGGCGTAAAGGCGGTGGAGCAGATAGCTGAGAGGCTGGAAGCGGTGAAGACACCTACGGCAGAACAAACCGCAGCGTAAAGAGTAGGCACGGTAAGGCAGGCTAGGCAAGGCTGGGCTCGTCCGGGCACGGCGCGGCAAGGCAAGGTGCGGCAACGCAGGCTAGGTAAGGCACGGCGCGGCAGGCATGGCAGTGCGGGGCCAGATATGGCATGGCGCGGCTTGGCACGGCCCAGCAGCGCAAGGCGAAGGGCGCGGCGGTTCTTCGGAGCCGCCGCAGTCTTTTCACAACCAACCATCCCGATACTTGGCGCATCAACCTTTGCCAATCTCGGGATGACTGGATGCCTCTTTACCGCTGGAGTCAAACGGCTAATTCGAACGCAAGCGCCGATCCTTCGATTAATTGGTCTGAAGGACAAGCGCCATCGAGCATCAACGATTCGGCACGCGCTACGATGGCTGCTGTTGCCCAATATCGCGACGATATTAGCGGCGCGATCGTCACCACCGGGACCAGCACTGCCTATGTCGTTTCGACATTCAGTCAGTTCGATTCGCTCGCCGATATGAACAAGCAGATGGTCGCGTTCACGCCGCACGTGACCAACGGCGCCGGCCCTGTTCTGCTCAATGTCGATAGCTTGGGCCAAAAGGCGCTCCGGACGGCGCCGGGGGTCGAGTTGTCATCTGGCACCATCGTGCAGGGAACGCCGTATTGCGCAACCTATTCAAATTCCGATGGCGCTTGGTACCTGCATGGCTTCTTCGGAAATCCCTACAACGTGCCGCTTGCGGCTGGGATGGACTATTGGGGATCGGCCACGCCCAACAGCTCATTTGCGTTTCCGGCTGGGCAGGCGATCTCGCGCACGACATATGCCACTCTCTTCTCTCTGATCGGGACGGGATATGGGGGGGGCGACGGTTCAACCACGTTCAATCTTCCCGACAAGCGCGGGCGCGTTTCGGCCGGCGTGGATAACATGGGTGGCACCTATGCGTATCGGTTCACGCCAAGCTACTTTGGTTCCTATGGAACGCTAGGGGTCGTTGGCGGCGGAGAAAGCCACACGCTCTCACTCAACGAAATCCCGTCGCATGCGCACGCGAACACGCTGTCTGATCCCGGCCACACGCACCCGCTGAGCCTTCCAAGCCGCCAGCTCGGGACGATCAGCGCGAACTCGCAAGCTCCTATCGTCGGCATTCAGGTGAACAACGGGAGCGATGGCAGCTATTATGCATCCTCATCTTCCACCGGCGTCTCGATCGCCAACGCATATGCTGGCGGAAGCGCGGCCCATGCGATCGTACAGCCGACGATCTGCTGCAACTACATCATGCGGATTATCTAGCGGGCCCACCGAAACATCTTCGCAACCGGACGATGAGCACGCTCGCGCCAGACAAATGGCGATGTGTTCGCCGCTCCAACAGCGAGGTTCCGGAATGTTCGGTGAAGTCAGTGTGCCAAGTCTCTTGCTCGGGGGTGCCGGCGTCGGCGCGACCTATTTCGCGTATCTGTGCGCCACCAAGGGTGTGAAAGCGGCGTTGGCTTGGCTCAAGAGCGAATGGGCCTCGGGCGCCGCTGCGGTCGAGAAGGTCAGGGCCGATCTCACCCAGCTTGAAACCGGCGTGGTGTCGACCGTCAAGGCGGACGTGGCCGCGCTCCAGAGCCGCGTTTCGGTGCTCGAGGCGCGGGCGACGGCGGCTATTCCCACTCCGGCCCCTGTGCTGACCGCGCCTGTTTTGCCGCAGCCGTAACCAGGGGGAGGCGGAATGAAAGCGCGAAAGAGGCAGCCTCTCTCTGAGAGGTTTTGGTCTAAGGTCGAGCAGTGTGGGCCGGATCAATGCTGGCCCTGGCGAGCCGCGGTTAATGCAAACGGTTACGGACGGCTAACCGCAGGGCGCGGCGTCAACTTGAAGGCTCATCGTGTCGCCTATGAACTGACAGAAGGCGAAATCGCGGAGGGCATGAGTGTCTTGCATAAGTGCGATAATCCGCCGTGCTGCAACCCCAACCATCTATTCTTGGGAACGAAAAAAGACAACACGAGGGACATGTTGTCGAAGCATAGAGGTTCTCAACCGCCTCATTCGTTTGGAGAAAAGCACCACAACACCAAGTTCGATGAAGGCGCGGCGAGAAAAATCATAGCCGATCAACGCACGCACCGCGCAATCGCTGTTGAATACGGCATCTCGTGGATGACCGTCTTTCGACTGAAGCACGGCCAGACGTGGAAGAAACTTGACCGTGAGGTGCGCCCATGAGGCAATTCAGCCGCGTTGCTCGCGAACGTCTTACGGAGCCATGGGAAGAGATCGTTTTGTACGTCTATGACGACAAACGACCGAAGGTTCATGGGCGCTATCCAGAGTGGGATGGAGGGCCTATCCGAGGCACATTGACCCTTGGGGCTGGTCACACCGATGCTGCCGGCGCTCCCAAGATCGTCAAGGGGATGAGGATCACGAGAGAAGAGGCCGGGGAAATTCTTTCCAATGACCTCGCGCCGTGTGTGGCAGCGGTCAATCGGCTGTTGCGCGTTGAGGTGACGCAGCACCAATTTGATGCGTTGGTGGACACCTATTTCAACTGTCCGAGTGCCGCCGTCGCCGCCATCAAGCTCATCAACGCCGGTCAACCCGAGAAGGTGCCGGCGAAGCTATTGCAGTACACCTTCTCCAAGGGCGAGCACATGAACGGGCTCACCCGCCGGCGCACCGCGGAAATCGCGTGGTTCAACACCGCGGATCATATCGAGCCCCCGCCGGCGCCGAACCCGGACATTGTTCATTCGCCGAAGGCTGAGCGCAATCCGCCTCCGAAAACCATCGGCAAGTCCAAGACAGCCGCCGCGGGCGCGAGCATCTTTTCGCTATCGCTCGCCGAGGCCGCTACGGCGCTCAATGACCTTCTTGAGCCGATCCGGGAGGCGAAGGGCTCGCTTGACGAGCTCGGCCTCGGGGACGGCCTTGCGATCGCGCTGCATGATCCGAAGTTCTTGCTGTGCATCGCAGCGGCTGGCCTGTGCGCCTTCATCATCTGGGACCGTCGCAGCAAACTCATGAGCGAGCATGTTTAGCGCACTGGAGGCCATCGGCGCGGCCTGGCGCACTGTTGCCCATATCTCGGCATGGTCCGGGCTCTCGCTCGGTGCGCTGGCTGCCTGCGGCGCGCTGTTCTATTTCGACCCGCTCGCGCGGCGCGTCGCGATCGCGGGCGCCGGCGTGGTGCTTGTCGGATGGGTCTGCCTCATCCACGGGCATTCGGTCGGCGCTGCCGATGAGCGCGCGCGGTTGCAGACCCTTTCCGATCATGCCGACGCGCGGGCCGCTACGGCTGCATCGGCGGATGAAAAGGCGCTCGTCAGCGCCATCGAATCGAAAGCGAAGGACCAACATGACGCCGACCTTGCTGAAATCGCCCGCCTCAAAGCGGCTGGCGCAAGCTGCGCTTTTGATCCTGACGGTGACGCTAGCGGCCTGCGCGCACAGCCCGGAGACGCTGGCGCCAGCACCGCCGGCGGCAAAGCGAAATCTGCCGGCAACGCCGCGCCTCCTGACAAAGGCACCCCCGGTGCCGCATCTGGACGCCGAGTGCTATTTCCCCTGGTTCCGCGTTCCTGGCTGCCGGGGAAAGGACACCACGGCGATGCTGCTGCTGACGGTCAGCGATGACAATGAACTGCGGAGCAGGCTCGGCGCGGTGCCGACCTGGTATGCGAACGTTCGCAAGAGCTACGGCGGGAAGTGATGGAAACCTCAACTGTGGTGGCGATCGTCGGCGGTACTCTCGCGGCCGTAGTTTCCGTGGGTAGCATCCTTACATTCTGGATGAACTTCTCGAATCGGATCGTCGAAGCGAAATCCATCGCCGATGCGGCAACCAAGCAGGCTTCCGGCGCCGTCTCCCGGGCGATCACGCTTGAGAAGGAGCTCACCGATCTCCGGGTTGAGGTGGCGCGGGACTACGTGTCGAAAGACACTCTTGGCGCCCTCGAAAAGCGCGTTATTGATGCGATCAACGCGCTTGGAACCCGCATTGACGGGCTCGTGAAGAGCCAGCATTAGGGATGAACGTTGCCAGCCCCGAGGGTGACCGGCTTGGTTGGAGCCGTCGGGCACTACGTGATGCACGGGCCGAAATAATCACCGAAGCATCGCCATGACCAGGGCGACAACCAGCAGCACCGCGCAGGCGCCGAGCACGAATTGCGGGCGCCTCATAAGTCATCCTTCATCGGCTCGAAGAGTTCTTCGCTGAGGCATCGCTGCGAAGGTGAGAACGATCGCTTCAATCGTTCCCTCACATTACCCGCCGCTTTCGATCGTTGGTGCTGTCCTGGTTAGGACACTCGCTGAGGGAATTAGGACAGTGAATCTGACCGGAACGGACGGGCGCGGTGAAGGTTGGATATTGGGGATAGAGCTTTAATTTGCTCGCGAACTGAAGGTAAGGCGATACAATGCAGCCCTTAGTTGATCTCACGAAGAGGGGTAGCAATGGCAGGCAAAAGTTCCGGCGGCGGCAAGCGTTATGAAAGCCCGCCGCCAAAAACGTCGCGTCCGGTCAAGCATGTCGCGGGCCAGAAGCTCCAAAGCGGCAACAAAGCCGAACGGACATTGGCAGCATCAGTCGAGCGACACATCGAGCCAAGACGACCGCCCGGCAAAAAGCGGTAGCTCTTACCCGCTTGTTTTGGTCGAGTGGGAAGACAGCCAGCGTCCGCTTGCGGCGTGGCAATGGGCGGACGAGTATTCGTTACCTGATACGGTCAAATGCTGTTCGGTCGGTTTTCTAATTGCTGAGACTGATACCGCATTGGCTCTTGCACCCAATCTCGGGGATATTGAACAAGAGCGAGAGCAGGTATGCGGAATCATCCGCATACCTGCATCCGCCGTCACTCGGCTTTCCCACCTTCAATTACCCGGAAATTGCGCGTTACGCGAACGGGCCGGTTCGGCTCTAACGGCAACACCGCGTCGATCAAATCGCCGATCGTCCAAACGCGGTCGGCAACGCCGAGCGCGACGGCAGGAGTAGTCCGCAGCGCTTCAAGCGGGGCGTGTTGGGAAGACGATACCACTTCCCGCTCTTGCCCTTGGTCCAAAGCTTCCAGCCGCGCTCTTTGGCCTTCTCCAGGAAGGTCTCATGCGGATCTGGATCGGTTTCTTTCAGGTCGTAGCTGGCAAGATAGGTTGGCACGGTCACAGCCCCACGTGATGCTGCATGATAGCTATGGCGGCGGACGCCGGTTGCCAGTCTTGTTGATAAAATGTTCTGCCAGATCTTGGGACATCACAGAATAAGCCATTGAACAAGCAGGTGATCACGGCCCGGCGAAAATCGGGGTGCCCTAGTCTCAGGACGCCAAGAACAAACGCGGTTCAATCCATCGGATTTTTGATAGCCGTTGGGGCCAGTTTAGCAGCAAGCTCGATTCGAATCGTTCCGTCTGGCTTGACTACGACTGCGCCAGCGCCGGCCTGCTTGGCGGCGTTGATTACTCGCTCGAGATCGGCCTCAGCAAAGCGTACGGCTTTGGCGCGGTTGGCTTTGAGGTAGTTCGCAAGGAAGTCTTGCGCCTCCTGAAGCTGTGCTTTGCTGCACCCAGTGCGCACTGTCTTTCGGCCGTCGATGACGGTCCAGGTTTCGCGTTCTTGGTCGAGCCAGAGGCGCGGGCCGGATTTTGGGCGAGGCATTTCTTTTCCTTCATCTCCCGGAGGAAACGGAGAGCCGCGAAGTCTTGGCGCCCGACCCGGAAGATGGTGAGCATCCCGCGCGCAGGCTCACTTCCGTGACAATGGCGCGGAAATAGAGGCCGCAAGCCTCCTGGAGGGTGATCGGCATATCGTCGGTCAACTCAGGCCGCACAAAGCGTGATGGTCGGTCGCTCATGGACTATTGGTTTTGCTGCGCACGGCTTGCTCTACCAGCCGCGCAAATCCCCGTCGGTCGGCACCGTCTAGCTTTTCGCTTTCGGTGGCAACCTACCGGCAGCCACTTCCGCGGCACGCCAGCGCTCGTATGAGTTAAGCTCAGGTGCTGATGCTGTCACAAGGCCGCTGGCGCGGTCCAGGGCGGCGTCCAGCGCCTTCCGGTCCCATCGGGTGGTCCCGGGGATCGGGCCGGGGACAATGCCCTTGGCGCGCCACTGGTCGAACGCGGCGAGCGTATTGCAACCGCAGTAATTTGCGGCCTCTTGTTTCGAGAGAACTCGAGGCGGTTGGGTCATTGCGGATCGTCGCGCCCTTTTGCAGCTAGCAGCCGTAGCTTCTTGAGCGCATTGGCGTAGCCCGGGCTGATTCCAGGCTTGGGAGCGCCCAGTTGGACAGCTGTGTTGCGGGCACCCGACCGCTTGACCGCGCCTTGCGGGGCCTCGCGCTCTTTTTCGGCTACGAAAGCGTGAAGGAGCGCAATATCGAATGACCAGTTTCCGAAAATCTTCGCGGCGCCTGGGATCTTGCCGGCGGCTGCCTGATTCCGAATGGTGCGCTCGCTCTCGCCCAAGATATCGGCCGCTTCGCCGATTTTGCACCGCTTACGGCTCATGACGGTTGGGCCGCTACCTCATCCGGCGGCAGCAGCGCGCCGAATATATGACGGCGCGGGAACGGGGCGGTGATTTTCCTCAGCAGCCTCGATCCAGCATGCAACAGCATCTTGGATGTTCTGCACTGCCTCGAATTCGGTCTCACCATCCGACATGCAGCCAGGGAGATCGGGAACGGTCGCGAGGAAACCCCCGCCGTCCTCGTCGGAAAGCGGTTCGATCACGATGGTATAGTGCGGACGCTCGCCCATGATCTTCAATCCCGCAAAAAGGCTACCAGTTTCTTGATATATATCGGCTTAATTGGGCGTCTGAAAGGGATGGTGAGTATCTCCTTCTTGCCCGGTTTGCTCACCTTGAAATGCGAGCCACCGCCTCGAGGCGGGGATAGCTTCGCCCCGTACTCTTCGCAAACCAACCCGATCTGGCCAATTCGCCACCCAGCGGCCGGGTTCCTGGCCATTTCATCGAGTCGACCACTCATTTGGAGGCTTTTACGGCTTTCTCAAGGGCTTGCTCTACGAGCCGACGAATAGCCTCGGGGCGTCCTGGCAAATCATCCTGGACACGCCGCCAGTCATCGATGGCTCTCAGAGCATCCGTTCTCATGCGCACGGTCACGGGTTCGCTTTCTACGGAAGGGCGACCACGGCGTGATTTTTTAATGTTATTTATTGTTGACGGCATGAATTTATGATGTCATAAAACAGCGAGCCGAGCAAGTGGTGGAAACACTGGCTCGGCTCTGACCCAAACCACGGAGCGAACCATGGTCCAAGCTACCCGCGTGCATAGCATGCCGCCCTCGCGCTCGTCCTTCCCAATGCCATCGTGCACCTCCGGTGCCGATAAATTGTCGGGCCTCGATGCGATTCGAGATAGCCAGCCGGCCGCATGTCAGCCCCCGCGAGATCTGATCGAACCGCGCGAGCCCATCCCGGCTTGTAAGGGCGGCGGCATTGAGGGGACTGGGATCAATAGAAGGACTGCTTTGATGAACATGCTCGTAAGCTCTGCCGCACTCACTGCCGGCTCTACTGTCGTCGCAGCCGTTCCCGCAGCCACTCGCGCGCACCCTGCGTTGAGAGCTATGCCTTTCGATCCGATCTTTGCTGCGATCGAAGCTCATCAGCGGGCGTGCGTCAATTTGGAAAGGCACCTAAGCTACCAAGGTGACCTTGAGAGCGAGATCCCGCGGGAAAAGCGGCAATCTTCGTACAACGTTTGGGATGGACTGACGATAGTTGCATCTGATGACCCGCGGTGGATGGCTGCAGAGCGCCGAACCCAGGAATTGTCCGGAGCCGAGGACGATGCAACTCTTGACCTCGTCCAGATTGCGCCGACCACGCTGGCCGGTGTTGCAGCTCTCATGAAGCACGTCGCCGATTGCGAAAAAAAGGGAACGGAATGGCCAACCTATGACGAAGACGGTTGCGATATGACATTCGACAACCTTCTACACCGGAACATAGCTGACCTGTTTTCTTCAGTCGTCGGCTAGCGAGGAAGAGACGTCGGCAAGCGATGGTCTTCCAACTACAGCAGACACAAGCGCCGGGCGAGGGTAGGGCTCGCCGGGCGCCCGGCGTTTCGGCGAGCTCTCAGAACTATGCCACAAGCGGATAAGGCGCTGCGGCCGATGCGACGCTGGTCACGGCGGCGACACAAAGGCAAGCGAGGATCTAGAGACGCGACCAGCGATCTGGAGGAACTCATGCCGTCTCTAAACACTCCAGTCGTTGCCGATCTGGCTCCCTCCGGTCCAGATTTGACCGCTTACGATGAGGCGCACGGCGTTACCTACATGCGCATGCTCGATGCCGACTCGGAAGGCGCCGACTGGCGCGAGGTATCGCGGATCGTCTTGCGCATTGACCCGGACGATGAGCGAGACCGAGCTCGACGGGCGTTCGAAAGCCACCTTGCGCGGGCGAAGTGGTGCGCCAATCAAGGCTATCGCCAACTCCTGCGGCGGCGATGGCCTTCTCAGCCCCACAGCTAGCATCGTTATTCGAGACGATACTTCCGGCCGTTGGTATTCGGATCGGTATTGTC
Source organism: Bradyrhizobium uaiense (assembly GCF_010811875.1). Taxonomy (GTDB): domain Bacteria; phylum Pseudomonadota; class Alphaproteobacteria; order Rhizobiales; family Xanthobacteraceae; genus Bradyrhizobium; species Bradyrhizobium uaiense. The sequence continues at coordinate 74,177 of NZ_VKHP01000006.1, forward strand.
ACTCGCCGAAAACATCAGGGTCGGTGCGGTCTCGTCCGGTTCCCGATAGAGCTTGTAGAGGCCGTGGCCGTTCGCCGAAATGGCCTGCGGATCGCTGTTTGACGGGCCGAGCGGCTTGTTGTCCTCGTAGAGCTTTGCGGTTTTCAGTTCGCTCAAGGGGTATTTGACCACAATGACATAGGCGTTACCCTGCCAGAGGCGGAAAGTGCCGTGCAGCCGAGGATCGGGTGGTTGCCGAGGCATAAGGGCGAGGAAGCCGCTTGCCGCGAGCGCGAAAAGTGTTGATCCGATCGCGACCTTGGAATCGCGAGAAAGCTTAAACGGCACGCCGCTCGGCCGCTCCCTCGCTGGGGCGGGGCTCGCTGTCGCGATCTCGACCGACGTAAAGCTGATAGGCCTCGGAGCGACCGTACTCACGGCCGTCTCGAAATCCTGCGTTGTAGAGAAAACGACCGCTCCAAATGAGAGCAAGCAGTAGAAGCACGACACCAAAAACGATGAGTAGGGGGATCGGCATGCCGGTGTCGTCACAAGTTGTGGCGGGCTAGAGCCGCAACTCATATAGCGATCGGCGCTACCTGCATATCCGAGCGGTCAGATTTAGTTGGTACGCCTCGTACGGTGCGTCACCATGGCAGCGACACAAAGACCGGTGATAGACTTGGGTCGAGTTGTCCAAGGGCGATATTCTAGTCTTCCGTCATACACGGTCTCACCCAGGGCGAGACGACAGCGTTCGCATCTGTCCTTGATGAACAAGTCCACGCCCCATCCGTGCCGGAGGGCGCATGCTGCAAAGCGCGGACCGCGCCGAGAGCGTAAGCTGCGATGGGTCACCGGTGAGGTCTTAGGAATTAAGCCGACGCTCGTTCGCCTTTCGGAGGAAGTCCGGAAGCGGATTCGCGATCTTGTTGGCGAGCAGGGAATGGATCAGTTCATCGGTGATGCCGTCGAACGGGAGCTAAAGCGCCGAGAGAAGCAGAGGGGCTGACATCACAGGTATTCCCCATCGGGAGCCCCTTGCCAAATGGTGCATCCCTAGGCGAGGCGAACCGCCGGCCGGCGCGCCCACCGAACGCGCGGGTAGAGGTGATTACCGCGCATCATCCTGACGTTCTGCAAGTCGATGTGACCCACCGGAACAGGCGTTCCAAAAAGTGGGTCAACGAGAGGCAAATTGTGGAGTGATTTCAGTCTGCGATTTTAGCGCTGGCGATCCCGGCAGGATTCGAACCTGCAACCCGCGGAGTAGAAATCCGCTACTCTATCCAGTTGAGCTACGGGACCGTGGCCGCCTTGTAACACCGCCAATATGAAAAATCCGCCATTCCGCCAAGTCCGTCCGAACCGATTTTTGTGGTCGGACGACAAAGGCGAGCAGGGGTCCCGCCCTGTGTTGGCCAGACCAGCCCGCCGAGCCGGCATTGCGCTGCCGTTGGGCAGGTCGAAGGAATGTCGGCAATGCGATCTGCGACGTTTTCGTCCGTTCATGTCGGCGCCTTCAGTCCGTCACGTTTTCGCGCATTTTTTAGCCCCAACGCGGCGTTCGACCGCGGGGCGTTCAGGAGCTCCACCATGATCGGATTGGTTCGTGCCGCCGCAATTTGCGCCGCGCTGGCGCTCGCCTTAGTGAGCGCGCAGGCTGCGGACAAGGCCTTCAGGCGCGATGATCTCGCCGATTCCGCGATCAAGCTGGAGGCCCAGATCAAGAGCGAGGCGGGCGCGGTCAACAAGTCGGCCGCGACCCTGCGCACCGACGCGGATGCCGCCTTCAAGCGCAACGATTTCCGGGGCGGGCTCACGATCCTCGGCCAGATCGCGGCGACCGCGCCCGAGGATGGCGCCAACTGGCTGCGGCTCGCAAAGACCGTGTTCCAGATCCGTTCGGCGAGCTCAAGCGAACAGACCTTCCTGATGGAGCGCGCCTCGACCGCCGCCTATATCGCCTATCAGCGTGCCGGCAATGCGGGCGAGGAGGCCGACGCGCTGGCGGTGCTCGGCAAGGCGCTCGCCGAGCGCAAGCTGTGGCGCCCGGCGCTGGATGCATTGCGGATGTCGCTCGACATGCGCGAGGTGGCCGATGTCCGCGGCCAGTATGAGAAAATGCGCGACGAGCACGGCTTCCGGCTGCTCGATTATACCGTCGATTCCGACGCGGCCTCGCCGCGAGCCTGCTTTCAGTTCTCCGAGGAATTGGCCAAGCGCGTCGACTTCGCGCCGTACCTGGCGCTCGCCGGCACCGACAAGCCGGCTCTTTCGGCGGAAGGCCAGCAGCTCTGCGTCGACGGGCTGAAGCACGGCGAGCGCTACAACATCAATCTGCGCGCCGGCCTGCCGTCGACCGTCAAGGAGACCCTGCCGAAATCGGCCGAATTCAACATCTATGTCCGCGACCGCAAGCCGTTCGTGCGGTTCACCGGGCGCGCCTATGTGCTGCCGCGGACCGGACAGCGCGGTATCCCGGTGGTGAGCGTCAACACGCCGGCGGTTAAGGTCGACGTCTTCCGGATCGGTGACCGCAACCTGATCAACACGGTGATCGACAGCGACTTCCAGAGCACGCTGAGCCGCTACCAGCTTTCCGATCTCGGCGACCAGCGCGGCGTCAAGGTGTGGTCGGGCGAGCTTGCGACGGCCACTACGCTGAACCAGGACGTCGTCACCGCATTTCCGGTCGACCAGGCGTTGGGTGACCTGCAGCCGGGCGTCTATGTCATGACCGCTGCGGCCAAGGGACCTGGCAGCGACGACGACGGCACGCTGGCGACGCAATGGTTCATCGTCTCGGACATGGGCTTGTCGGCGTTCTCCGGCAATGACGGTATCCACGTCTTCGTCAATTCGCTGGCTTCGACCGAACCGGTCGCCAACGCCGAAGTGAAACTGGTCGCCCGCAACAACGAGATCCTGGCGACCCGCAAGACGGATGCGGCCGGTCATGTGCTGTTCGAGCAGGGGCTGGCGCGCGGCGAGGGTGGGCTGTCGCCGGCGCTGCTGACGGTGACGGGCGAGAAAGCCGACTATGCTTTCCTGAGCCTGAAGACCAATGCCTTCGACCTGACCGACCGCGGCGTCGCCGGCCGGGCGATCCCCGCTGGCGCGGACGCCTTCGTCTATGCCGAGCGCGGCGTCTATCGCTCCAACGAGACCGTCTATCTGACCGCGCTGCTGCGCGACGGGCAGGGCAACGCCCTGGCCGGGACGCCGCTGACCATGGTGATTGAGCGCCCCGACGGCGTCGAATTCCGCCGTGCCGTGCTGCCCGACCAGGGCGCCGGCGGCCGGATGCTGGCGGTGGCGCTGAACTCGGCGGTGCCGACCGGGACCTGGCGCGCCCGCGTCTTTACCGATCCCAAGGGCTCGTCGGTCGGCGAAACCACCTTCATGGTCGAGGATTACATCCCCGAGCGGGTCGAATTTGATCTGACCAGCAAGGAGAAGGTGATCAAAGCTGAAGTTCCAGTGGAACTTCAGGTCTCCGGCCATTTCCTCTACGGTGCGCCGGCCTCAGGCCTGCAGCTCGAAGGCGACATGCTGGTGGCGCCGGCGGCGAACGGCCGGCCCGGCTATGCCGGCTACCAGTTCGGTGTCGACGATGAGCAGACCGCGAGCAATGAGCGGACCCCGATCGAGGATCTGCCGGAGGCCGACGCCAATGGTGCCGCCAGCTTCCCGGTCAAGCTCGACAAGGTGCCGGCCTCGACCCGGCCGCAGGAGGCCCAGATCTTCATTCGCATGGCGGAGACCGGCGGCCGCTCCGTTGAACGCAAGATCGTGCTGCCGGTGGCGTCTAGCGCCTCGCTGATCGGCGTCAAGCCGCTGTTCGGCGACAAGAGCGTCGCGGAAGGCGACAAAGCCGAGTTTGACGTTGTGTTCGTCGCGCCCGACGGCAAGCAGCTCCAGCGCGACGGGCTGCGCTACGAACTCCTGAAGCTAGAGTCGCGTTACCAATGGTACCGGCAGAATTCGTCGTGGAACTATGAGCCGGTCAAGTCGACCCGCCGCGTTGCCGATGGCGACGCGAACCTCGCGGCCGACAAGCCGATGCGCCTGACCTTCCAGCCGCAGCCCGGCCGGTACCGGCTCGACGTCAAATCGACCGACGCCGACGGCCCCGTAACCTCGGTGCAGTTCGACGTCGGCTGGTATTCCGACGGCAGCGCCGACACGCCCGATCTGCTGGAGACCTCGATCGACAAGCCGGAATATGCTTCGGGCGACACCATGACCGTGTCGGTCAACGCGCGCACCTCAGGCAAGCTCACGGTCTATGTGCTCGGCGACCGCCTGCTGACGACGCAAAGCGTCGACGTCAAGGAGGGCACCCAGCAGGTCAAGCTCCCGCTCGGCAGCGATTGGGGCACCGGCGCCTATGTGATGGCGACACTGCGCCGTCCGCTCGATGCTGCCGCCGGGCGTATGCCGGGCCGTGCGATCGGGCTGAAATGGTTCGGCATCGACAAGAAGACGCGCACGCTTGCCGTCGCGCTGTCGCCGCCTGCATTGGTGCGCCCCGGCTCGACGCTGAAGATCCCGGTCAAGCTCGGCGGGCTGAATCCCGGCGAGGACGCCAAGGTGGTGCTGGCCGCGGTCGATGTCGGCATTCTCAATCTGACCAACTACAAGCCGCCGGCGCCGGATGACTATTATCTCGGGCAGCGCCGCCTGACCGCCGAGATCCGCGACCTCTATGGCCAGCTGATCGACGGCATGCAGGGCACGCGCGGCCAGATCCGCAGCGGCGGTGACGCCGCCGGCGCCGAGTTGCAGGGCTCTCCGCCGACCCAGAAGCCGCTCGCGCTCTATTCCGGCATCGTCACGGTCGGTCCTGACGGCACCGCCGAGGTGAGCTTCGACATCCCCGACTTCGCCGGCACCGCGCGGGTGATGGCGGTGGCGTGGAGCGCCACCAAGCTCGGCCGCGCCACGACCGATGTGATCGTGCGCGACCCCGTGGTGGTGACCGCGACCTTGCCGCGCTTCCTGCTGACCGGTGACAAGGGCACCATCAGCATGGATATCGACAATGTCGAGGGCGCCGCCGGCGACTACGCCGTCAGCGTCAAGGCGAGTGGCCCGATCAAGGCTTCGGGCAATTCGACCACGACGGTGAAGCTCGCCGCCAAGCAGCGCTCGTCGCTGTCGCTCGGCCTCGAGGCCGGCGGTGCTGGACGAGCCGAGTTCGACGTCAATATTTCGGGGCCGAACGGACTGGCGCTGGCGCGGCACTACGCGCTCGACGTCAAGCCGGCGACGCAAGTCCTGGCGCGCCGCTCGATCCGCACGCTGGCGAAGGGCGAGAGCCTGACGCTGACGTCCGACATGTTCTCCGATCTCGTGCCGGGCACCGGCAGCGTCTCGATCTCGGCGAGCCTGTCGACCGCGCTCGATGCCGCGAGCATCCTGAAGGCGCTCGATCGCTACCCCTATGGCTGCTCCGAGCAGATCACGAGCCGCGCTTTGCCGCTGCTCTATGTCAACGATCTTGCCGCCGGCGCCCACCTCGCGATGGACACCGCGGTCGACCAGCGCATCCGCGATGCGATCGAGCGGCTGCTGGCTCGACAAGGCTCCAATGGGTCGTTCGGCCTGTGGTCGGCGGGCGGTGACGACGCCTGGCTCGATGCCTACGTCACTGATTTCCTGACCCGGGCTCGCGAAAAGGGCTTTGCGGTACCGGATGTGCTGTTCAAGAGTGCGCTCGACCGCGTCAGGAACTCCGTGGTCAATGCCAACGAGCCGGAGAAGGACGGCGGCCGCGATCTGGCCTACGGCCTCTACGTGCTCGCGCGCAACGGCGCGGCACCGATCGGCGATCTGCGCTATCTCGCCGATACCAAGCTGAGCAATCTGGCGACGCCGATCTCCAAGGCGCAGCTTGCCGCGGCGCTGGCCCTGGTCGGCGACAAGGCGAGGGCCGAGCGGGTCTATGGCGCCGCGCTCGACGCGCTGAACCCCAAACCGGTGATCGAGTTCGGCCGGGTGGATTACGGCTCGGCGCTGCGCGATGCGGCGGCGCTGGTCTCGCTTGCCGGCGAAGGCAATGCGCCGCGCACCACGCTGACGCAGGCCGTGCTGCGGGTCGAAGCGGCGCGGGGGCCGTCGCCCTACACTTCGACGCAGGAGAATGCATGGATGGTGCTGGCGGCGCGCGCGCTCGCCAAGGAAACGATGGCGCTCGACATCAACGGCCAGCCGGTCAAAACCGCGGTCTATCGCAGCTACAAGGCCGAGGAGATGACGGGCCAGCCGCTCAAGATCACCAATACCGGCGATGCGCCGGTGCAGGCGGTGGTTTCGGTGTCGGGCTCGCCGGTGACGCCGGAGCCTGCGGCTTCCAATGGCTTCAAGATCGAGCGCAGCTATTTCACGCTCGACGGCAAGCCGGCGGACGTCACCAAGGCGAAACAGAATGACCGCTTCGCGGTTGTCCTGAAGGTGACGGAAGCGAAACCGGAATTCGGTCACATCATGGTGGCCGACTATCTGCCGGCCGGGCTCGAGATCGACAACCCCAATCTGGTGTCGTCAGGCGATTCCGGCACGCTCGAATGGATCGAGGATGGTGTCGAGCCGAAGAACACCGAGTTCCGCGATGATCGCTTCACCGCGGCGATCGACCGGGGCGCCAACGACAAGTCGGTGTTCACCGTCGCCTATGTCGTGCGCGCGGTGTCGCCCGGCAAATACGTGCTGCCGCAGGCCTATGTCGAGGACATGTACAATCCCTCGCGCTACGGCCGAAGCGGCACCGGTGCGGTCGAGGTGAAGCCGGCGAAATGAGTGCAACGCTGACGACAGCACCGGTACGCGGATCGCGCTGGCGACGGATCAGGCCAGTGCTGACGATCTGTGCCGTCGTGGCGCTGGTCGCAGCCGGCGCGTTCGCCGGCTGGATGGTCTCGCTCGGTCCGCTGCCGCTTGCGCAGGCGCAGCAGGTCTCGACATCAGTCATTGATCGCAATGGAAAACTGTTGCGTGCCTATGCGATGGCGGATGGGCGCTGGCGGTTGCCGGTCGACGGAAAGACGTCAGTCGATCCAGGTTATCTGAAGCTGCTGTTCGCTTATGAGGACAAGCGCTTCTATGAGCATCACGGCGTCGATCCGCTGGCGCTGTCGCGCGCCGGATTCCAGCTTCTCACCCGCGGCCATATCGTGTCGGGTGGCTCGACCATCACGATGCAGCTGGCGCGGCTGATCGAGCCGCGGCACCAGCGCTCGGTCTACGCCAAGCTGCGCCAGATGGTGCGTGCGGTTGAACTTGAGCAGCAGCTCTCGAAGGACCAGATCCTCGATCTCTATCTCGCGCTGGCGCCGTTCGGCGGCAATCTCGAGGGCGTGCGCGCCGCCTCGATCGCCTATTTTGGCAAGGAACCGAAGCGGCTCTCGCTCGCCGAGGCCGCGCTGCTGGTCGCCTTGCCGCAATCGCCGGAGCGGCGGCGGCTCGATCGTTATCCGGAAGCTGCCCATGCCGCGCGCGATCGCGTGCTCGATCGCATGGTCGAGGATGGCGTGGTGTCGAAGGAGGACGCTGCGCAGGCGAGGGCTGCGGCGGTGCCGAAGCTGCGCAAGCAGATCCCGATCCTGGCGCCGCATTCGTCCGATCAGGCGATTGCGACGATCAAGGATACGGCCGTCATCAGACTGACGCTGGACGCCACGCTGCAACGGAACCTGGAGGCGCTGGGACGCGACCGCGCCATCGCACTGGGACCTGACGTCTCGGTTGCGATCGTCGTGGTCGACAATGAAACGGGCGACGTGCTCGCGCGGGTCGGCTCGGCGGATTATTTCGACGATCGGCGGGCCGGGCAGGTCGACATGACGCGCGCGGTGCGCTCGCCGGGATCGACGCTGAAGCCGTTCATCTATGGCCTCGCCTTCGAGGACGGCTTTGTCCATCCCGACAGCCTGATCGAGGATCGGCCGATCCGCTTCGGCACCTACGCGCCGGAGAATTTCGACATGACGTTCCAGGGCACTGTGCCGATCCGCAAGGCGCTGCAATTGTCGCTGAACGTGCCGGCGATTGCGCTGCTCGACCGGGTCGGTGCCAGCCGGCTGTCGTCGCGGCTGAAGCAGGCCGGCACCGGTCTCGTGCTGCCGAAAGATGAAGCGCCCGGCCTTGCGATGGGGCTCGGCGGCGTCGGCATCACGCTGCAGGATCTCGCCCAGCTCTATTCCGGCCTGGCGCGGCTCGGCGCGACCAAGCCGTTGCGAGAGATCGTGCAGGTGAGTGATGGCCGCGACACGATGCGCCTGATGGATCAGGCCGCGGCCTGGCAGGTTGGTAATGTCCTGCTCGGCACGCCGCCGCCGGAGAACGGCGTGCACAACCGGATCGCGTTCAAGACCGGTACCAGCTACGGCTATCGCGATGCCTGGTCGGTCGGCTTCGACGGCCGCATCACGATCGGGGTCTGGGTCGGCCGTCCAGACGGCGCACCGGTGCCGGGCCTGGTCGGCCGCACGGCGGCGGCGCCGATCCTGTTCGACGCCTTTGCGCGCACCGGCAAGATCCCGGCGCCGTTGCCGAAGCCGCCGCGGGGCGTGCTGGTCGCGTCCAACGCAAAGCTGCCGCCGCCGCTGCGCCGGTTCCGGCCGCTCGGCGAACTGGTCCGCAGCGGCAACGACCAGGCGCCGCACATCCAGTTTCCGCTGAACGGCTCGCGCATCGACGTCGATCAATCCGAGGGCGGCCGCAACGCGACGATGCCGGTCAAGGTCGCCGGCGGGGTGCTGCCGCTGACGGTTCTCGTCAATGGTGTCTCAGCCGGGGACATCGACAGCCGGCGCCAGCGCCTGATCGAGCCGCCCGGGCCCGGCTTCGCGCGGCTCACGGTGATCGACGCCACGGGGGCAGCGGATACCGTTGTGATCCGCGTGCAATGATCGCACGGGAAAGCGGAACGGCACCGTTGGAAAGCGGAACAGCACGGTTGTTTGCGGTGCGGTTTCATCGTATGCGAAACCCATGGTGGATAGCCTCCAACCCCGGCGCTTCGGAGCAGGGCAACAGTCTGTAAAACCTGCGCATTCCAGCCGCAGGCTGTTCATGGCGTTCGAGTTCGCAACGGCCAGCCAATGGCGTTCGATCCTGTTCCTGACGCTGACCTGTCTCGTCCTGTTCCTGCCGGGCTTCTTCACCATCCCGCCGATCGACCGCGACGAGGTCCGCTTTGCCCAGGCGACCAAACAGATGGTCGAGAGCGGCGACTTCGTCGACATCCGCTTCCAGGACGACGTCCGCTACAAGAAGCCGGTCGGCATCTACTGGATGCAAGCGGCGGCGCTGAAGACGATCTCCGCGCTCGGGGTGCCGCGCGCCCAGGTCCGCATCTGGGTCTACCGCCTGCCGTCCCTGATCGGGGCGATCGGCGCGGTGTTACTCACATATTGGACGGCGCTCGCCTTCGTGACACGACAGGGCGCGGTGCTGGCCGCCTTGATGATGGCAAGCTGCGTGCTGCTCGGCGTCGAGGCGCGATTGGCCAAGACCGACGCGATGCTGCTCCTGACGGTCACCGCCGCGATGGGGGCGATGGCGCGAGTCTACATGTCCTGGCAGCGCGGCGAGGATCCGGCGCACCCATCATGGGGCCCGCCTGCGGTCTTCTGGACGGCGCTCGCGGTCGGCATCCTGCTCAAGGGGCCGCTGATCCTGATGTTCGTCGGCCTCCCTATGGCCGGGCTTGCGATACTCGATCGCTCGGCGGCCTGGTTCTGGCGCATGCGCCCGGTCTGGGGTCTGATGTGGACCCTGGTGCTGGTGCTGCCATGGTTCGTGCTGATCTTCCTCCGCGCGGGCGACGCCTTCTTTGCCGACTCGGTCGGCGGCGACATGCTGAGCAAGCTCGGCGCACAGGAATCTCACGGCGCGCCGCCAGGGCTCTATCTGCTGCTGTTCTGGATCACGTTCTGGCCCGGCGCACCGCTCGCCGGCATGGCGGCGCCTGCGATCTGGCGCGCGCGCCGTGAGCCCGGCGCCCAGTTCCTGCTGGCCTGGCTGATTCCATCCTGGATCGTGTTCGAGGCGGTGCTGACGAAGCTGCCGCATTACGTGCTGCCGCTCTATCCGGCGATCGCGATCCTGACCGTGGGCGCGCTGGAACGGCGCGTGCTGTCGCGCTCACCCTGGCTGTTGCGCGCCGCCGCCTGGTGGTTCGCTATCCCCGCGTTCGGCGCGGTGCTGGTGATCGTCGGCGCGATCAAGGCGATCCATCAGCCGGTGTTTCCGGCCTGGCCGTTGTTCGCCGTGGCGATGGTGTTCGGTCTGATCGCGTGGTGGATGTTCGAGGATAGCCGTGCTGAGCGCTCGCTGCTCAATGCGGTGATCGCCGCGGTGTTGATGGCAGGCGCCACGTATGGCGTGGTGCTGCCGCGGCTCACCACGGTGTTTCCGAGCCAGGAGGTCGCACGCGCATTGCGCAACGTGACCTGCGTCGGCCCGAAGGCGGCGGCCGCCGGCTTCCATGAGCCGAGCCTCGTGTTCATGACCGATACCTCGACGCTGCTCACCGACGGATCGGGTGCCGCGGATTTCCTCGGGCAGGGCTCCTGCCGCTTCGCGCTGGTCGAACAGCGCTCGGAACGCGCCTTCGTGCAGCGCGCCGAGGCCATCGGCCTGCGCTACAACGCGCCGGTGCGGATCGAGGGCTACAACATCTCGCAGGGCAAGGCGGTCTCGATTGCAATCTTCCGTTCTGAAGGAACGGAGTGACATGCCGGCGCCGCCCGCCATCCCGGAATCCGCCAATTATTTCGGACGATTGCTGACGCTGGTCTGGCTGTCCTTTGCCCAGCTGGTGCGGGCGCCGTCGCATTCGCGCCGGGCCGAGGCGGCGCGACGCTCCGCGCGCCACGCATTGTTGCTCGTCGTCATCGTCGGCGGCGTGATCGTCACGCTGATGTATGTGGTCGATGTCGCAGAGATCAGCCTGATGCCACCACGTGGCACGCCGGGTCTCTGGTGGGTGAAAGTGCTCACCGATTTCGGCAAGGACGAGTATGTGCTGAGCGCGCTCGGCCTGCTGCTGATTGCGGTGGCGTTGGCGGCACCTGCACTGCGCGGTGTGCCGCGCGCGACGTTGCTCGGCCTCGGAACGCGGCTGCAGTACCTGTTCCTGTCGATCATGCTGTCGGTCGCGGTCGGTGAACTGATCAAGTGGATCGTCGGCCGCGGGCGGCCTTTTGTCGGCGGCAAGGCCAACGCGTTCAACTTCCAGCATTTCGCCGGCACCGAGGCCTATTCGAGCTTTCCGTCGGGACATTCGATCACTGCGTTCGCGCTGGCCTTCGCCGTGTCGGCAGTATGGCCGCGGGCACGGGGCGTGATGCTGGTCTATGCGCTGATCATCATCGCGACACGGCTGGTACTGCTGGCTCATCACCCGAGCGACGTGGTGGCGGGCGCGCTGGTCGGCGTGATCGGCGCAATGATCGTGCGCTACTGGTTCGCGGCCCGCCGCCTTGGTTTCGCCATTGATCGCGATGGGACCGTTGTGGCGCTGCCGGGACCGTCGGAAGGGCGCCTTAAAAGGGTTGCGGGGAGCGCCTTCGCCCCATAAAAGCGGTCGCCCGATGGCCGGATCGGGCGGGTTCCAGCCACTGACAACACCAACCACGAGTGCCGATTTGCCTGCTCCCGACCAGACGCCGGTCGCCGTTTCCATCGTCGTGCCTGTGCGCAACGAGGCGGACAATATCGCGCCGCTGATCGCCGAGATCGCGGCTGCGCTCGACGGACGCTGGGCCTACGAGATCGTCTACGTCAATGACGGCTCGACGGATACGACCGGCGAGCGGCTGGGCGCGATCATGGCGCAGCGGCCCAATCTCCGGCAACTCCGCCACACCGTCTCTTCGGGGCAGTCGGCCGCCGTGCGCAGTGGCGTGCGCGCCGCGCGCGGCGCAATCGTGGCAACGCTCGATGGGGACGGTCAGAACAATCCGGCCTTCCTGCCGGACCTGATCGCGGCGATCGAAAGCGGCAATGGCCGGGTCGGCCTCGCCGCAGGCCAGCGCGTGGGGCGCAAGGACACCGGTTTCAAGAAGTTGCAATCGCGCATCGCCAATGCGGTGCGCGGGATCATCCTGCGCGACGGCACCCGCGACACCGGGTGCGGCCTGAAGGCGTTTCCGCGCGAGGTGTTTTTGACGATGCCCTATTTCGACGGGCTGCATCGCTTCCTTCCGGCGCTGGTCCGCCGCGAGGGGCTCGCGATTGCCTATGTCGATGTCGTCGACCGCCCGCGCCATTCCGGCGTGTCAAACTACGGATTCTTCGACCGGCTCTGGATCGGGATCATGGATCTTGCCGGCGTGTGGTGGCTGATCCGCCGCAAGAAGCCGACGCCGGTCGTCACTGAGGTGACTGATGTCGCCGCAGCGCCGGTCGCTACCGAGGTGAAGTGATGCTGATTCAGTTTGGCCAGGCGCTGAGCGCCTATTTTTACGACACGTTCGTCGCCAAGTTCGATTTCTGGTTGGCGTTCGGCCTCGTCGCGCAACTGTTGTTCACCGCGCGTTTCCTGGTGCAGTGGATTTCCAGCGAGCGCGCCGGGCAGAGCGTGGTGCCGATGGCGTTCTGGTTCTTCTCGATGGGCGGCGGCTTGATGACGCTGATCTACGGGCTCGCCAAGCGTGAGCCGGTCATCATTATCGGGCAGGGCCTCGCCACGCTGATCTACATCCGCAACATCATGCTGATCCTGAAGAACCGCGGACGCGGGTCGAAGACGCTCGAGAACTGATCCCAGCGGTCGCCGCGCGGCGAGCGGTACGCCGGGCTTCCTGCAATTTCGATAAATTCCAGCATCGAGTTCAGCTCGGCATCAATTGCGACCGAATCTGAACGGCGGTCAAACATTCGCCTCAAGGCGTATGGCATCTACGCCTTGTCGTTGGCGTGGCGGCATCCCGAGATCATGCGCCGTGGCATGAGGGGCGTTGATGACCAGCCGTGGCGAGGCGACCAAAGCGGGTGGTTATCGATCGATTGTCCGCGATGTTCCGCTGCCTGACGCGCCGCCGCTGACCGGCGAGGGCGGTGTGCCGGACCGGCGCGCGGTCAACATCCGCTGGATCGCGGGGACGGTTCTGATCGGGACCGCTGCCCTCGTTCTCCTTGGTGGCGCGCTTCGCGGCGCGTTCGGCAATCGCACGCGATTCGCGGCATCGCCGGTCGTTTCGCTGCCGCGCTTTACGGGGCAGGTGGTTGACGAAGCGCGGCGTGGCGATCGTCTGGATCGGAGGCACGACTCGCAAGGCAATTCCACCGCACTCAAGATCGAGCAGCTAAGCGATACGGGTTCGGTCCGTCCATTCACGCGGGTGTCAGCCCGACTCGCGGAGATCGCCCCCCAGCCACAACCGGACCATCGCGATGCACCGGGAGACAGCAAGGACCAGCAGCGAGCATACTCACTAAGCGCTGCGCTGTCGGAGTTGCCGCCCATCATCCGGGCCGGTCCATCCCGCCGCGGGCTGCCGGGCGGCACCAGCGCTTATGCTGCTGATGAAGCCGTGCCGCAGCCGCCTTCTCCGATCGGTGACGCCGTCAACGTAACCAACCTGCCGAAGTCTCCCGTGTCGTCGCGCCACCATCGACACGTCATTATCGCGAGAGCCGGTGACACGCTGTCTGCCATTCTGCGGGCGTTGACCGCGGCTGCGGAGGACGCGCCAGCCGTTCTTGCCGCTTTCCCGTCGCTTGGCACGCAAGCGGCACTGTCCGGCGGCGAGAAGATCACGATCGTCGAGCAGAACGGCGACAACGGTTCGCCACGCGGTCATGTCGCGAAAGTGTCGATCGAACGGGCGGACGCCAGCGTGACCGCCGTCGGTCGCACCGATGGCGGCGAATATCAGGCGATCGCGCCGGAGCAGCCTGACAGTTCCTCGCGGAGCGAGAGTACGCTGCGTCAGTCGATCGACGCGCACGCCGTTCCCGGCGAAACGTTACGTGATGGGCTTAACGCGCTTGCACGCTCCAATCACGTCGACACGGGGATTCTTGCCGAATTGATGCGCCTGTGCGGCCGCGATTTCGACCTCGACGAGCCGCTCGGCGACACCGACGTGGCCGAGATCATCTACGCTCCCAACGACATTGGCCAGCCGGAGCTGGTCTTCATCGACTTGACGGCGGGCGGGCAGACCCGCCGGTACTATCGCTTCACTGCGCCGGACGACGGCAGCTCCGATTTCTATGATGAGAGCGGCCAGTCCATCACCAAATTCCTGTTGCGCAAGCCGGTCGTCAGCGGGCGCCTCGGCGACGGCTTTGGCTGGCGGATTCATCCGATCCTCGGCGACCGCCGCTTCCATGAGGGCGTCGATTTTGCCGCGTCCTACGGCTCGCCGATCGCGGCTGCGGGTGCCGGCGTCGTCGAGACCGAAGGGTACGAACGCGGCTATGGAAAATACATCCGCGTGCGTCACGATCGTGGCTACGAGACGACCTATGCCCATGTTGCGAGTTTCCCGCCCGGACTGAAGATCGGCGACCGTGTTCGTCAGGGCGACACCATTGCCTATGTCGGATCGACAGGCCTCTCGACCGGTCCGCATCTCTACTATGAGGTGCGGATCAACGGCCGCAACGTCGATCCGCTTCGGATGAAATTGTCAGGCGGCCGGCTGCTGCAAGGCGAGCTCCTTGGAGCTTTCGATCGCCAGCGGGACAGCATCGACCAACTCGCTGCGGCCTCCGCGTTTCCGCGGCGGCAGCCTGGCTCCGACCACCGGCCGCCGACGTAACCTTCGAAGGCGCGTTTGATTAAAGCCGCCCGTGCGCCGGAAGCTCGGCTGCATCGACCGCATTCTCACGATCGGCGGCGGTCTCGCCGGCGGCATCGAGCACGGGATAGGCGACCGAGCAGATGTGCGAATGGATGCGGCGAAGGTCGCGCAGCACGTCGAGATGCAGCGAGGTGGTCTCGATGGTCTCGGGTCGGCCTTCGCGCAGGCGCTCCAGATGGCGCTCGACGGCGGCCAATTCGGCTGTGCGCAGTGCAGCCTTCTCGGTAAGCAGCTTGCGCGCCTCGTTGGCGTCGCCTGACATGAAGACGCCGAATGCCATCCGCAGCGAGTCGATCGTGCGCTTGTGGAATGCCGACAATTCCTCGGCACCTTCGGCGGAGAATTGCAGGCGGTGCTTGATCTTCTTGGTCGCGAGCTCGCTCAGATTCTTGTCGACGATGTCGCCGATATGCTCGAGATTGATCGCGAACGAAACGATCTCCATCGCGCGCTGCCCCTCGCGCTCGTCGAGGCTGCCGCGGGTGAGTTTGGTGACGTAGAGCTTGATCGCCTCGTTCAGATGGTCGACGGTGTTGTCCATCTTCGAGACTTGGTCGACCACGGCGCGATCATTGGTCATCATCGCCGTCATGACCTTGCGCAGCATCGCCTCGGTGTGGTCGCCCATGTGCAGCACCTCGCGCGCCGCATCGGCCAGCGCGAGCGACGGCGTCTCCAGTGCACTCTCGTCGAGATAGCGCGGCCGTGACGGATCGGTCTCCTGTGCCCGCTTCGGCAACAGACGCTCGAGCAGGCGCGCCATATGGTCGAGCACGCCGATGAACAGCAGCGCAGTCGCAACGTTGAACGCAATGTGGAACAGCGCGGTCGCCTTGGCGAGATCGGGCTGCCAGGCGTAGATGGTCTCCGTGATCGGGCGCAGGAACGGCGCCACCAGCAGGATGCCGACGACGCGGTTGACGAGATTGCCAACCGGCAGCCGGTAGCTTGCCGGATTCTCGCGCCGAGCGCCTTCGATCAATGGATTGATGGCGCTGCCGAGGTTGGCACCGAGCACGAGCGCGAACGCGGCATAGGGCGAGATGAACTGGGAATAGGCCAGCGACATCACCAGCAGCACGCTGGCAACGCTGGAGTGGACCAGCCAGGTGACGACAGCGCCGATCAGGATGCAGAGCACGGGATCGCCGGTGATCGCGCCAAGGAACACGCGCACGCCCGGGGCATTCTCGGCGGGGGCCATCGTATCGAGCAGGATGTGCAGCGCGAGCAGCATCAGGCCGAGGCCGATCGAGACGCGGCCGAGATCCTTGATCCGGGAGCGCGGCCCGCTGCGGAATGCGACGAGGCCTGTGATGAACAGCACCGGCGCTACGGCTGCGATGTTGAACGACAGCACCTGCACGATCAGCGTGGTGCCGATATTGGCACCGAGCATGATCGCGAGCGCCGGCACAAGGCTCACGATCTCCTCGGCCGCGAAAGAACTGGTGATCAGGGCGGTCGCGGTCGAGCTCTGGAGCAGGGCAGTCAGACCGAGGCCGGCGCCAAGGGCGGTGAACCGGTTGCTCAGCGCCCTCGCCAGCAACAGCCGCAAATCGGGCCCGAAGGCACGCAGAATCCCGCTGTGGACCATGTGCAGGCCCCACAGCAGGAGGGCGACGCCCCCCATCAGATCAAGCAGAACAAGGCTTCCCATACTTCCTGGATATCCCGGCAAATTCGAGTCGAAGGGGTCACGCTATAGAGCCAACTGACCTGGGATCAACCCCTTTTTGTTCCCGCTGGAACAGGCTGGCGGAGAGCGCCGATAACGCTGGCGGAGAGCGCCGATAACGAAGAGGCCGCCAATTAAGGCGCTGGGGTCATTGGCAACTTTGGCGCCGGCCTCATGGTTCAAAGATGGCGCCCGGTAAATGAATCTCGAACCAGAATGCTCAATTGCGATTGGTTCCGCTAGGCAGTTTCCAATCTTTCGCCGTTATGACGGTAGGAACGAGAGAGCTGTCCAGCCAAGAAGCTGCCCAGAAAGACTTGGGGATCCAGAATGTTCATGAATCGCCGCAAGAGCGAACGCCGGCCCTGCCGGAGCGTTGCCAAAATTCAGTTGGGCACGGGGTCGTTGCCGCGTGACTGCATGATCACCGACATTTCCTCTGGCGGTGTCAAGGTGATCGCCGAATATCTCGAGATTCCGCCGGAGTTCACCATCATCCTGTCGAGCGGCAGCCCGCGCCAGTGCCGTCTGGCCTGGCAAATCGGGCACGAATTCGGCGCCCAGTTCGTCGACTGACCAGCCGCCCGGCTGGCTTTCCGCGCGGCATCCGGCACCGCTTCTGGGCCGGATGACGGCGAGATGATGGCATCCTTAACCGGAACTTAGGGTTAAGCTGTGAGCATCCCGGAACCTTCGCTGTTCCGAGTCTCATTGATGTCCGAGAAACTACCCCGACCTCCAGGCCGCGTGCGCCATCTCGCCGGCTCGGTATCTGCCGTGATCTTGCTGATTGGCCTATCCGCCTGTCAGACCTCGGGGCCATCAGACATCACCGGGTCATTGGGCGATACGGCGGAGGCCACGCCGGCCCCGGCCGATCCCCGGAGCGACATCGCAACCTACCACGAGCGTGTCCGCGCCAACCCGAAAGACACCGACGCCGCGCTGAAATACGCTCGGGCGCTGCGCGCCACCGGCCAGCGGGCACAGGCCGTCGCGGTAATGGAGCAGGCCGTGCTGGCACAGCCCAGCAACAAGGCACTGCTCGCGGGCTATGGACGGGCGCTCGCCGACAACGGCAATTTCCAGCAGGCATTCGATGTGCTCGGACGCGCCCACACCCCGGAAGACCCGGACTGGCGCATCCTGTCCGTGCAGGGCGCCGTGCTCGATCAACTCGATCGGCATGACGAGGCCCGCCAGTATTATTCGAGTGCGCTGAAGATCGTGCCCGACGATCCGTCGGTGCTCTCCAATCTCGGCCTGTCCTATCTGCTGTCGAAGGACCTGCCGAAGGCCGAGGAGACGCTGCGCCGCGCCCGGGAGCGCGCACCCGGGGACATGCGGGTGCGCACCAATCTGGCGGTCGTGGTCGGCTTGCAGGGCCGCCAGGCCGAGGCTGAGACCATCATGAAGGCCGATTTGCCGCCGGAGCAGGGCTCAGCGAATGTCGCCGCGCTGAAGCGGCTGTTGGCGCGCAGGGATGCGAGCCGGACCGATTCGGACAAGATCCCGGTCGCGACCAGCGGCCGCGACTAGAGCGTCTTCACGCGAAATCCGGACGGCTGCTAGCCAGCAGCGCGGCGGCCGTCGTTCCGACGCGACTGCAGCTTCTTGAGGATCGGCGACAGGAACGACTCGCGGGCCTCGGCGAGATCGGGACGGCCGGTGAGGCGCTGCGCGATCCGCAGGAAGGTCTTTGTGGTGCGATGACGCGCGGAGACTTCCGCGATCATCTGGCCGTTGTTGGCGGCTTCACCGAACAGCCTGCAATCGAACGGAATGGACGCGATCGGCTGGCTCTCGATCGTCTTGGCGAAATCCTTGACCTCGATCTCGGGGCGCTTCGACATGCCGACCTGGTTCAGGCAGTAGAGCGGCGGCCGGTCATTGGGACGCGCGGTCCGGAGCAAGTTCATCATGTTCTTGGTGTTGCGCATGTTGGCGAGGTCGGGCTCGGCGACGATCAGGATATCGTCGGCGCCGACCAGCACGCGTTTGGTCCAGGCGGTCCATTGATGCGGGACGTCGAGCACGATGCAGGACGTGGTCATGCGCATCGTGTCGAAGATGGCATCGAACGCCTCGGCGCCGAAATCGTAGACCTGGTCGAGGGTGGCCGGGGCCGCCAGCAGGCTGAGATGGTCGCCGCACTTTGCCAGCAGGCGTTCCATGAAGGCGCTGTCCGGACGCTCGGGTGCGAACACCGCGTTGGCGATGCCCTGTGTCGGATCCTGGTTGTAGTCGAGCCCGGCGGTGCCGAAGGCGAGGTCGAGATCCACCACGACCGAATCCAGCCCGAGGTCGCGCGCGATGGTCCAGGCGACATTATGGGCGATGGTCGAGGCGCCGACGCCACCTTTAGCGCCCGCGACCGCGATCAGGCGGCCGACCGAGACCGCTTCCGAGGACGAGAACAGGCTGCAGATCGAGCGGACGATGTCGAGCACCTTGACCGGCCCGATGACGTAGTCGTTGACGCCGCGCCGGACCAATTCGCGATACGGCGCAGCTTCGCCCGGCGTGCCGAGCACGACAACCCGGGTGCCGGGATCGCAGACCGTGGCGAGCTCATCGAGACCGGCGAGGAAATCGTTGTCCGGCTCGGTCTCCAGCATGATGACGTTGGGCGTCGGCGCCTTGTGATAGGTGTCGATCGCCGCTGCGATGCCGCCCATGTGGACGGAGAGGTGAGCCTTGGCCAGCCGGCGGTCTTCGGCGGCGGCGCGCGCGGTCGCGGCCGTCGCGACGCTGGCGCAGAAGGCCTGCACGGAAATCCGCGGTGCCGGCGCGATGTGGTCGTGGGCGTGCTGCGGTTCGTCCTGTTGTTCGGTCATTTCCCGGCGTCGCTCAGTTTCGCTCTATCGGCTTCGGGGTAGGCGGTCGCGGTCGAGTCACCCTTGCGGTATTTCTGGAATGCGATCGACCGGCGCGGCGTGTAGGCGGCGGTCTCGGTCCGCGGCTGTTCGAGGTCGGACGGATTGGCGACCATCGCGGCGAGATTGCGCTGCGTGGCGCAGCCGAAATTCTCGTACTGCTTATTCTCGCTGTAACCGGGATTGTAGATCGAGGGACCAAGGTCGCTCGGCCACACGCCGCAGGGTCCGGCGACCGCGGCCATCTTCGGATAGCTGAGGCGAATGGTCGGGAGCGCGCGCGGGTCGTCGGCGTGATAGGAGCGCCGGGTGATGGCGTGCGCCGGCACCCCCGTCGACGCCAGCACGCCGCGGATCTCCTGGTACACCGCCTGCGTCGAGCGTGTGTTCGAGGTGTCGGCCGGCACATCGATCGCGATCGCGCCGGTGCCTTCACGGCGCCAGGTGCGGGCCAGCCCCATGACGTCGTCGCGCTGCGTTTCGGTGAGATTGCCGCGGGCATGGCCCACGAACACGACGATCGACTGCTCACCCTCGGTGATCGCGATCGGATGTCGTTGCCGGTAGTCGTCGGGCACGGTGCCGGTGGCAAGATTGTCGCCGGTCAGATTGCAGCCGCCGAGCGCGATCGCCGTGGCGACGAGGGCGCCGCACAGCGACAGCGACCTCGTATGTCCGGCTTGTGTGTTGCGTATCATCATAGGATCCCCCAACCCTTCAGGTTCGCGCCTCAGTCGATGATGAAGCCGAAATTGACCGGCGTGGCGCCGATCGGCTCGGCACGGGCGGCAACGCCGTAGATGCGATTGACGCGCGCCAGCAGCGCCGACTGTGCGTCGGAGGCCGGAGCAAATCCGTCGTCGGGACGGGACAATTCCTTCTGCGCAACGGCGCGCACCACGTAGGGCGTTACGATGACCATGAGCTCGGTCTCGTTGTTGACGAAGTCCTGGCTCCTGAACAGCTGGCCGAGGACCGGGATCTGATCGACGCCCGGCATTCCGTTGATGGCCTGCTTGGTCTGCTCCTGGATCAATCCGGCCATCGCGATCGAGCCGCCGGAGGGCACCTCCAGCGTGGTGTCGGCGCGGCGGGTCTTGATCGAGGGGATCGTCGTGCCGCCCTGGCCGCCGGTCAACGCGTTCTCCATCGAGACTTCGGACACTTCGGTCATCACCTTCAGGCTGATGCGTCCCTCGGACAGCACCACCGGAGTGAAGTTGAGCGAGATACCGAACTTCTTGAAGCTGACGGTCTGGACGCAATTCCCGATCGTGCCTGACGTCGTGGTCTGACAGGTGACGCCGGTCGGAATTGGAAACTCGCCGCCCGAGACGAAGGTCGCGGACTCGCCGGAGATCGCCGTGAGGTTGGGTTCGGCCAGCGTCTTCACGACGCCTGCGTTTTCCATCGCGCGCAGCGTCGCGGTGACGGTCGGCACGCCGAGCTTGTTCAGGGCCGCACCGGCCAGCACGTTGCTGGGCGCGAGCGGTCCGTTGTTGGCGGTGAAGGCGTTGGCGTTGTTGAAGACCACCGCAGCGGTGCCGTAATTCATATTGGCACTGAGATCGACGCCGAGCTGCTTGACGACATCCCGGCGCACTTCGGCGACGGTGACTTTCAGCATCACCTGGTCGCGGCCGCGCACCACGATGGAATTGACGACCTTGTCGGCGCTGCCGACGAGCTTCGCGGCGATGTCGCCGGCCTGCTGGGCTTCGACCGGGCTCGCCACCGTGCCGGTCAGCACCACGCTGTCGCCGACGCCTTCGATCTGGACGCCGGGCAGCATCTGCTTCAACGCGGCGCGCATGCCGTTGAGGTCGCGCTTGATCGCGATGTCGTAGGACGCGACCTGATTGCCCTCGGCGTCGAAGAACACGACGTTGGTCTGGCCGACCGCCGCGCCGATGATATAGGCACGCTGCGCCGAGCGGATCACGGCGTTGGCGATCTTGGGATCGGCAACCAGGACGTCCTTGGCCTCGCGCGGCAGGTCGACCACCACCGACTTGCCGACGCCGAGCGAGACGGAGCGCATCTTGGCGGAAATGCTGCTCGTCACTGCGACGTCCGCGTTCTTGTCGGGATCGGTCGCGCCGGCGAGAGCCGGGACCAGCATCAGGGCGGTAACCGCCGAGAATGACAGCGAACGGACCAGCGTGGTCCGCGTCGCCAGTTTTTTTGCACCCGTTGTCATATCGAAGCCCCCATCACTTCTGTGTCGTCTGAGCGCTAGGGATGCCGAAGCGCACCACCTTGATGCTCTCGCCCCGCTTCGGGGCCTGGTCTCTGGTCTCGTCGATCGTCTCATTGATGTCGGCGATGCTGCGCAGCGCCAGCGCCAGCGTGCCGCTCTGCCGGGCGCGCGCGAGCGTCTCGGCCTGTTCGGGCTTGAGCTCGAGTGTCACGGTCTTGCCGACGAGGGAGTTGTTGCCGTCCTTCTCTTTCGGCGCCTGGTCGATCGCCAGCACGCGGACGTTGGACAGCAGTATTTCGGTGGTGATGATGTCGCGGTTACCCTGCTGTTGATCGGGGTTCTTGTCGCGCCGCGACAGGATCACATCGACGCGGTCGTTCGGCAGGATGAAGCCGCCGGCGCCGGTCTCCGGCGAGATTTCCGTGGAGATCGCGCGCATGCCGGAGGGCAGGATCGCGGCCATGAAGCCGCTTCCATTGGCCTTGACCAGTTTCTGCTCGCGGATCGGTTCGCCGATGATGAAAGGAGCGCGTGCGATCGAGCCGATCACGTCGGTCATGGCGTTGGCATTGGTGTCGTGGCGGATGAACGCCGCGCTTGCGGTTTCAGCGGGCCAGCGCTGCCATTGCACGTCTTCGGCTTTGACCGACTGGCCGAGGCCGATGTCGGACTTCGCCACCAGCACCTCGACGGTCGGTAGCTGTGCGACCGGCGGCGCGACCGGCGCCGGTTTGCGATCGCCAACGCTCGCGAGATACATGGCCGCGAGGCCTGCGACGCCGGCGATGCCGAGGACCACGATGCGTGCCGTCTTCATGCGATTGTCTGAATGCCCTTAACTCAGGGCAGTCACGTCCTTGCGGCACCGACAGCCCTTCCCGGGAGCATCACTACGGCCGCAAAAGTATAAGGGAACTTGATGGAACGTCCGGACAATTAAGGGATTGGTGGGGATGGTGAACGGCGAGTTTATCGGTGCCGTCACATCTCCGCAGAATCCCGGAGATCGCGCGTACTCGATGCACGGGACGCGGGTCGCAGCGCCGCGTCACGGCCGGGCGGTTGTGGTTAATCTCGGCTGACGTGTAGTCCGCGCCGACGGATCAGCGCGCAGCCTTCAACGCCGCAAATCCGCGATCGAGATCGGCCTTGAGATCGTCGAGGCTTTCGAGCCCGATATGTAGCCGCAGCGTCGGTCCGCCCGGCGACCATTTGGTCGCGGTGCGATAGTCGCTGCAATCGAACGGGATGGCGAGGCTCTCGAACCCGCCCCACGAAAAGCCCATGCCAAACAGCTTGAGCGTGTTGAGCATCGCATCGACCGCGGTCTGCGGCACCGGCTTCAGCACGATGCTGAACAGGCCGGAGGCGCCGGTGAAGTCGCGCTTCCAGATCGCGTGCCCGGGATCGGTCTCGAGGGCAGGGTGCAGCACGCGATCGACCTCGGGTCGCGCCGCAAGCCAGCGCGCCATCTCGAGCCCGGAGCGGTGGTGCTGTGCAAGTCGAACCGACAGCGTGCGTAGCCCGCGCAGCGCGAGGTAGACGTCATCGGGGCCGACGCAGACGCCGAGCACCCCGATCGCCTCCTGGACCAGCGGCCAGGCCTTCGCGTTGGCCGCGATGGTGCCGAACATGATGTCGGAGTGGCCGCTGAAATATTTGGTGCCGGCCTGCATGCTGATGTCGATGCCTTGTTCGAGCGAACGGCGATAGAGCGGGGTCGCCCATGTGTTGTCATCGATCATCAGCGCGCCGTGGGCATGCGCCACGGCCGATATCGCGCGCACGTCGGGCATCTCGAACGATTGCGAGCCGGGCGCCTCGACCAGAACGGCGCGGGTGTTCGGCTTGAACAGCGCCGCGATGCCGGCGCCGATCAGCGGATCGAAATAGCTGGTCTCGATGCCGTAGCGCCTCAGGAGCTTTTCGCAGACATTGCGGGTCGGCCGATAGGCATTGTCGCAAACCAGCAGATGGTCGCCGGCCTTCAGCACGGCGAGCAGCGTCGTGCTGATCGCGGACAGTCCCGACGGGGCGAGGCCGACGCCGGCGCATTGCGGGCCTTCCAGCGCCATCAGCACGTCCTGTAGCGCCCGGGTGGTCGGGGTGCCGTGGCGGCCATAGGTAAATTCGGCGCGATGGGCGTGGAGGTCCTCCGCGCTCGGATAGAGCACGGTGGAGCCGTGAAACACCGGCGGGGTGCTCGGCGTCTGCGTCGGCCCCGATGACGTCTACCTCGCGCTGCGCGGGCTACGCACGCTGTCGGTTCGACTTGCAC
>NZ_VKHP01000693.1 GCF_010811875.1 Bradyrhizobium uaiense
AGACATCACAAATGGCAGGGCCCCTTGGCTCCACGGATATTACTCCGCTTCATCGCTACTACAGACCCAGCCGCCACCTTCTCGTCTTCGGCCGATTTCCCGGTGTATCCGGTTATACGGCCTACCTCGCTCCGGCGATTTCTCCCCGGGACGAGGAAGGCTTCTCCAGTTGCTTGGCATGCCCTTGTCAACGTGCCGTCGCTTCCACCCCGCCGAGGTGAGCAGCCGTGTCGGTCAGTGTTCGGCTACCCATAC
>NZ_VKHP01000694.1 GCF_010811875.1 Bradyrhizobium uaiense
CTCGACGAACTTCGCCACCGCGCGCACCTCTCCGGCGACCACCGCGCCCGGGTGGATGTAGCCGTATTCGGTGGCCGGCCGTTCCGGCTTGACGCCGAACGTCACGATCCGGCCGGCTTCCGCAGCCACCAGTCCGCCGCGGCACGCGGCGACGAAGGCCGGCGTATCGCGCACCAGATGGTCGGCGGCGAGCGCCAGCACGATTGCTTCACTGTCGCGGCTCTGCGCGAACGCCGCACCGGCCGCGATCGCGGG
>NZ_VKHP01000695.1 GCF_010811875.1 Bradyrhizobium uaiense
GTCTCGACCTCGCGCTTGAGCTCCGCCACCATCGCCTGCGCGGTCTCCAAATGGCGAGCGAGTGTTCGTTCTCGCCGGAACGAGGCGGCCCCGGCGCTCGCCCGGATCCGTACGCCGTCCTGCGCCAGCTTGTTGAGATCGACCAGACCCACCTCCGCCAAGGCCGCAAGATGCTCGGCAAGCAGCCGGTCGAGCAGATCGGCGCATCCGACCCGGAAGTCTGCCAGTGTATGGTAGTTCACCGAGACCCCGCCA
>NZ_VKHP01000696.1 GCF_010811875.1 Bradyrhizobium uaiense
TCGACCGGTCCGGCTTTGTGCTGGTCCTGAAGCGGCTGACCGAGGACAAGTTCCGATGGCCGCGCCGCCAGGAGGCGGTCGTCACGCTGACGACCGAGCAATTGCACTGGATCCTTGACGGCATCGATATCGATGCGATGGTCCGCCATCCGGTGCGGCAATATCAGGTTGCCGGCTGAGCTCTCGAGCTGAGCGGTTGACGCGTCGGTACGGTTCAGATTCAAGAATCCGATGAATCGAACCGGCGATCCGAGT
>NZ_VKHP01000697.1 GCF_010811875.1 Bradyrhizobium uaiense
TTGCGGTCCTGGTCCAGGAGACGATGGCGCTCGATCCATTCACTCCGGCTGTTTTTGCGTTCTGCAATCGCCGTTGCGACCGGATGAAGTTGCTGTTCTTCGACCGGTCCGGCTTTGTGCTGGTCCTAAAGCGGCTGACCGAGGACAAGTTCCGATGGCCGCGCCGCCAGGAGGCGGTCGTCACGCTGACGACCGAGCAATTGCACTGGATCCTTGACGGCATCGATATCGATGCGATGGTCCGCCATCCGGTGC
>NZ_VKHP01000698.1 GCF_010811875.1 Bradyrhizobium uaiense
AGACATCACAAATGGCAGGGCCCCTTGGCTCCACGGATATTACTCCGCTTCATCGCTACTACAGACCCAGCCGCCACCTTCTCGTCTTCGGCCGATTTCCCGGTGTATCCGGTTATACGGCCTACCTTGCTCCGGCGATTTCTCCCCGGGACGAGGAAGGCTTCTCCAGTTGCTTGGCATGCCCTTGTCAACGTGCCGTCGCTTCCACCCCGCCGAGGTGAGCAGCCGTGTCGGTCAGTGTTCGGCTACCCATAC
>NZ_VKHP01000699.1 GCF_010811875.1 Bradyrhizobium uaiense
GACGGCACGCCCGACGAGGTGAGGGCCGACCAGGCGGTGATCGACGCCTATCTCGGCGTTGCGCATCAGGACGTCACGGAGCTCGCGGTCTGATGTTCGATTATCAGTTTCTGATCGAGGTCTTGGTCGGCGGCCTGCTGTCGGGGGTGATGTATTCGCTGGTCGCGATCGGATTCGTGCTGATCTACAAGACCTCGGGCGTGCTCAATTTCGCGCAGGGCGCGATGCTGCTGTTTGCGGCGCTGACCTTCGTCA
>NZ_VKHP01000700.1 GCF_010811875.1 Bradyrhizobium uaiense
TGCAGAAGCGGGTCGAGCTGGCGCGGGCGCTGGTGGCGCGGCCGACGCTGCTGCTGCTGGACGAGCCGTTCGCCGGCGTCACGTTGAGCGAGAAGCTCGAGCTGTCCGAGCATGTGCGCAATGCGCGCGACAGCTATGGCGCCACCATCGTGCTGATCGAGCACGACATCGGCGTGGTGATGGGCCTCTCTGATCGGATCGCGGTGCTGGATAACGGCCGCAAGATCGCCGACGGCACGCCCGACGAGGTGAGGG
>NZ_VKHP01000701.1 GCF_010811875.1 Bradyrhizobium uaiense
TGACGAAGGTCAGCGCCGCAAACAGCAGCATCGCGCCCTGCGCGAAATTGAGCACGCCCGAGGTCTTGTAGATCAGCACGAATCCGATCGCGACCAGCGAATACATCACCCCCGACAGCAGGCCGCCCACCAAGACCTCGATCAGAAACTGATAATCGAACATCAGACCGCGAGCTCCGTGACGTCCTGATGCGCAACGCCGAGATAGGCGTCGATCACCGCCTGGTCGGCCCTCACCTCGTC
The DNA here is from genome assembly GCF_010811875.1 of Bradyrhizobium uaiense. GTDB lineage: Bacteria > Pseudomonadota > Alphaproteobacteria > Rhizobiales > Xanthobacteraceae > Bradyrhizobium > Bradyrhizobium uaiense. Next base: position 244 of record NZ_VKHP01000701.1, read on the forward strand.
GGGCGTGCCGTC
>NZ_VKHP01000702.1 GCF_010811875.1 Bradyrhizobium uaiense
CGCACACAGGCGATCAATGCTTTGCGCGGACATCTTGCGGAATTCGGTTTGATCGTGGCTCAGGGCGTGAGACATATCCCCCGATTGGATGAGCTCCTTGCAACATATCCGGACCTGCCCGATCTAGTCCGCAGCCTTTGCCAGAATCTCTTGACGCATGTGAAATCCCTGTCGGAGCAGATAGCAGAGCTGGAGAAGGGACTACGGGTGCGCGCGAGACAGGACGAAGTCGCCTCTCGCTTGATGACCATTCCG
>NZ_VKHP01000070.1 GCF_010811875.1 Bradyrhizobium uaiense
CGCTTGAGCATTCCAATGACACGTCGATTCCGGCATAGTGGTTCATGGTCGTTCCTCAAGGATGCTTGGAGCGGGCTTGCCCGACTCCGTTCAAACACCATCAATCTGAGGGACGACCGCCTTAACCGGCAAGCCGCGAGCGAGCGCGCCACCACCAGCGCCGTAGCGAGTGAGCGGCTTGCTAGCAGCTCGCCGGCCCGTTATCCCATCTAACCCACCCTACAAAACCGCGCTCAGTTCTTGCTCTTGTCGACCAGCGCGCCCTTCTTGATCCAGGGCATCATGTCGCGCAGCTTGGCGCCGACTTCCTCGATCGGATGCTGGGCGAGCTTGGCGCGGGTTGCCTTGAACGAGGTCTGGTTGACCTTGTTCTCCAGCATCCAGTCGCGGGCGAACTTGCCGCCCTGGATGTCGGCGAGCACGCGCTTCATCTCCGCCTTGGTCTCGGCCGTGACGATACGCGGACCGGTGACATACTCGCCGTATTCGGCGGTGTTGGAGATCGAGTAGTTCATGTTGGCGATGCCGCCTTCATAGATCAGGTCGACGATCAGCTTCACTTCGTGCAGGCACTCGAAATAGGCCATCTCGGGCGCGTAGCCGGCCTCGACCAGCGTCTCGTAGCCGCCCTTGATCAGCTCGACCAGGCCGCCGCAGAGCACCACCTGCTCACCGAACAGGTCGGTCTCGCACTCTTCCTTGAAGGTGGTCTCGATGATGCCGGCACGGCCGCCGCCGATCGCCGACGCGTAGCTGAGGCCGAGGTCATGGGCGTTGCCCGACGAATCCTTGGCGATCGCGATCAGGCAGGGCACGCCGCCGCCGCGCTGATATTCCGAGCGCACGGTGTGGCCGGGGCCCTTCGGCGCGATCATCAGCACGTCGAGGTCGGCGCGCGGATCGAGCAGGTTGAAGTGCACGTTGAGGCCGTGGGCGAACACGAGCGCCGCGCCCTTCTTCATGTTGTCGTGCAGGTGCTCCCGATAGATGTCGCCCTGCAGCTCGTCCGGGGTCAGCATCATGACGAGGTCGGCCCACTTGGCGGCTTCGGCGACTTCCATCACCTTGAAGCCGGCGTTCTCGGCCTTCTTGGCCGAGGCCGAACCCTTGCGCAGCGCGATCGCCACTTCCTTGACGCCCGAATCCTTCAGGTTGAGCGCGTGGGCGTGGCCCTGGCTGCCGTAGCCGACGATGGCAACCTTTTTGCCCTTGATCAGGTTCAGGTCGGCATCGCGATCGTAGTAAACTCGCATCGTGGTTTCCTCGTTTGAAGGGGGCCAAAATCGGCCGATGAATCAGGCTTTCGGAAGGTCAGAACCGCCGGGCGCCCGCGAATTTCCGGCGTTGTCTAGAGCATTTTCCCCCTCAGGGGAAACCCTCATCTCGCATGGCGCGGTGCGGCATCATGCGTCCATGAAGACCGGGTAGAGCGAGGCCAGCAGCAGGATGGCCATGACCACGTTGAAGACACGGATCGCCCGGGGCGACGTCAGGATCGGCCGCAGGGCGGTGCCGAACAGCGCCCAGACGATGCAGGACACCGTTCCCAGCACCAGGCTCAGGCCGACCTGGATCGCGATGTTCCAGGGGAAGGCGGCAATCGCCGCATAGGCCGTGATGGTGCCGATCACCATCACCCAGCCTTTGGCGTTGATCCACTGGAACATGGCCGCGCCCCAGAAGGTCATCGGGCCGCGGCCGGGCTTGTCGTCCTTGTCCGCCGAGGGCGGCTCGGCCATGGCGATGACGGCGGCGAGATAGATCAGGTAGGCAACGCCGCCATATTTCAGGATCGTCTGCAGCACCGGATAGGCGATGAAGACGGCCCCTAAGCCGACGCCGACCGCGCCGACCATGAAGGCGAAGCCGACCGTGATGCCGGCAATGTGGGGCACCGTGCGGCGGAAGCCGTAGGTCAGCCCCGACGACAGCAGCATGATGTTGTTGGGGCCCGGCGTGAAGAACATCACGACGGCAAACACCACAAAGGCAAACAGCAGCGAACTCGACATCGTGCCCTCACGCGACTTTCGGCAGAGCTTTTGGACGCTTCGACAGCAGCATCACGGCGATGCCGGCGATCACGGTGACCATGCCGGTCAGCCGCAGCGGCCCGAATGTCTCGCCGAAAACGATGCTGGAGGCGGCGGAGCCGACGAACGGCACCAGCAGCGCGAACGGCACCACCTGTGCCGCCGGATAATCCCTGAGCAGCCGGCCCCACAGCCAGTAGGCGATGCTGGTGGAGATACCGCCGAGGCAGAGCACGCAGATCAGGCCAGTCAGCGACATGTGGCTCAGCGCCTGCCAGGTCGGCCGCGGCCCGTTGCTGATCAAGGTCAGCACCGCGAGCGGCACCGCGGCCGCCAGGCACAACCAGGCGAACAGATCGAACATCGGTGCGTCCTGTGCCCGCCGCAGCAGCACATTGCCGATCGCAAAGCTGATCGGACAGATCATGATGATCGCAAACGCGGCGACGCTGAAATCGTAACCGACCGTCCCGCAGATCATCAGCAGGCCGAGCGCGGCGATCGCGATCCCGATCGCCTGGGACCGCGTCGGCATCTCCCCGAAAATCACGGCGGCGAATGCGATGGTGAACAGCGCCTGGCTCTGCACGATGACGCTCGAAAGCCCGACCGGGACGCCGTGCGCGATCGCAAAGGCCTGCGCCAGGAACTGGCCGAGGAACAGCGTGGAGCTGATCCCGATCAGCAGCGGCCAGGAGACGTCAGGCTTGCGCAGGAACAGGCACGGCAGCGCGGCGATGGCGAAGCGCAGGGTCGTCATCAGCTCCGGCGAGAACTCATTGAGCGCGATCCGGCTTGCGACGAACGCAAGCCCCCAGATCACCGCGACCATGACGGCGATGCCAACATCGGCCGGCTTCATTGTTGTTCTTCTTTTGCTTCCGTTACGACGGTCGGGATCTAGATCTGTTCATCCGGCTTCGGTTTGCGCAGCAGATAGGTGCCGTGCAGCGGTGCGTGGTAGTCGGCCGCGACCAGCGTGAAACCGGTCTCGGTCAGCATGCGCTCCATCACCCAGCCGAAGGTCGAGTATTCGTCGCGCATATGGGTCATCACGCTCTCGCGCTCGAAATCGTGATTCTTGATCGAGAAATCAGCCCAGCCCTCGACATCGCGGTCGACGCCGTCGGGCATGCTGACGAACACCATGTCGCGCAGATAGAAGTTCGCGCCCGGCTTCAGCGCGTTGAAGATCCGCGACAGCGCCACGGCCTTCCAGAAGTCCGGCAGATGATGCAGCGTGAATTCGCTGACGATCAGATCGTAGGAGTTCGGCTGATAGGCGAACGACAGGAGGCCGGCCGGCTGGGTCCGGATCTTCGCTTTGCGGTCGCGCGCATAGATCTCGGCAAGCCCGATCATCGCCGGCGAGATGTCGATGGCGTCGACCTCGGCGCCTATCAGCGCCGCCTCGGTCGCCAGCACACCGTTGCCGCAGCCGATGTCGGCGATGCGCCAGCCCGGCTTGACGCCGAGCATGGTCAGCGCCTGACGGGCACGGACATCGCTGTCCTCGCTGACGTCATAGATCGAGACAACCGCGGTATCGAGACCGACCTGCCGCCGTTGCGTATAGTACCAGTCGCGCGCCAACATGACTCACATCCCTTCCGGCCCACGCGTGATCGCGGCCACCCCGGTTCGTGACACCTCGACCAGGCCCAGCGGGCGCATCAGGTCGATGAACTGACTGATCTTGGACGAGTTGCCCGTGATCTCGAACACGAAGCTCTCGGTCGTGGCGTCGATCACCCGGGCGCGGAACGCATCCGCCAGCCGCAGCGCCTCGACGCGGTGATCACCACCACCCCTCACCTTGACCATCGCGAGTTCGCGCTCGATCGAGCTGCCGGTCAGCGTCATGTCGACGACGCGGTAGACCGGGATCATGCGGTCGAGCTGATGCTTGATCTGCTGGATCACCATCGGCGTGCCCGTGGTGACGATCGTGATCCGCGAGAGATGTTTCTGGTTCTCGGTCTCCGAGACGGTGAGACTGTCGATGTTGTAGCCACGGCCGGAGAACAGGCCGATCACGCGCGCGAGCACGCCGGGCTCGTTCTGCACGAGGACAGACAGCGTATGCGTCTCGTTCGGATCGTGACGCTCTTCGAGGAAGTAGGCGGATGCGGGCTGGTTCATGGTCGTCCCCTTACATTCTGGTCACGCCACCGCCCGCTGGGCGGCCGGCGCAGCATCCGTCCCGATCCAGGACCGGAACAGATCGAAATCGATATTGCCACCGCTCAGGATCAGGCCGACCCGCTTGCCGGCGAGCCTGCTCTTTTCCTGCATCGCGGCGGCAAGCGCCGCAGCGCCGGCGCCCTCGGCGAGATTATGGGTATCGGTCCAGTAGGCGCGGATCGCCTGGGCGACCTCGTCGTCGGTGACCTGCACGATGCGCGAGGCGCCCTTGCGGATCAGGGCGAACGCATCCGCGTCCGGAATCCGCGTCGCCATGCCGTCGGCGAGGGTGTTGCTGGTCTCGGTGGTCACGATCTTTCCGGCCGCAAACGACAGCGCGTAGGACGGCGCCTCGGTCGACTGCACGCCGACGATCGCGGTCTTCAGGCCGAGCAGATCGCGCGCCATGATGCAGCCGGAGATGCCGGAGCCCTGCCCGATCGGCACATAGAGGATGTCGAGATCGGGCGCTGACCGAAACAATTCGAGCGCATAGGTCGCAACGCCCAGCACCAGGTCCGGATGGAACGACGGCACCATGTGCAGGCCGGCGAACTGGGCGCGGCGCCCGGCCTCTTCCCGCGCGGCCTGAAAGTCCTCGCCGTGCTCGACGAGCTCGGCGCCGAACGCATGCATGGCGCGGTTCTTCTCCACCGAGTTGCCGCGGGGAACATAGATCGTCGCCGGCACGCCATGACGGCCCGCGGCGAAGGCCAGGCTCTGGCCATGATTGCCGCGCGTCGCCGAGATGATGCCGGGCACATCGGGCCGCTCGCGCTTCAGCCGCTCGAGATAGACCAGGCCGCCGCGCACCTTGAAGGCGCCGGTCGGCGTGTGGTTCTCATGCTTGACCACGACCTCGGTGCCGAGCCGCTCGGCCAGCAGCGGCCAGGCATACGCCGGTGTCGCCGGCACCGCGGTGCCGACGATCCTGTGCGCGCGCTCGAGCTCGTTGAGATCAAACAACTGAGCCTCCCTCCATCCGAGCGTGCGATAGGCTCCCTCGCCCCGCTCTTCGCGGGGCCGAGACGAGCTTCGCTCGCTCTGAGAGGGTTGGGGTGAGGGGCTGCCTCCAGGAAAGCGGTGAGAGAAGGACTCGCGGAGACTCCCCCTCACCCGGATTGCGCTCGCGCGCAATCCGACCTCTCCCCGCAAGCGGGGCGAGGTGAAGCGAGAGTGCGCCACGATCGAACATCATCACACCAGCGCCTTGCCGCCGGAGAAGGCCTTCGCGGTGGCCTCATCGGTCGCTTCTTCCGGCAGCAGCATCTCGTTATGCGCCTTGCCGGACGGGATCATCGGGAAGCAGTTCTCCAGCGCGGCGACGCGGCAGTCGAACAGCACCGGGCGCTTGATCGAGATCATCTCCTTGATCGCGCCGTCGAGATCGGCGGGCTTGTGCGCCTGCAGGCCGACGCAGCCATAGGCGTCGGCGAGCTTGACGAAGTCCGGCAGCGCTTCCGAGTACGAATGCGACAGCCGGTTGCCGTGCAGCAGCTGCTGCCACTGCCGCACCATGCCCATGTACTGGTTGTTCAGAATGAAGATCTTGATCGGCAGCTCGAACTGAACCGCCGTCGACATCTCCTGGATCGTCATCTGCACCGAGGCATCGCCGGCGATGTCGATGACCAGGCTGTCCGGATGCGCCACCTGCACGCCGACCGCGGCCGGCAGGCCGTAGCCCATGGTGCCGAGACCGCCCGAGGTCATCCAGCGGTGCGGCTCCTCGAAGCCGAAGAACTGCGCCGCCCACATCTGGTGCTGACCGACTTCGGTCGTGATGTAGGTGTCCTTGCCGCGGGTCAGCTCGAACAGGCGCTGGATCGCGTATTGCGGCAGGATGACATCGTTGTTCTTGCGGTAGGACAGCGAGTTGCGCGCGCGCCATTGCGCAATCTGCTGCCACCACGCCTTGATGTCCGGCTTCTTGGCTTCCGCCTTGAACACCTGCAGCAAATCGCCGAGCACGTTGCCGCAATCGCCGATGATCGGCACGTCGACGCGGATGTTCTTGTTGATCGAGGACGGATCGATGTCGATGTGGATCTTCTTCGAGCCCGGCGAGAACGCGTCGGTGCGGCCGGTGATGCGGTCGTCGAAACGCGCGCCGACGCACAGCATGACGTCGCAATCATGCATGGTCATGTTGGCTTCGTAGGTGCCGTGCATGCCGAGCATGCCGAGCCAGTTCGGCCCCGACGCGGGATAGGCGCCCAGCCCCATCAGGGTCGAGGTGATCGGGAAGCCGGTCGCCTCCACCAGTTGGCGCAGCAGCTGCGAGGCCTCGGGACCGGAATTGATCACGCCGCCGCCGGAATAGATCACCGGACGCTTGGCATTGGCGAGCAGCGCCACCGCCTTGCGGATCTGGGTCGCATCGCCCTTCACGCGTGGCGTGTAGGAGACGTGCACGTCGGACTTGCGCGGCGGATGATAGGTGCCGGTCGCGAACTGCACGTCCTTCGGCACGTCGACCACGACCGGACCCGGCCGGCCGGTGGTGGCGACATAGAAGGCCTCGTGCAGCACCCTGGCGAGGTCGTTGACGTCGCGCACCAGCCAGTTGTGCTTGGTGGCGGGCCGCGTGATTCCGACCGTGTCGCATTCCTGGAAGGCGTCGTTGCCGATCAGATGGGTTGGCACCTGGCCGGTGATGCAGACCAGCGGGATCGAGTCCATCAGCGCGTCGGTCAGCGGCGTCACCATGTTGGTGGCTCCGGGGCCCGACGTCACCAGCACCACGCCGGGCTTGCCGGTCGAGCGCGCATAGCCTTCGGCGGCGTGGCCCGCGCCCTGCTCGTGGCGGACCAGGATGTGCTCGACCTCGCTCTGCTGGAAAATCTCGTCGTAGATCGGAAGCACCGCACCGCCGGGATAGCCGAAGACATGCTGCACGCCGTGATCGATGAGCGCGCGCACGATCATCGCGGCGCCGGTCATCTGATTGGGATCGTGGCTCTTGTCGGTCATGGTTCGCTCCGGATGCGCTTGTTTTTGCGCGGCTTTTGTCAGTTCTCGTCAGTTCTGCTTCGGGCAATAAAAAGGGGCCCCAGAGGCCCCATGCACACCGCCCGAATTTGGATGGCCGCTAGCCATCCCCGGCGGTGTGCCTGGGTACGACGGCGATAAGGAGTTTGGTAATAATGTTGCGCACGAGACGACCCAGTCTTCCCAAAGGTTGCGCGAACATAGCGGCCAAAGCCTGAATGTCAAGGCAAGGCAAGCACTTTCGCGATTTTTGAAGTGTAACGGGGTTCCGACCGTTCGGCGAGTGTTTTTGCGCGGCGCAACGCGCATGGCAGACGGGCGCGCGCCACCAGCGGCTGGGTGGAGTCCGTAGCCCGGATGTAGCGAAGCGAAATCCGGGACCAGCGTCTCCCGGGATGGAGTCCCCCCGCATCTATCTTCTCCTTCCCCCTGAAAGGGGGAAGGTCGGGATGGGGGTCAGCCGCAGGTGACGCTGCTCATGCAGAGAGTTGATCCCACCCGCTTTGCTCTAGCGAGCAAAGCGACCTCCCCTTTTCAAGGGGAGGCTAGGGCGCGCAGCCCGGATTTCGCTCCGCTCCATCATCCGGGCTACGGGATGAGGGTCTCCAGCTGCTCCTTCGCCGCCTCCGGCGCCACCCATTCGAATTCCGGCAGCTGGTGGCGAAACCAGGTGAACTGGCGCTTGGCATAATGGCGGGTGTCGGCCCGGCCGATCTCGGCGGCCTCCTCCCGGCTGGTCTCCCCCTTGAGGTGCCGGATCAGCGCCGGCACGCCATGGGCCTTCATCGCCGGCAGCAGCGGATCGAGCCCGCGCGCCGCCAATGCAGCGACCTCCTCGAGCGCGCCGGCATCGAGCATCGCGCCGAACCGCGCGTCGATCCGCGCATAAAGCTGCTCGCGCTCCGGCGCGAGAAACAGCGCGTGGAATTGGCCCGGCGGCAGCAACGGCGGCAGGCCATCGCGATGCCAGTCCGGCAGCGGGCGACCGGTGGCCTCGACGACCTCGAGCGCCCGCGCGATGCGGGTGCGGTCGCGCGGCTTCAGCCGTTCTGCCGATACCGGATCGCGCACCCCAAGCTCGGCATGCAGCGCCTCAACGCCGTGCTCCTCCAGCCTTGCGCGCACGCCGTCGCGCACATCAGGGGGGATCGGCGGTACCGCCGACAGCCCGCGCGTCAGCGCCTTGAAATACAGGCCGGAGCCACCGATGAAGATCGGCAGCCGCCCCTGCGCACGCACCTCGCCCAGCACATTGGCCGCATCCGCCACCCAGGCGCCGGCCGAGAAATTCACGCCGGCGTCGACATGGCCGTACAGCCGGTGCGGAACCAGCGCCTCCTCGCCGGCAGTCGGCCGCGCCGTGATGATCCGCAGGTCGCGATAGACCTGCATGGAATCGGTGTTGATCACGACCCCGCCGGTGCGCTGCGCGAGCTCGAGCGCCACGGCCGACTTGCCGCTGGCGGTCGGCCCTGCGATAAGCACTGCCTTGTCCAACAATCCCGAATCCGCCTGCATGTCCCTCGTTGCCACGCTGATCTGCAATCCTGCAAGCCCCGCGCTCGACTCCACCATCGTCGAGGGCGCGCGGGCCGTGCTGCCCTCACCCGGCCCGGCGCAGTGGCTGTTCAACGAAGTCGCCGTCGATATTCCCTTTGAGAGCCAGAACACCGGCAAGGACGACATCAAGGCGATCGAGGAACGCCTGCGTCAGGCCCGCGGCGACCTGCCGATCGACATTGTCGTGCAGCCTCGGATCGGCCGGCGCAAGAAGCTTTTTCTGGCCGACATGGATTCCACCATGATCGGCCAGGAATGCATCGACGAGCTCGCCGATTTCGCCGGGCTGAAAGCCCATGTTGCCGCCATTACCGAGCGCGCGATGCGCGGCGAGATCGAGTTCGAGTCGGCGCTGCGCGAGCGCGTGGCGTTGCTGAAGGGCCTGCCGGTCGGCGTCGTCGACGAGGTGCTCGACAAGCGCATCACGCTGACGCCGGGCGGGCGCGAGCTGGTCATGACCATGCGCGCGCAGGGCGCCTACACTTGCCTGATCTCGGGCGGCTTCACCTTGTTCACCAAGGTGGTCGCGGCGAAGGTCGGCTTCCAGGAGAACCGCGCCAATCAGTTGCAGGTTGCGGACGGCAAGCTGACCGGCGAAGTGGTCGAGCCGATCCTCGGCCGCGCCACCAAGCTCGCCACCCTGATCGAGCTCACCGAATCCTTCGACCTCGACGACATCGACACGCTGGTGGTGGGTGACGGCGCCAACGATCTCGGCATGATCCAGGCCGCAGGCCTCGGCGTCGCCTACCACGCCAAGCCGGCGGTCGCGGCCGCCGCGGCCGTGCGGATCGACCACGGCGACCTCACCGCGCTGTTGTACGCGCAGGGTTATCGGCGGGATGAGTTCGTGGCGGGGTGAGGCTCATGTAGCCTGTCGTCCTCCGCGAAAGCGGGGGACCCAGTATTCCAGAGACGTCGATGGAGGATGGAGAGGCCGCGGCGTACTGGATCCCCCGCCTTCGCGGGGGATGACAGTCGGAGGCGAGGCTTCAGCTCGCGACTTTACTGCACGCCGAGCGCGACGAAGCGGAGTTCGCCCTCGCCATTGGAGACCAGCAGCAGCACTGACTTCTTGCCGTCCTTCTTCAGCTGATCGACGCGCTTCTTGATGTCGGCGGCGCTGGACACCGCCTCCTGCGCCACCTCGACGATGACGTCGCCGGCCGACAGCCGCTTCTCGGCGGCATCGGAGGCGTTGTCGACGCCGGTGACGACGACGCCCTTCACGCTGTCCTTGATCTTGTACTTGGTGCGCAGATCCTTGCTCAGCGCCGCAAGGTCGAGACCGAGCGCCTTCTGGGTCACCGGCTTCTCGGCGGCATCGTCCTTCGGCTTGGCATTGGCCTGCTGAACCTTCTCGTTGTCCTCGAGCCGGCCGAGCGTGACCTTGCGGGTCTCCTCATTGCCCTTGCGGATGATGACGACGTCGACTTCCTTGCCGACCGCAGTATCGGCGACGACGCGCGACAGATCCTTCGGGTCCTTGACGTCCTTGCCGTCGAACTTGACGACGACGTCGCCGGGCTCGATACCGGCCGGCTTGGCCGGGCCCTTGTCGTCGACGCCCGCAACCAGCGCGCCGCGCGCCGGCTTGATGTTGAGGCTGTCGGCGATCTCGTCGGTGACCTGCTGGATGCGCACACCGAGCCAGCCGCGGCGCAGCTCGCCGAACTTCTGCAACTGGTCGACGACGCCGGCCACCGTCTTCGACGGCACGGCGAAGCCGAGGCCGATCGAACCGCCGGTCGGTGAGATGATCAGCGTGTTGACGCCGATCACTTCACCCTCGAGGTTGAACAGCGGACCGCCGGAATTGCCGCGGTTGATCGCAGCGTCGGTCTGGATGTAGCTGTCATACGGGCCCTGGCTGATGTCGCGGTTCTTGGCCGAGACGATGCCCGCGGTCACCGTGCCGCCGAGGCTGAACGGATTGCCGATCGCGACCACCCAGTCGCCGAGACGGATCTTGTCGCTGTCGCCGAACTTGACCGCGGTGAGCGGCTTCGGCGGCTTGAACTTCAACACCGCGAGGTCGGTCTTCTTGTCGACGCCGACCAATTCGGCCTTGATCTTGGTGCCGTCGTTGAGGATGACGTTGATCTCGTCGGCATCGGCGATGACGTGGTTGTTGGTGACGACGATACCCGCGGTGTCGACGATGAAGCCCGAGCCGAGCGAATTGGTCTTGCGCGGCTGGAACTCGCCGCCCTTCTCGCCCCCCTTGCCGCCACCCGGCCCGCGGCGGTTCTTGAAGAAGTCGTCGAAGAATTCCTCGAACGGCGAGCCCGGCGGCAGCTGCGGCATCGTCCGGTCCTTGGCCTCGATCGTCTGCGACGTCGAGATGTTGACGACGGCGTCGATCACCTTCTCGGCGATATCGGCGATGCCCTCGGGACCACGCGCGAACGCGGGCATGGAGCTCAGCATGCTCGCAGCACCGATCGAGATCGCGGCTCCCATCATGCGGAGGCGGCGGCTCAGGGCTGGTCTGGCAGCGATCATGTCGGAATTTCTCCAGGCAAACGGGTTCAAACTAGGTGGTCGCAGGTGTGCGCCCGTGATGGCAGAGTGCGCCCGAACGGGCATATGGCGCAAGCATCTCAGCCGGGCATTTCGGCGAAAAACCGGCCGCGAAAGGCTCACGATTATGTTCATTCCAGAGCGATCTGCGCGGCTGGAACAGGCGATGCTCAGCGCCGTACCACCCAGATCAGGATGAGCCCGACAACCGCCGAACCGATGCCGACGATGCGAAGAATGTTGTCGGGTGTGGCCAGCGCACTCTTCATGGCCCGGCGCATCCAGGCGGGGCTTGCCGCAAACAGGATGCCTTCGAGCACAAACAGGATTCCCAGACCGATGAGGAAGTCGCCGAACGCTATTGACCTCATCGGATGGCATCCTCCCGCTCGATGCTTGTTGCTTGTTGAGTGGCGGCGACGCGTTGTCCGCATCGCCGCCGTATCGTGACGTTACTGTTTCGGCGCGGCTGCCGCCTCAGGCGGCTTGCCGCTGGCACTGCCGAAGTATCTGAAGAATTCCGAGTCCGGCCGCAACAGGAAACGCGTGTCGCCAGGCTTGAGGCCGTTCTCATAGGCCGTCATCGAGCGATAGAACGCGAAGAAGTCCTTGTCCTTGCCATAGGCTTCGGCGAACAGGCGGTTGCGCTCGGCGTCACCCGCACCGCGGGTCTGGTCCGCAGCCGAGTTCGCCTCGGCGACGATCACGGTCGCTTCGCGGTCGGCCTTCGAGCGGATTTCCTGCGCCTTCTGGTCGCCCTGGGCGCGGAACTCGGCCGCCTCGCGCTCACGCTCGGTCTTCATCCGGTTGTAGACCGCCTGGCTGTTCTGCTCCGGCAGGTCGGCGCGTCGGATCCGGACGTCGACGACCTCGATGCCGTAGCCGTCAGCCTCCCTGTCGAGCTGCTCGCGAATCCGCAACATCAGCTTCTCGCGATCGTCGCGCACCACCGTGATGAAGGTGACCTCGCCGAGCACACGGCGCAGCGCCGCGTTGAGCAGCGTGGTCAGCTGCAGATTGGCAGCCTGGATCGAGCCGACGCTGGTGTAGTAGCGCAACGCGTTCTTGATGCGATAGCGCGCGAAGGCGTCGACCACGAGCCGCTTCTGGTCGGAAGCGATCACTTCCTGCGACGGGTTCTCCAGATCGAGGATACGCTTGTCGACGTTGATCACCGAATTCCACGGCGCCTTGAAGTGCAGGCCGGGCTCGGTGACGATGTCGACCGGCTCGCCGAACCGCAAGACGATGGTCTGCTCGGTCTGCTGCACGGTGAACACCGAGCTGTAGCCGACAGCGAGAACGATGAAGAGGAGAACCAGGGCCACAATGCCGGTGACAGGGGACCTCATCGGGTGGCTCCCTGCTGCTGGCCAGTCGTTGCAGGCGCTGCCGGCGGACGCCGCGTCGTCAGCTCTCCGAGCGGAAGGTAGGGCACGATGTTCTGGCCCTGGCCGCCGTCGTAAACCAGCTTCTCGGAGCTGCCGAGCACTTTTTCCATGGTCTCCAGATAGATGCGCTCGCGCGTCACGTCGGGTGCCTTCTTGTATTCTTCATAGACCTTGAGGAAGCGTGCGCTCTGGCCCTTGGCCTCGGCGACCGCCTGCTCCTTGTAGCCCTCGGCGGCCTGCTGAATCTGCGCGGCACGCCCGCGTGCTCCGGGCACGATGCTGTTGGCGTAGGTCTGCGCCTCGTTCTGCTTGCGCTCGAGGTCGGCGCGCGCCGCCTGCACGTCGCGGAACGCGTCGATCACCTGCGCCGGCGGATCGACCTTCTGCATCTGCACCTGCGTGATCTGGATGCCCGCGTTGTAGGTATCGAGCGTCTTCTGCATCAGCTCCTGGACGTTCTGCTCGGTGACGTTGCGCGCCCCGGTCAGGATCGGCTGGATCTGCGAACGGCCGATCACCTCGCGCATCGCGCTTTCGGCAACCGCCTTCACGGTGCCTTCGGGATTCTGGATGTTGAACAGATAGGCGCCGGCCCCGCCCGGCTTGATACGCCAGAGCACGGTGAAGTCGACGTCGACGATGTTCTCGTCGCCGGTCAGCATCAGGCTCTCTTCCGGCACGTCGCGCATGGAGCGGCCGCGCCGTGCGGGATCGTCGATCAGGGTCATGCCGATCGAGATCGTGTTGACGCGCAGCGCCTTCGGCAGCAGCACCGTCTCGATCGGATACGGCAGGTGATAGCGCAGGCCCGGCTGGGCATCGCGATCATACTTGCCGAAGCGCATGACGACGCCGAGCTCTTCGGACTGGACACGGAAGATCCCGGTCGCAAACCAGATCGCCAGCGCCGCGACCAGCACCAGCGCGATGCCCATGCCGCTGAAATGGCCGCCGGGCAGCCACTGCTGCAGCCGGTCCTGGCCACGCCGCAGCAGATCCTCAAGATCCGGCGGCCTTGGCCCGGCCGACTGCGGACCTGTGCCCCACGGCCCTTTCGGACCCGAGCCCCATGGCCCCCCGCCCTGATTTTTCCACGGCATCAAACATCTCCTCGGCAAGTCCGGACGGGACGCCCGGCCTCGAATGTCCGGCCCGGTTATAGGGGACCGTCAGGGCCCTTACAACGCAAGCTTCCTGGCCGGACGAGCTATGCGCCGGCGCAAAATTGTCAATGCAAACATTGGTTAACCCCGGTCGCGCCGACGATATGTCACATAGGAGAAGTCGACGCTGTCATCCGGACCTGCCGGATTTCGCACACGCGCCACCTCCTCCCACGCCTTCGTATCGATTTTGTCGAACCGCGTATCGCCGTCCGGCCGGGCGTGAACCTCGGTGATCTCCAGCCGATCGGCGATGCCCATCCACTGCGCATAGATTTCCGCACCACCGATGATTGCAATCTCAGTGGCGAAACGCCGCAGCGCATCACCAAGCGCAATGGCATGCGCGGTCTCGAACGAATTGGTGACGACGGCGCCGCGCGCACGGTAGTTCACATCGCGCGTCACCACGATGTTGGTACGTCCCGGCAGCGGCCTGGGCAGGGATTCGAAGGTCTTGCGCCCCATCACGACGGGCTTGTTCAGCGTGATCGCCTTGAGGCGTCGCAGATCGGATTTTAGCCGCCACGGAATGGCGTTGTCCTTCCCGATCACGCCGTTCTCGGCGACCGCAACGACGAGCACGATCTCCATCAACGCGCCCCTTCCGCGAGCGCCGACAGCGCCTCGCCGGAGACGCGGCAGATCGTCCATTCGTCCATCATCTCGGCGCCGAGCGATTTGTAGAATGCAATCGACGGCGCGTTCCAGTCGAGCACCGCCCATTGCAGCCGCGACCAGCCATTGGCGAGGCATTGCTTTGCCAGATCCACCAGCAGCGCCTTGCCGATGCCCTTGCCGCGCAGGGCCGGACGCACGAAGAGATCTTCGAGATAGATGCCGTGACGGCCGGCGAAGGTCGAGAAATTGACGAACCAGACCGCGAAGCCGGCGGGCTCGCCGTTCCATTCCGCGATGTCGCAAAAGAGCCGCGGG
Source organism: Bradyrhizobium uaiense (assembly GCF_010811875.1). GTDB lineage: Bacteria > Pseudomonadota > Alphaproteobacteria > Rhizobiales > Xanthobacteraceae > Bradyrhizobium > Bradyrhizobium uaiense. The sequence continues at coordinate 14,782 of NZ_VKHP01000070.1, forward strand.
TTGGCACCGAACAGCGCTTCGGCGATATCGGCCTCGCTGGCGTGGACTTCGTGCAGGAGCTTTTCGTATTCGGCGAGCTCGCGGACCAGCGAGAACACCAGTCCGGCCTCATCGGGCCGCGCGCGGCGGATATTCAGCGACATCAGACTGCGACTTCGGCCTTGATGTGCGGATGCGGGTCGTAACCTTCGAGTTTGAAGTCTTCGTAACGGAACGCGAAGATTTCCTTCACATCAGGGTTGATCGCCATCGTCGGCAGCGGCAGCGTCGGACGCGTCAACTGCAGGCGCGCCTGCTCGAGATGGTTCGAGTAGAGATGCGCGTCACCGAGCGAGTGCACGAAATCGCCGGGCTTCAGCCCCGTCACCTGCGCCACCATCATGGTCAGCAGTGCGTAGGAGGCGATGTTGAAGGGCACGCCGAGGAAGACGTCGGCGGAGCGCTGATAGAGCTGGCAGGACAATTTGCCGTTGGCGACATAGAACTGGAACAGGCAGTGGCACGGCGGCAGCGCCATCTTGTCGACCTCGGCCGGATTCCAGGCGCTGACGATCAGCCGCCGCGAGTCCGGGTTGCGCTTGATCATGTCGATTACATTCGCAATCTGGTCGATGCTGCGGCCATCGGGCGCCGGCCATGAGCGCCATTGCGAACCGTAGACCGGGCCGAGATCGCCGTTGGCGTCGGCCCATTCGTCCCAGATCGTGACGCCGTTGTCGTTGAGATATTTGATGTTGGTGTCACCGGCGAGGAACCAGAGCAGTTCGTGGACGATCGCCTTCAGCGGCAGGCGCTTGGTGGTCAGCATCGGGAAGCCGGCCGAGAGGTTGAAGCGCATCTGATGGCCGAAGATCGACAGCGTGCCGGTGCCGGTGCGGTCGTGCTTCTCCGCGCCGTCGGCGAGGATGCGTTCGAGCAGGTCGTGATACTGGTTCATGACTGATTCTTGGCGTCTGTTTCGGGCTTCCGAGGGAGCGGCGAATGTAGCGGCCAAGACCGCTGGTCGACACGCCGATTCGGCTGAACGCACCGATTATACCCTGAAAAATGAACACTCCTGCGCCAAACGACAAGGGGCGGAACTCGCGTCCCGCCCCTCGCCTATCCACTTGATCGCGCTGGCTTAACTCGCTGGCTTCAGCACCGGCGTCCATTTCGCGATCTCGTTCTTGACGAGGGTCGCGAGCGCCTCCGGCGTGCGGTTGGCGGGCGCCGGGATCACGCTGCCGAGCTCGAGCAGGCGCTTGCGGACGTTCTCGTCGTCGAGCGCCTTGATCGCCGCAGCATTCAGCGTCGCGATGATGGCGGGCGAGGTTCCCTTCGGCGCGAACACCGCGTTCCAGGCCTGGGCCTGGAACGCCGGCAGGCCGGCCTCCGTTGTGGTCGGGACATTGGGGAGCGACGGATTGCGCTCGGGGGTCGCGACCGCATAGGCCTTGATGGTGCCGGCGTTGATCTGCGGCACCGCATTGACGATCTGGTCGCACATGTAGTCGACCTGGCCGGCGACCAGCGCGTTCATCGCCGGGCCGGTGCCGTTGAACGGTACGCCGACCGGCTTGACGTCGAGGATCGAGTTCAGGAGCTCGCAGGACGCGTGCGAGACCGAGCCGATGCCGGCATGCGCGGCGTTGACCTTCTCGGCATTGGCCTTCACGTAGGCGACGAATTCCTTCAAATCCTTCGGCGGGAAATCCTTGCGGGCGAGGATCAGGATCGGCGTGCCCGCGAGCAGCGCGACCGGCTCGAAATCCTTTTCCGGATGATACGCAAGCTTCGGGTAGAGCGGCACGGACGCCGCGTGCGTGCCCATGTGTCCGGTGATCAGGGTGTAGCCGTCATTGGCGGCGCGTGCGGCACGCGTCGTCGCCGTGGTGCCGCCGGCGCCGACCACGTTTTCGATGACGATGCTCTGTCCAAGCGTTTGCGCCATGTGCGCGGTGACGATGCGCGAGATGACGTCGGTCGGACCGCCGGCTGCGAACGGCACGATCATGGTGATGGTGCGCGTCGGATAATTTTGCGCAGACGCCGGCACGGCGAATGCGCCGAGCGCGGCAAATGCCGACAGGCATGCGCCCGCAAGCGAGCGAATGGACATCATCTCGATTCCTCCCGGGAACGTTTGACCAATAAAAATGCCGGCCAAATCGGCCGGCATTTTCATTTCACGAGACGACATCGAGTGTCGATTCGACTTCCGCCTGCGGCGCGCCGACGCAGGACGTAAAGAACACTCAGCCCTCGGACTCCACGAACACCTCGTCGCGCTTCGCGCGCAACGCCGGCAGCACCGCAAGCACCAGCAGGCCGGCCGCGATCGCCAGCAGCACCGCCGACAGCGGCCGCGATAGGAACACGCTCCAGTCGCCGCGCGAGATCAGGAGTGCGCGACGCAGGTTCTCCTCCATCAGCGGACCCAGCACCATGCCGAGCAGCAGCGGCGCCGGCTCGAAATCGTGCTTGATGAGCCAGTAGCCGACGAGGCCGAACGCGCCTGCGAGGACGACGTCGACCGGCGCGTTGTTCACCGAGTAGATGCCGATCGCGCAGAACACCACGATCGAGGGGAACATCAGCCGGTACGGCACGCGCAACAGACGAACCCAGATGCCGACCAGCGGCAGGTTGATGATGATCAGCATCAGATTGCCGATCCACATCGAGGCGATCATGCCCCAGACCAAATCGGGCTGCTTCTGCATCACCTGCGGGCCCGGCACGATGCCGTGAATGGTCATCGCGCCGACCATCAGCGCCATCACCGCGTTCGGCGGGATGCCGAGCGTGAGCAGCGGGATGAACGAGGTCTGCGCCGCGGCGTTGTTGGCGCTTTCCGGCGACGCAACGCCTTCGATCGCGCCGCGGCCGAACCGCGACGGATCTTTCGCCAGCTTCTTCTCGAGCGTATAGGCCGCGAACGAGGCGATCACGGCGCCGCCGCCCGGCAGAATGCCGAGGATCGAGCCGAGCACGGTGCCGCGCAGGATCGCAGGCGTGGAGTCCACCAGATCCTTTCTGGTCGGCATCAGGCCGGCGATCTTCTGCTGCACCAGATTGCGGTCCATCTCCGCGCCGTGGTCGAGGTTGCGGATGATCTCCGCGAAGCCGAACACGCCCATCGCCACGGTGGCGAAGCCAAGGCCGTCGGCAAGCTCGGGGACGTTAAAGGCCATGCGCGAGGCCCCGGTTTCGATGTCGGAGCCGACCATCGACAGCAACAGGCCCAATACGATCATCGCGATCGCCTTCAGCACCGAGCCCTTGGCGAGCACCACCGCGAAGATCAGACCGAGCACCATCAGCGAGAAATATTCGGCCGGGCCGAACGCCAGCGCGAGCTTGGTCAGCGGCGCGCCGAGCACGGCGATCAGCACGGTCGCGACGCAACCGGCGAAGAACGAGCCGATCGCCGCGATCGCCAGCGCCGGACCGGCGCGGCCCTGCTTGGCCATCTGGTGGCCGTCGAGCGCTGTCACCACCGAGGTCGCTTCTCCGGGAATATTGACCAGGATCGAGGTGGTCGAACCGCCGTACTGCGCACCGTAATAAATGCCGGCGAGCATGATCAACGCGCCGACCGGCGGCAGGCCGAAGGTGATCGGCAGCAGCATCGCGACGGTGGCAATGGTGCCGATACCGGGCAGCACGCCGACCAGCGTGCCGACCAGTGCGCCAATCAGGCACATGAGAATATTGATCGAAATCGGGACCGACAGGCCAAAGAGCCACGAGGGTGACCACCAGGTGATCTGAAACACCACACCGAAACCGTGGGCGAGATTGGCAAACAGTTCCATCACGCCCTCACTGGATCAGGAAACGCGGGAACATCGGCATCGGAAGTCCCAGCACATAAGGGAACAGCAGCGCGCAGCCGAGCGTCAGGCAGGCACCGACAATGATGGCTTCGATCCATTTGGTCTCGTGCGAGCCGAGTGCGGCGATCAGGAAGGCCGCAAAGGCGGAGACGACGAGGCCGAGCGGCCGGATCCCGACTGCGAAGAACACGATGGCCGCGGACACGAACAACGGGCCGCGCCAGGAATAGGCTGCGATATCCGGGCCGTCCTTGAGAACGCCCATCAGCGCAACGGCAGCGCCGAGCAACAGCAGCAGCACGGCAAACATGCGCGGCGCAGTTCCGGCGCCGAACGAAAATCCATGCATGCCCTGCAGATCGCTCGAGGCCCACAAGGCAAACAGCGCGACCGCCACCATGGCGAGCCCGCCGATGAAGTCCTGCGGACCGCGTACCCATTCCGGCAAGATCGATTTGACCGGCGCCTCGCTCGGCGTATCGCTCATGACTTCGCTTCCCCCGTCAGGGCTGTCCCGCCCGCTTTGATTGAATGGCTTGGCTTTGTGGTGCGTTGACCGAAAGCCTTGCTAGCGATTTTCGTCAGACAACGCCAGCAAAACCCAGGAGACCTCCGGCAAGCAACATCCACAAGGGATTGATCCGCGTCGCAAAAGCAAGCGCGGCTGCGACAATGGTGATCAGCACCGCGATCCAACTTTGGTCTGATGTCTGCGTCACGATCAGCCCGGAGGCGGCCATCAGACCGATCGACAGCGGAACCAATGCGGCTTGAATGATCGCCGGCCAGCGCGCGTCGCGCGAGCGATCGAGGAAGCGGCTTACATAATAAGCAAGCAGCGCAGTCGGTCCGCACATCGCAACCGTCGCGGCCAGCGCCCCGGCGACGCCTGCGACAGAATAGCCTATCAGCGTCACGATCAGCACGTTCGGCCCCGGCGAGAGCTGCGAGATCGCGAACACGTCGGCGAACTGCTTGTCGGTCAGCCAGTGATGCACGTCGACGGCGGCGCGATGCATTTCGGGGATCGCCGAATTGGCGCCGCCGACCGCAAACAGCGACATCAGGCCGAAGGTCCAGACCAGCGCCGCGACCGGGTTGGACTCCGAGCTCATGCCTTCACCATGCGGCGCGTCAGGATCGTGACCGCAAGGCTGAGCGGGATCGCCACCAGCAGCACGATCTGGAGCGGCCACCGGATCAGTCCGATCGCGACGAAGACCGCGGCCAGAATGACGAGGCCTGTGACATCACGCCGCTTCAGGAGCGGCATCATCATCTTGAGGACGACGGCGAACAGCAGCCCGACCGCGGCGCAGGCCACCCCTGCGAGGGTCCGGCGCAGGACGTCGATATCGCCGTAGCGGGCATACAGCGCGGCAAGGACGGTCGCGATCACCATCGGCGGCCCGACCAGCCCGGCGAAAGCCGCAAGTCCGCCGGCGACGCCGCGAAAGCGCGAGCCGAATACGACCGACAGGTTGACGATGTTCGGACCTGGCAGGAAATGGCACAGCGCGAAGGTCTCGTTGAACTCCTCCGCCGTCATCCAGCGGTGCTGCTCGACGATCGAGCGCCGGGCCCAGACCAGGACCCCGCCAAAGCCGGCCAGCGACATCTTGGCAAAGGCCAGGAACAGCTCGAGCAGGCCCGGCTGATGGGGCGGAGACGGTGCGGAGGCATCCGGCGCCGGGGCGGCAACCGGCGGGGATTCCGGGGGCATGGGCAAAATCTAGAACGGCGTCAGGACGCCAGCCAAGCCAAATTGGTGTGTTTTCACAGCTGAAAGGGCCTGAATCGGCTCTGTTTTTCTACGGCGTTGCCGCTATATTGGGGGTGCCGGTTCGCCGGCTATGGAAATAAATGGCCGTCGCAATAAACCATTCGGACCCGGGGGCGGTACCCGGCGCCTCCACCAGAACCCATCCTTCGCGGTGGCTTTCGGCGGGGGCGAAATAGGATCGACGAGGGCGTAAAGGGCGTGTTTTTTCTCGGTATGGTTCCGCCGTTATCGGGCTAATGCAATAGTTGCCAACGACAACTTTGCTCCGGTTGCTCAGGCTGCGTAACGCAGTTTGAAAGACCATCTTAAAGTCCTAACGGGTTAAGCTCCGTTAGGCGGGGTTCGGAGGCACCTGGCAACAGAAGCCTCCACTTTATTTCCGATCGGGCGTCCGCCCGCATTATCCGCTACCAGCCCTGCTGATTTCCGGCTCCCGGCGGGGTAGCATGGCCAAAAGGGCGAGTCGGACGGGTCCGACGACGCCGTGCCGGCCATTATTTCGAAGCGACAGGATCACCATGGCGACCGATCACATCCGATATGACGTGCTGGCGCGCGATGCGCTGCGCGGGGTGCTGCGCCGGGTGTTGTCCGACGCCGCCGAACATGGCTTGCCGGGTGAGCACCATTTCTACATCACCTTCCTGTCGCACGGCGACGGCGTGAAGCTGTCACCACGACTGCTCGCGCAATATCCGGAAGAGATGACCATCATCCTGCAGCACCAGTTCTGGGACCTGGTGGTGACCGAGGACCGGTTCGAGGTCGGCCTGTCGTTCGGCGGGGTTCCCGAGCGGCTGAATGTGCCGTTCGCCGCGGTGACGCGCTTCCTCGACCCGTCGGCGCCGTTCGATCTGCGGTTCGACGTCTCGGACGCGCTGTCCGAGGAAGCCCCTCCCGCCACCGCGCCGGCCTCTCCGCTTCCCGCACCGGCCGCCCGCGCCACGGTGGAGACCGAGACGGCCGAGACCGAGCAGGAGCCTGCAAAGCCCAGCGAAGGCGCCGAGGTCGTCCGGCTCGACCGCTTCCGCAAGAAGTAATCTAACACAGATCACTCCGCGACCTTGTAGGATGCTTGAGAGGTTCGGGATGACAGATCGTCATCCCGGACTATCTTCTGCATGAACGTGCTTCTTGCGCGGACGCTTTCGCGTTGTCGTGCCGGAAAGTCCGGCGCCATGCCGGTTCACGTTCTGACGACGCAACGGAGAGCATCCATGGCTCAATCGACGACACCATCCAACGCCGCCACCCGCAGCGAGACCGACAGCTTCGGTCCGATCGACGTCCCTGCCGATCGCTACTGGGGCGCGCAGACCGAACGCTCGCGGCAGAATTTCAAGATCGGCCACGACCGGATGCCGATCGCGATCATCCATGCACTCGGCGTCGTCAAGCTCGCGGCAGCAGAAACCAATCGCGAACTCGGCCAGCTCGATGCACGCCGCGCCGACGCCATCGTCAGCGCCGCCAGGGAAGTGATCGAAGGCAAGCTCGACGATCATTTTCCGCTCGTGGTCTGGCAGACCGGCTCCGGCACGCAGACCAACATGAACGTGAACGAGGTGATCGCCAATCGTGCCAACCAGATGCTCGGCGGCGAGCTCGGCGCCAAGCAGCCGATCCATCCGAACGATCATGTCAACATGAGCCAGTCGTCGAACGACTCGTTTCCGACCGCGATGCATATCGCAGCCGCAAGCCGCATCATCGCCGACCTGATCCCCTCGCTCACCGAGCTGCATCAGGCGCTGCACCAGAAGCAGGAGGCGTTTGCCAAGATCGTGAAGATCGGACGCACGCATACCCAGGACGCGACACCGCTGACGCTCGGCCAGGAATTCTCCGGCTACGCCGCGCAGGTCGAGAGCGGCATCGCGCGGCTGCACATTGCGGTGAAGGAGCTGTTTCCGCTCGCGCAGGGCGGCACCGCTGTCGGCACCGGCCTCAACTCGAAGCCGGAATTCGCGAGCGCTTTCGCCAGGCACGTTGCCGAGATCACCAAATTGCCGTTCACCAGCGCTACAAACAAGTTCGAGGCGCTGGCTTCCAACGATGCCTATGTGCTGGTGCACGGCGCGATCAATTCGGTGGCGACCGGCCTGTTCAAGATCGCCAACGACATTCGTTTCCTCGGATCCGGCCCGCGCTCGGGTCTCGGCGAACTGATCCTGCCGGAGAACGAGCCGGGCTCGTCGATCATGCCGGGCAAGGTCAACCCGACCCAATGCGAAGCCATGACCATGGTCTGCTGCCAGGTGTTCGGCAATCAGACCACGATCACCGTCGCCGGCAGCCAGGGCCATTTCGAGCTGAACGTGTACAAGCCCGTATTGGCATATTGTATGATAAATTCCATTCAGTTGCTGTCTGATGTCGTCCGCTCATTTACTGAGCATTGCGTTGTCGGCATACGCGCCGACGAAAAGCGCATCAACGAACTGATGCAACGCTCGCTGATGCTGGTGACCGCGCTCGCGCCGAAGATCGGTTACGACAACGCAGCCAAGGTCGCCAAGTCGGCGCACGCGCACGGAACGACGTTGAAGGAAGAGGCTTTGCGGCTTGGATTTGTGTCTGCGGATGAATTTGACCGCCTCGTGCAGCCGGACAAAATGACACACCCCGGCTGAGCGAGCGACGCGCAATGTCCGGATAATTACGGTCACCGTGCGTGATATAATTATGGATCATAACTCCTAAAGACTAAGGCGAGTTACCTATCAGCTCTGCGTTGGCGCATGGTACAGACGTCTAGTTTTCGCAGAGCGAAACGGATTCTTTGATGCTATCACGAGCATCAGATGGGGATTCGGGATGGATATCGAGCCGGGCGCGCAGCGCAATCGCTCTTGCTTTCGTCACGATGCATCACCAATTCTGCTCTGGGGACGATGAGGACGACGAGCATGGGCGACGTGGTCAACTTGAAACGATTCAAGAAGCGCGGTGAGCGCGAACAAGCAGCGAAGCAGGCCGAAGCCAATCGTGCGCTATTCGGTCGCACCAAATCCGAACGGGCGCGCGACGAATTTCTCGGCGAGCGCAGCGCTCGTCAGCTCGATCAGCATCGCATCGAAAGTGGAGACGCATCATGAAGTCTCCCGTCGTCAAGCGTTCGATCGTCGTCGCCGGACACAAGACCAGTGTCAGCCTGGAAGAAGCCTTCTGGAACGGCATGAAAGAGATTTCCGGTCTGCGGAACATGACGCTGTCGGAATTGGTCGGCGAGATCGACAACAACCGTCAGCAGGGCAATTTGTCCTCCGCGATCCGGTTGTTCGTGCTCGATTACTTCCGGTCGCGCGCGACGCCGGCCGTGCCGTCGGATGTCCGGCCGCAACAGGTCGACACGCGCCAGCAGGCCTGACAGCCCTCTCCGACCGTCGTTTCAAAAGACGGTCGTTCCGCCGCGCGGGCTTCAGCATGAAGGTCAATCGCATCGTCGCGAACGTTGCCGCATCAAACATGGCGGCAGCGAAGTCGTTCTATCAGGATATCCTCGGCCTCGCGCCGCTGATGGCGTTCGGTTGGGTTGCGACTTACGGCTCATCCGAAACGATGCAAGCTCAAATCAGCTTCGCATCCGAAGGCGGATCCGGTACGCCGGTGCCCGATCTCTCGATCGAGGTCGACGACCTCGACGAAGCGCTGCGCCGGATGAAGGCAGCGCGCATCGCGATCGAATACGGTCCGGCGGACGAGCCGTGGGGTGTGCGGCGCTTCTTCGTCCGCGATCCCTTCGGCCGGCTGATCAATATCCTCCAGCACCAATCCTGAGCTGAATTCTGGAGATCTGGTCCGATTGAATCGGACCAGATCTCCAGGTGCTTGCTTTGACGCGTTTTCTTGACGCGAACCGGTACCCACTTCGCTTGAAAACGCTTTAGTTCTGCATCGCCGGCCGCGGCGGCGGATTGGCGACCTGCGGCGTCAGCGACAGCGGCGGCCGCAGCGGCCGCGACCTGGCCGCGCCGGGCACCGGCTTGACCTCGATCGGTGGCGGCAGCGGCGCGACCTGCGGCTGGCTCGCAATCGGCGCAGGCGGCACGACGGCCGGCGCAGTGGCAACCGGCGGGACGATCGGCGGCCGTGGTGCCACGACCTTCGGCTTCGCCGGCACGCGGCGCGGATCGGGACCGGGCACCGGCAAGTTGGCGGAAGGCGCCCCCGCCGAATTTGAGTTGGACGCATCAGGCGCCGGCGCGGAGGGAGGCGGAACGGCCGCCGGGATCGGCGGTGGCGGCGGTTCACCGCGCTCGATCGCATCGAGCCGCTTGGTCTCCCGGTCGATCGCGCGCACTGCAAGCCACGACGACAACGCCGCAATGTCGATGCTGCGGGACAGCCCGTCGGGCGTGCCGATGGCAAGCAGCTGGATTTCCGGGCGGCTGCTGGCGGTGCCCACCTGCGTCGACGCCAGTGCGGCGCGGATGTCGGCCTGGTCGGCGGGAATGTCGTAGCCACCGGACACGATCGCGTTGGCGCCGTTGGCCGCGAGCGTGGTGGCGCCGACCCTGATGCGGCCGTCGCGGATGTTGAAGGGAATTTGCGCCGAAGCGACCGACAGCCCGCCGGCGGCGAGCGCCGGTTCGACGATCTGCTTCAGCCTGATGTCGTCGGTCGCCTGCCCGGAATCGCTGGCGCGGATCGCAACGTCGAACGCGCGCGGATCGAGGCCTGGAAGGTTCAGCCCCTCCAGCGTCACGGCGCCGCTGCCGGACAACGCGCCGATCAGCGCCGAGGCGCTGCGGCCCTGCGTCAACAACGTCATCTGCATCGAGGCCCTCGCCTTGGGCATCGCGAGACTGCGATAGCGCAACGCTGAACCGTCGACACCTGACAGCTGCACATTGGCGTTGAGCGCAAGTCCGTTGACGCCCTGTCGCGCATCGATCGAGGCCGTCGCCTCGCCGCCGCCGATCTTGCCCTTGATGCCGTCGAAGGTCAGCGACTGCCCGTCCGACCTGATGGTGCCGCTGACCGGCTGCAACTCGGCGCCGCCCGGCAGCAGACCGTGCAGCGCCTCGAACGTGACCTTGCCGCGCCACGCGCTTGTCAGCCCCTGGCCGAGCGGCTCCGTCGCATCACGACCAACCGCACCGATCGCAGCCGCGAAAATCGGCGCCAGCGTGATCTGGTCGAGGCCGACTTCGCCCTCGACGCTCTTCTGATCGGCAAGCGTCAGTGCGAGACGGCCGCGCAGACGCGACCCGGCGACGATGCTGTCGAGATCGTCGAAAGTCAGGCTGTCGCCCACCAGCGTCAACTTCGATGACAGGCGGATGTTTGCGGCCGGATCGGATGATTTGAGGTTGAGCAGCGGACTGATGTCGGCGCTGCGGACACGAAGGCTGACACTGGATTTGCTTTCGCTGCCGCCGTCCTTGATCCAAGGCTCGGCAGCGCCTTCCGCGTCCGCGTCGAGCCCCGCGCCCCACAGCCTCGCCTTCAGCCGCAGCGGCGCGTGCCATGCGCCGGTCACGGTACCCTCGAACTGCGTCGGGCCCGCACCGGCTGCGACCACGCGGTCAAGCCCGAGCAGCGCCAGCAACGCGTTGCCCTCGCCGGCCGAGAATTTCCCCTCCGCCGTAACCTCGCTGCGGCGAACTGCGTCGAAATCCAGCGTACGGATCGCGGCCACCTGCGGCGCCGCCGAGATCACTGTGTTGCCCTTGAGCTGCGGCGTGTCAAGATCGAGCGTCGCGCGCGCGCTGACGCGATCGGCGGCCTTTCCCTTCGCGAGATCGAGCGCAAGCCTGGCACGGACCGGGCCGGCGTCCGCGCGGAGCACGCCAAGCCGCGCGGCAAGTGCCGGCGCGAACGGCTGGACGACGGCGGTAAGCCGGCCGAGCGACGCGGCGGTCGCATCGACCGTGAGCTTGCCGGTCGAATTGGCGCGATCGAAACTGCCGCTGCCATCGAGCGTGACATTGTCGGACTGGCCGATCTTCACGCGCTCGAGCACGATGGTCTTCGGGCTGTAGGCGATCTTCGCCAGCAGCGGCCGCAATTCCTGCCCCGAGGAGATCGCGCGCCCAACGTCGAGCGACAGTAGCGCCTCGTCGGGCCATTCGGCTTGCGGGCCGGCCAGCGAGCGGATGAGGGCTGCGGTCGCGTCGAGATCGAGCCGCTCCGCCTTCAACTGGGCCTCGACCTTCGAGCCGTTCGCCGCCTCGCGATGCACGACGGCGACGCGGCCTTCGACCGTGCCGCTCTCGATCTCCGCCTTCATCGCGTCGATCGAAAAGCCTGACGGCGACACCGTGACGTCGCCGCGCAACCGCAACGGCTTCTGGCTGCGATAGGTGATGTCGCCGCGCCCTTGCAGCCAGGTCATCAAGGCATCCGGATCTGACGATTCGATGTTGAGCGCGGTCTTGAAGCTGTTCGAGGCGCCTGCCTGCGCGCTGGCGCCGCTCATCGAGACCCTCGTGGATCCCGGTGCGCGAAACTCCAGCCGGCGCACCGTCCATGATTTCGCATCCGATTGCAGCTCGGCCGAGATATCCTGCAGGGGACGGCCGCCGAGCATGATCTGCTCCGACGCCAGCTCCAGCTGTGCCGCAATCGGGCTTTGCGGCAGGCCCGACAGCACCGCACGCAGGGCCGGCAACACGCGCACCGGCTCGACATTGCCGTTATTGCTGTCCTTGGCGCTATCCTTGGCCGCGAACTTGTCGCCATCGAGCTGCCGGGCCGTGAGCGAGGCGCGCAGCAGCGGCGATGCGCCGAAGCGGAGATCGCCGTTGCCCGCGAGCTTCAATGCGCGGTCCTCGGCGCCATAGCTCACCTCGATTTGGTCGAGACGCGCCGCCGAGTAATCCGATTTCACCTTGGCTGCGATCCGCCAGGGCGGCACGTCGCTCCCGCCGCGCTGGCCAGGCGTGCCCGCCAGCGTCACGGTCCCCTCGAACCGCGGCGCGCGCGCCTCGAAGGTCAGGATGCCGTCGAGATCGGCGGACATCGGCCGCTGCCCGGGATCGATGTTGAAGTGCAGGCGGGTGCCGCTGCCATCGGCGCTTTGCCCCGACGAGATCCGAAACGGATAGCGGTTGCCCTCGAACATGAAATTGCCGTCACCGCGGACCGCGCCGGCCAGCGAGCGGACATCGCCGCTGAAGGCAATGTCGTTCAGTTCGAGCGTGCTGCGGCTCGCGGCATCATGCAGCGCGACACGGCCGGTCAGATTGAGACGATCGATCGCCAGCGAAGCCAGGTTGAAGGCCCCGCTCGACGGAGACCAGTCGATCCGGCCCTTCGGATCGAGCCCGAGATCGAGCGACAAGCCGTTGATGGTGAGCTCGTTCGCGCGCACCTCGCCGCGCATCAGCGAGCTCAGGTTGAACTCGACGTCGAGATTGGCGGCCCGGACCTTGCCGAGGTCGTTGGTGCCGCCGACGGTGACGGTTTTCAACCGCAGCGAGGGCGCAGGCAGCAGGCGCGCGTCGAGATTGCCGGCGACACGAACCGGCGTGCCGATGATCTTGGACGCCTCCGCCTCGAACTGCGGCCTGAACTGGTTCCAGTCAACGAAATACGGGCCGACCAGCGCAGCGACCAGTGCAAGAATGAAGGCAATTGCCAGGCCGAGCAGCGTCGTCTGCACGGTGTCTCCCTTTGAACCCGCTCCGCGGCAGCCTCCTTATGCTGAACCCTTTGCCAACCCTTGGCCGGAGCAACCCAAATATAGAGACAAGTATGGCGAAGTCACAGCGGCTTTACCGCTGCAACTTCGGGTTAGATGGTGAATTTCCCTTCAAGCGTGCGTGCGTCCGCCTCACCGCAGGCCACAGCCCCGCAGGAACGTCACCAGCTCGCAGGGAGCCGCTTCAGCCCGCGCAGCACGAAGGTCGGCCGCCACTCCGGATTTTCCGCGTCATCGAGCCGCAGGTCGGGGATCCGGCGCAGCAGCGTCGAGATCGCGATTTCGGCCTCGATCCGCGCCAGCTGGGCGCCGAGGCAGAAATGGATGCCGCCGCCGAACGACAGCGGCTTCACGTTCGGCCGCTGGATGTCGAGCTTCTCGGGATGGTCGGGATAGACCGCCGGATCGTGGTTGGCGGAGCCGAGCAGGCATAGCACGCTCTCGCCCTTCGGGATGCGCTTGCCGCCGAGATCCTCGATGTCCTCCAGCGCGACACGGCCGGTCATCTGCACCGAGGAATCGTAACGCAGGAACTCCTCGATCGCATTGGTGATCAGGCCGGGATTGGCCTTCAGCAGCGCGAGCTGGTCCGGATTGCGGAACAGCGCGAGCAGGCCGTTGCCGATCAGGTTGACGGTGGTCTCGTGGCCGGCACCGAACAGCAGGATGATGTTGCCGGTGAGCTCCTCATTGGTCAGCTTCTGGCCATCCTCTTCGGCCTGCACCAGCTGCGTGGTGAGGTCGTCGCCGGGCTGCTTGCGGCGCAGCTCGAACAGCTGATGGAAATACATCGCCGCCATCGCGTTGCCGGCATTGCCCTGCTTGATCTCTTCCGCCGAGAGCGGCACCGGCTCGAGCAGACGTCCCCCGTCACGCGAGCCGGTGTAGAAAGCCTCGCGATGCTCCTCGGGAATGCCGAGCATGTCGCAGATGATCGTCACTGGCAGACGGAACGCGAAGTCCTCGATCAGGTCCATCCGCCCTTGCGGAATGATGCGGTCGAGCGTCTCGTCGACCACGTGCTGGATGCGCGGACGCATATCCTCGACGCGGCGCGCGGTGAACGCCTTGACGACGAGGCCGCGCAAACGGGTGTGATCCGGCGGATCCTGCTGCAGCATCCAATGGCTCATGCTGCGGATGACCGGCTCATCCATGATCTTGGGGCCGTAGCGGCGGATCGTGCGCTCGACATAGTCCTTGCCGAAGCGCTTGTCGCGCAGCACGAGGCTCGCCTCGGCGTGGCGGCTGGCGACGAAGGCGCCGTGCGCGTTCACATGCATCGGATCGAGGCGGCGCAGCCGCTCGTAATGCGGATAGGGATTGCGAATGAATTCAGGGGCCAGCGGATTGAAAAGCGGATCGCCGTTCGCCGGCTGAACTTGCTCGTTCATGGTGACCTCGTTCGCTCGCTGCACCGGTGCTTAAGACCTTGGCGCGCCTTGGTGTCATCCTCAAGACCGCACCATCACGGATGCGGCGGTTCTGGTTCTGTCGAATGCAATTGGATACACTGTTGTATCGAGTTGCATTCTGCCCTAAAATGCGCCGATGTCAAGGGTTCGAACCAGACCGACACGGGACGACACCTGCGAGAAGCTGTTCGAGGCAGCGGCGCGGGTGTTCGAGGAACAGGGCATCGGCGGCGCCAGCATCGAGGCGATCGCCGCCGCGGCGGGCTTCACGCGCGGCGCCTTCTACTCGAACTTCAAGAGCAAGGACGAGCTGATCTTCGCGATGCTCGAGGATCACGTCGAGCAATCGATCCGGCGATGTCTCGACTTGCTGGCCCAACACCAGAACCTTGCCGATTTCATCGAGGCACTCCGGACCATGGATCGCAGGCGGCAAGATCCGCTCGGCCGCTCACCGCTCCTGCACATGGAGATGATCCTGTTCGTCGCACGCGCGGAAAAGCGGCGGCCTGAACTGGCAAAACGGCTGCGCGCGCGGCGTAAGCTGATCACGGACATCGTCGCGACGACAGGGAAGAACGGCGGCCGGAGCGGCGCGCTCAACCCGGAATGGACCGGTGCCGTCGTGCTGGCGCTCGAAGACGGCTTCCGCCTGCACCGCCTGATCGATCCGGAGACCACGCCGGCAGACAGCTTCCTGCGCGCCATCACCGACTTGCAGCGCGCGATCGGCGTCTCCTCCGCCCGCTAGAGCGTTTTCGAGCGAAGTGGCTACCGGTTCGCGTGAAGAAAACGCGTCAAACGAGAATCTAGAGCCCCCGTTCCGATTCCATCGGAACGGAAAGGGCTCTAGGCTCACGCCGCGCTTGCGATCTTGTGCATCTGTCCGGCGACGGCGCGGACCCTGCGGGGCGAAGCCTGCCAGATCGCGAACGCCGACAGCAGGCTGACGGCAATCCCGAGCAGGAAGGCGCTCGTATAGCTGCCCGAGAGGTCATAGAGCTGGCCGGTGATCCAGGGGCCGGCCGCTCCGCCGGCGAGCGCCGCCAGCATCACGGTGCCGAAGATGCTGCCGTAATGCCTGCCCTGGAAGATCTCCAGCACCACCGGTCCCATCACGGACGTCAGGCCGTAGCCGAGCGCGCCCTGCGTGAAGACCATGAGATAGATCAGCGCCATGCTCGGCCAGTACTTCAGCGCGGCCAGCGCGGCGAAGCAGATCACGAAGCCGAAGCAGGAGATCGCCCACACCCATTCACGGCCGATGCGATCGGAGAGATGCCCGAGCCAGATCTGGCCGGGAATGCCGAGCAGGCTGACGACGCCAAGCGCCCAGACGCCGACATTGGAGCTGAAGCCGATGTCGAGCAGGAATTTGGTCTGATGCACCTGGACGGCGTACCAGATGTACAGGCCGCAGAAATAGCCGATCGCGATCCACCAGAACCGCGCGGTGCGCAGCGCACGCGACAGCGTCCAGTCGGTGCCGACCCAGACCGGGTCGACGACGTTCGATACCGGCTTGGCCGACGTCGCCGTCGGTGCCGCGTCGCCGTCCGGCTGCAGGCCGATGTCCTCCGGACGCTTGTGCAGCAGCAAATTGATCGGCGCGAGCACGACGAGCACCACGATCCCCATTGCCGTGCACGCGGTGCGCCAGCCGGTGTGCTCGATCATGTGCTGCACCCATGGCAGCAGCGTCACCGAACCGATGCCGACGCCGGCAAAGGCGAGCCCGATCGCAAGTCCGCGGCTGCGGATGAACCAGTTCGGCACGAACAGCGACTGGCCGGAATAGCCGAGACAGACGCTGCCGGAGCCGACCAGCACACCGATGGTGAGATAGAGATGCCAGGGTTGGGTGGTCAGCGGCGCCAGCAGCAGGCCCGAGGCCATCAGCAGCACGCCAAGCTCCATCACCGCGCGCGGACCGCGGCGGTCCATCAACCGTCCGATCAGCGGGCTCGCGATCGCGGAGGCGACAAAGCCGAACGAGAATGCGCCCGCCGTGACGCCGCGCTCCCAGCCGAACTCGGAGATGATCGGCGGATAGAACAGCGAGAATGCCGTGCGCGCATTGACGCCGATGGCCATGGTGACGAACGTCACCGCGACGATGATCCAGCCGTAGAAGAAGGGAAGTCGCATGGGGGTCTTCGTTGCCAGGGTCAGAGGACGAATACTTGTTTCAGCCCGTGCCGCTGACGGTCAAGTCCCATGGACCGGCAAGGTGGCTTCCAGGGCGGTTATTCCACCAGCCCGCGTCAATTCGCTCAATCAACAGTCCAAACTGTGTGAAGCAATTCATAGACAGTCAGGCTTGGCGCGGCAAACTCGCGCGCGATGTCGAAGCCCTCAGCCATGTCAGCTGATCTTCCGTTGCCTGCGGACATTCCGAGCACGTTCGATCGGACGACTGGCGGCACCGGAGACAACGATGACGATCGCTCCAGCGGTAGCACCGCGCGCCCGGCCAAACTCGCCCACGATCGGCGGCGAGACGGCAGAATGCCGTTACATGCATTGACGCAGATCAATGGTGACGAGTTTTCGCCGCGAGATGATCCAGCCATGAAGTCAAGGGGCGCATTTGCGTTGCATGCGCAAGGCGCGAATACCTGCCTGGCCTGCACCGTGCCATCAGTTGGGAGTATCGCGATTGCGCTTCCACGAGCACTCCCTCAGAAGTTGCAAACACTATACTGTACCAGCCCACTCGGTTGGCACACCTCGGGACGAAGCCTTCCTTTATGATCTTGATGACGATATTCTTTTCGCATTGGCGTCCTGTTGCTTGTGCCGGATTTTAGTCGCGTATCAGTAAAAATTTCACAGAAGTATCAATAATATGATGACCCCATCGGTCCCGGAAGTTCGCCGACGTCTCGCGGCAATCCTTGCGGCAGACGTGGTCGGATATACGCGCTTGATGGAGGCGCATGAGGAAAACACCCATACCCGGCTGATGCAGTTGCGCTCGGAAATCCTCACCCCGGGCGTCACGGCGCAGAACGGAAGGATCGTCAAGAATACCGGCGACGGCTTCCTTGCAACATTCGATACCGCGCGCGATGCAACGCGATGTGCCCTCTCGCTGCAAGAAGCTCTAGCCTTGAATACAGCCGCAATGCCGGCTGACGAGCGCATCAGCTTTCGCATCGGGCTGAATGCCGCGGACATCATCGTTGAAGAAGATGACGTCTATGGCGAGGGCGTGAACATCGCGGCGCGGCTTCAGAACTATGCGCAAGCGGGCGGCGTCGTGATGTCAGGCGCCGTTGCCGAGCAGATCGGCAAGGACCTGGACGTCAGCGTGATCGACCTCGGCGATCTGCATCTTCGCAACATGGGTCGGCCTGTCCGTGTGTATGCGCTCCACCGTTCCATGCAGCCCGCGAAGCTTGTTGGCGAAGCCCCGGTGGGCTCGGAACCTCGCCCCTCGATTGCCGTCCTGCCGTTCCGAATGAACCTCGCCACTCCGGAAGAGGGTTATTTCGCCGATGGCGTGGTTGACGACATCATCCGCGGCCTTGCCGGGCTCAAGGAGCTTTTTGTCGTATCACGCGGGTCCAGCCTCGGCTTCAGCGGCCGCAACGTCGACGTGCGCGAGATCGGGCGTCGGCTCGGGGTTCGTTATGTCCTTTATGGCGGCATCCAAAGGACAATGACCTCGGTCCGTATCGTGACCGAGCTCAGTGACGCCGAGTCGGGCGAAGTCATTCGATCGGATTTGCACGAAGGCGACCTTCGCGAACTCTTTGCGCTTCAGGATCGGATCGCCATCAACGTCGTAAGACAAATCGCGCCGCAGGTTCGCGAGCGTGAGCTGATGAGATCAATGCGCAAGCATCCGCAGAACCTGACCGCCTACGATCTCGTCCTGCAGGCGCTCGATTTGCTGTACCGGATGGACTACGACTCGTTTTCGAGGGCGCGGGGCCTGCTCGAGCAAGCCATTTCACACGACCCTAATTTTGCGTTGGCCTATTCCTACGTCGCGTTGTGGTACGTATTCCGGATCGGCGAAATCGGATCGCCGGATCCTGAGGGCGACGTCATCGCCGGTGCCAGATATGCCAAGGAGGCGATCGATCGAGGCGGTGACGATGCATTCGCGCTGGCGGTGTATGGTCACGTCCAGTCATTTCTGCTGCATGACTTTCAAAGCGCAAGGATAGCCCTCGACCGCGCGATCGCCGCCGGCCCGAGTTCAGCGATGGCCTGGACAATGGCGAGCGCGACATCCGGCTTTCTCGGTGATGGCCCTGCCGCCCTGCGCCAGGGTGAGCAGGGCGTCCGGCTCTCGCCGCTCGACGCGCGCTCGTTCTGGCACGAGGGATTGTTCGGCCAGGCTCACTACGTGAACGGCGACTACGAGCAGGCGCTGGAGTGGGTGCGGGGCGCATTGAACCGCAACGGACTTATTCGCTTCAATCATCGCCTGCACATCGTCACGCTCGGTGCCCTGGGCCGTCGTGAAGAAGCGGCGGAAGCGGCGCGCCGCTATCTGGAAATTCAACCCGGATTCCGCATTTCGTCCTACGCCCCGCGCTGCCCGTTTCGTGACGATGCATTGGAAACCTGGCTCGGCCATCTGCGATCGGCGGGGCTTCCTGATTGACCGGTATTGCTGACGACAACTGCCGAAAGAGGGAGAGACGTCAATGACAGGCAACACGGGTAACACAGGCAATACCGGAAACACCGGCAATACCGGCAACACCGGAAACACCGGCAACGTCGGAGGGGGTGGTTGGTTTATTTCAGACCGGGTTGATTTGCCGTTCGTCACGAGGCTCGACCCATCCGGTACCAACGAGCTTGGCAGCCTGCGGCGGACGCCGCCGCTGCATTTCGGCAGCCGGCAATGGTCCGCGGACTGGTATGCGTGGCGTGTCCTGCATCAGTTCATCGCCAACGTCCCCGGCTGGGCAGCGACCATCGACGCTGACGCCCCCCTCACCCAGATTCGGACCGACCTGGTCACCAACTATGCCGCCCAGATCGACAACCTTGTGCTCGCCGCGCGGGATGAGCGGCCGGATGCCATGGGCCTGATCCTGTCGCAGGACGCTGAATTCTTCACGGATTTTCTGGCTGTGCTGACCGCCAGGCCCGGCTCGCACACGCAAACCTGGCGCCTGTTGAACATCGCGAGTTTGATTGGGTCCTTTGCCGCATTGTATTTCAAGGACAAGTACGATTTGCCTCGGCCCTCGCAGATTTGCCCCGCCCTGCTGCCGCCGATCCAGGTCCCCGGCCACGCGTCCTGGCCGAGCGGGCATTCCACCCAGGCGCATTTCATGAAGAACTGCATGCTCAGGGTGTTCGCCGCAACGGCGATGTCCGCCGCCGACCAGGCCGTATGGAAATCCGACCTGTCGATTCTGGCGGATTCGATCGCCCGAAACCGCGAGATTGCCGGTGTGCATTATCCGAAGGATTCGGAAGCCGGCGCCAGAATTGCCGATTTGCTGGACACCGTCATTCTGACAGCAAACGTCGTGCCGATGTTTGACAGCGCAATCGCTGCTGCCGCGGGCGAATGGCAATGAGCACCCGGGATGGGCGGAGCCCCGCATACGACACCGAAGGCCTCAAGCAGGCCATTGAGAATTCGACGACCAGCGTACTTCCCCCCACCGGATTTCGCGCCTTGGTGGCGTCGCAGGACGAGTTGAAGGCGCTCGGTTTTCCGAGACGCCCGGATCCGGTGCTTCAGCCGGCCGAGTATGCATTCTGGCAGAAGATGTTTAGTCCGACGGTGGCGTTCGAGGCGTTCGATATCCGCGTGCTTTCCCCGGTCACGGCGGGCCTGCGCCGATCGTTCAACCAATCGCCGCGGCGGGAAAGCAGCCTCAACTGGTCCGGTGCCTACATCACACCGAGGGATGGCACCGTCTTCTCGTCGGTCTGGGGAAAGTTTCAGGTGCCGACGCCAACGCAGCCGGCGAACGGCCGCGCCAGCGAGACATATCACAGTTCGACCTGGATCGGCTTTGACGGACAACGTCGGTACTACAGATCGACGCTGCCGCAAATTGGTACCGCGCAGAACATTGATCCTGGCACGGGCGCGGGCAATCCGACGACGTCGTTCTTTGCGTGGTGGCAATGGTGGGTAAGGGGCGACCCGGCCCAGTCGCATCCCATCACGCTTGTGTCGCCGAAGATCCATGCCGGCGATCTGATCATGTGCCTCATGCACGTCGCGCCGGATCGCACCGGCGTGTCGTTCGTGATCACGAATCTGACGACCAGTCGGTCCGTGCAGTTCTTTCAAACCGCACCGCTGACCGGTCTGGGGCAACCCTTCAACATTCCCGGCGCAACCGCGGAATGGGTGATGGAGAGGTCGGCCGCCCCAGGAAATCCAACCCCGCTGCAGCTCCCGGACTACGGTACGGTGGTCTTCCACGATTGCGGCGCGACGTGCATGAGGCACATGATCAGATCGCCGGCATGGATCTTCGGCGACACAAGCGTGATGGGATGCGACTGGGCCGGGTCGCCCCTTACCCACCATTGCCAC
>NZ_VKHP01000703.1 GCF_010811875.1 Bradyrhizobium uaiense
ACTTTCTCCAACAGCCGTTCATGCCGGACATTGTCAAAGTAGGCCCGCAGGTCAATGTCGAGAACTCGTGTCTTCCGTTGGACTATGGCTTCAGCCACGCGCTTGATAGCGCCATGTGCTGTCCGCTCGGGCCGATAACCGTACGACCCCGGTTGGAAGTCAGCCTCGAACACAGGCTCGAGGATGAGTTTGAGCGCCCCTTGTACCACTCTGTCCCGGATGGCCGGAATCGAAAGGACGCGGACTTTGCCCCCG
>NZ_VKHP01000704.1 GCF_010811875.1 Bradyrhizobium uaiense
CCAGTGAAGGCGCGATGGCCGAATACGTCACCGCCGTGATCGGCGGCCAGCTGTTCGGCTTGCCGATCTCGCGGGTGCAGGACGTGTTCATGCCGGAGCGGCTGACGCGGGTGCCGCTGGCCTCCAGCGAGATCGCCGGCGTGCTCAATCTGCGCGGCCGCATCGTCACCGTGGTCGACATGCGCGCCCGGCTCGGGCTGCCGAAGGCCGACGACGGCAAGCTGCCGATGGCGGTCGGCGTCGACCAGCGCGGCG
>NZ_VKHP01000705.1 GCF_010811875.1 Bradyrhizobium uaiense
CTTGGGGAATTCCTCGGCGATGAAGCCGGTCGAGAGCCGGCCCTCGCGCCAGCGTGGATGGTTCATCAACGCCGACAGGAACGGAATGTTGTGCCTGATGCCGTCGACATAGAAAGCGTCGAGCGCATTCGCCTGCGCCTCGATCGCCGCGGCGCGCGACGGCGCGTGGGTGACGAGCTTGGCCATCATCGGATCGTAATAGATCGAGATCTCGCCGCCCTCCTGCACGCCGGTGTCGTTACGAACAGTGATGCC
>NZ_VKHP01000706.1 GCF_010811875.1 Bradyrhizobium uaiense
CGCTTCCGGATTTGGATTGAGGACGCCGTCTTGCGCCAGCGCCTCGCTCTTCGGATCCCGCTTCTTCGCCCTGGCCATGCTCGGCCTCAATCTGACGTAAATATAAATACGCCTCTATATGTTGGGTGTCAATGGAGATGTCGACGCAATATGAAGATTTATCGCTGCTATTGGCGCAGTAATGCGCCGAACCGCGTCGATGGCATGGCGTTATTATCTTTACATATGCGGCGTATTTAGATTTACGCATCGCTG
>NZ_VKHP01000707.1 GCF_010811875.1 Bradyrhizobium uaiense
GTTTCCAGCCCCCTCCACGTCGCACGCAGCATGCGGATTTCCCGCACTGCGCGCCCCCATTTGCTTCGCTCCAAGGCTTATGGGGCCGATCATGCTGGGATTGCTTTCGTTCCGTCGCGCCGCACCCGATAGCTGTTGAACAGCCTCAGAGTGTCGTACAACCACGGCCTACTCCACCGTTCCCAGCCGAAGCCCTGTCGTTTCCGGGCGTGCGCCAGATGACGCCTGACCTTCTTCTCTACCCAATCTTTGATG
>NZ_VKHP01000708.1 GCF_010811875.1 Bradyrhizobium uaiense
TCATTGTGCGCTATGCCGATGACCTCAGCATCGGATTTGAGCACCATGGACCAGCGGCGTCGCGCCGCTCAGTAGCCATAATACCCGCCCGGGCAAACCCAGTTGCCGTAAGCGTCGTAGCCGCAGCCACCGCGGTAGTAGGCCCCCGCCGCAGCCGCGCCGACTGCAGCCGCGCCCACTGCCGCCGCTCCGGCCCCGTAGCGGTAGCCGTAGCCGCGATACCCCCCTGCAGCGTACGCGCCCCGATAGCCGTAG
>NZ_VKHP01000709.1 GCF_010811875.1 Bradyrhizobium uaiense
GCTCGGTGACGGGATGCTCGACCTGCAGACGGGTGTTCATCTCCAGGAAGTAGAAGCTCTTGTCCTGGCCGGCGACGAATTCCACGGTGCCGGCGGAATCGTAGTTCACGGCCTTGGCCAGCGCGACCGCCTGCTCGCCCATCTTGCGGCGGGTGGTCTCGTCGAGCAGCGGCGACGGCGCCTCCTCGATGACCTTCTGGTTGCGGCGCTGGATCGAGCACTCACGCTCGCCGAGATAGATCACATTGCCATGCT
>NZ_VKHP01000710.1 GCF_010811875.1 Bradyrhizobium uaiense
CGCTTCCGGATTTGGATTGAGGACGCCGTCTTGCGCCAGCGCCTCGCTCTTCGGATCCCGCTTCTTCGCCCTGGCCATGCTCGGCCTCAATCTGACGTAAATATAAATACGCCTCTATATGTTGGGTTTCAATGGAGATGTCGACGCAATATGAAGATTTATCGCTGCTATTGGCGCAGTAATGCGCCGAACCGCGTCGATGGCATGGCGTTATTATCTTTACATATGCGGCGTATTTAGATTTACGCATCGCTG
>NZ_VKHP01000711.1 GCF_010811875.1 Bradyrhizobium uaiense
AGGTGGCAACCGAGCTCTTGCTGATCTGCAGCCGCTCCGAGATCTCCCGAACCGACAGCTCCTGCTCGTACGTCAGCCTCAGGATCGATCGTAGGTCCTTCACAGTGGTTCGTTTCGCTTGCTTCCGTCTCGGCATTGCCCCTCGCAAACTCAGCTTGAGAGAGAACATTGCCTGAACGGCGCTCCCGAAAACCAACCTCCCGCAACTGTCCGCGATTTAGCGGAATCCCTGTCCCGGAATTACTGAAATCGCTG
>NZ_VKHP01000712.1 GCF_010811875.1 Bradyrhizobium uaiense
CTACGGCTATCGGGGCGCGTACGCTGCAGGGGGGTATCGCGGCTACGGCTACCGCTACGGGGCCGGAGCGGCGGCAGTGGGCGCGGCTGCAGTCGGCGCGGCTGCGGCGGGGGCCTACTACCGCGGTAGCTGCGGCTACGACGCTTACGGCAACTGGGTTTGCCCGGGCGGGTATTATGGCTACTGAGCGGCGCGACGCCGCTGGTCCATGGTGCTCAAATCCGATGCTGAGGTCATCGGCATAGCGCACAATGA
>NZ_VKHP01000071.1 GCF_010811875.1 Bradyrhizobium uaiense
AATATACTTCGACGTATCCATCCCAATGCGGATAATCTCTCTCACGGACGGCTCCCTTGTCTGAGATTTGCAACAACCTCATTCTGGCACACTGATGCCGTAGGGGGCCGTCCACCCCATCAACCACTAATCATTGCCGTTACGCGGATTGTTGCCCCAGCGTCGCACCAAATAGACAGCCGGGGTAATGGGTCCCGGCCTTCGCCGGGACGACGGTGGATAGTTACCCCGCCCGCATTTTCGCATCCCTGCCCCGGCGTCTCGCCACAAGCCTGCCTCCCCCGACCTCACGTAAGCTCGCCCTCGCGAACAACAAAAAACGCACAGGGAGGCTCACGATGATCTGGAAGGCCATCACGGCAGCCGCAGCGCTTGCGCTCGCGACACAGGTGCACGCCGCCGAGAAGAAATACGGCACTGGTGCCAGCGACACCGAGATCAAGCTCGGACAGACCTCGCCATTCTCGGGCGCGGCGTCGGCCTATAGCGTGATCGCCAAGGTTCAGGCCGCCTACTTCAGGATGATCAACGACCAGGGCGGCGTGAACGGGCGCAAGATCAACCTGATCACGCTCGACGACGGCTACTCGCCGCCGAAGACGGTGGAGCAGACCCGCAAGCTGGTGGAGCAGGAGGAGGTCGCCGCGATCCTCAATCCGCTGGGCACGCCCACGGGCCTTGCCGTGCGCAAATATCTCAACGACAAGAAAGTGCCGCAGCTGTTCGTCGGCGCCGGCGCCACGCTGTGGGGCGACTATGCGCATTATCCGTGGTCGATCGGCTTCCAGCCGTCGTACCAGGCCGAGACCGCGGTCTACGCCAAATACGTGCTGACCCAGAAGCCGGACGCCAGGATCGCGCTGTTCTACCAGAACGACGACGCCGGCAAGGATTACGGCAACGGCTTCAAGAAGGGACTGGGGCCGGAGAACACTGCCAGGATGGTGGTGGCGGAGACGACCTATGAATCGACCGATCCGACCGTCGACAGCCAGATCGTGAAGCTGAAGGCCTCCGGCGCCAACGTGCTGTTCATGCACGCGATCCCGAAGCAAGCGGCGCAGGCGATCAAGAAGATCGGCGAGATCGGCTGGAAGCCGGATTTGTTCTTCCTCGCGGCGACCTCGACCTCGGTGTCCTCGGTGCTGAAGCCGGCCGGCTTCGAATATTCCAGGGACATCATCTCGTCCTACTCGCTGAAGGATCCGAACGATCCGCAATGGAAGGCGGATCCGGACGTGATCGCCTGGCAGGATTTCATGAAGACGTATTTCCCGGACGGCAATCTGCAGGACCAGCTGATCGTCTACGGCTATGTGGTGGCGGAGGCGACGGTGCAGGTGCTGAAGCAATGCGGCGACGACCTCACTCATGAGAACATCATGAAGCAGGCCGCCAACCTCGACATCGCGCTGCCGATGTTCCTGCCCGGCATCAAGGTGAAGACCTCGCCGACCGACTATTTCCCGGTCGAAGCGATGCGGCTGCAGAAGTTCAACGGCGAGACCTGGCAGCTGTTCGGCGACACCATCGGGAACGATTGAGGAGAGTTGTTGAGCGCGATCCCATCCACATCGTCTCCCGGCGCCGGAGTGCGGCGGGAAATTGTAGAACGCAAACCCATCCACATCGTCGTCCCGGCGAAGGCCGGGACCCATTACCCCGACTGCATGGTGTGGCGCGAAGCTGTGGCCGCAGCCCGCTTCAGCAATAGGCGGCGGTGATAATGGGTCCCGGCCCCCGTGCGCAATTGCGCACTAGGCCGGGACGACGCGGAGGTGAGACTTCCCAAGCCAACAGCGGCCGGACGACGCGGAAACGTCTGTTCAGAAGCACGCAAATGCCACACGCCCTTGCGGCGAGCGTAGGTCTGCCTGATTTCGGAATATTGGAAATATATCCCTGAGTTGCCCGACGCGTCAAGCGGCCTGATCCGACGCCAGCCACCGCGGGCTACTGTGCATGGGGTTGTTTTCGATATTTTGGCAATGCCCCTCCACATCGTCGTCCCGGCGAAGGCCGGGACCCATTACCCCGACTGCGTGCGTGGCGCGACGCTGGGGCCACGGCCCGCTGCAACAACAGCCTGCGGTGCTTATGGGTCCCGGCCTTCGCCGGGACGACGGAGGTTAGACTCCCGCCGCCAACAACGGCCAAGACGACGCGGAGGCTAGACTCCCCGCTCCAACAACACCCGAAAATCCGCCCGCGCCCGCTGCGCCTCGGCGCGGGCTGCGTCCGACGCATCGCCGAGCCCGAAATAGCCGTGAATGAGCCCCTCGCCCGTGTGATACGCGACCTGCACCCCGGCCGCCTGCAACGCCTTGGCATAGGCATGGCCCTCGTCACGCAGGGGGTCGAACCAGGCTGTGGTGACGACAGCCGGCGCAACACCCGCAAGGCTCTTCGCGCGCAGCGGCGAGACGCGCCAGTCGGCGCCTTGCGCCTTGTCGGCGAGATAATGCCCCGCGAACCACCGCATCGTCTCACTCGTCAGGAAGTAGCCCTCTGCATTCTCGGTGCGCGACGGGAATTTGGCGTTCTCGGTGGCATCGGCGTAACTGCCGACCACGTCGGTGACGGGATAGACCAGCAATTGCGCGGCGAGCTTGATGCCGGCGTCGCGGCAGGCGAGCGCGGTGGCGGCGGCGAGATTGCCGCCGGCGGAATCGCCGGCGACGCCGATGCGGGAGAGATCGCCGCCGAAGTCGCCGATCCGCGCAACGACGTCGCGGATCGCGGCAAACGCATCCTCGAACGCACCGGGAAAGCGCGTCTCCGGCGGTTGTCGGTAATCGACCGAGATCACCACCGCGCCGGTCTCGATCACGAGGTTGCGCGCCTGGCGGTCATGGGTCTCGAGATCGCCGGCGACCCAGCCGCCGCCGTGGAAGAAGATCACGGTCGGCGCCCTGCCGGTACCGTTCCGATAGAGCCGCGCGCCGAGCTTGCCGGCAGCGCCCTGCACTTCGATGTCGCTGGCCACATCGACCGGCGGCGGCGGCACCGCCTTGCGCGCCTCGGCCAGCGCGCGGAGCGATTCGCGACAGCTCTGCGGCGTCATGGTTGCGGGCTCGCGCAAAGGCAGCAGCGGGATGATGTTGGCAATGACGGGATCGAGCGGAAGCGGCATGGGAGTCCTTCAGTGCGAGTGCTTGCAGTTCATTTCAAATGCTTGGAAAGCGTGCCGGCCTCGATCGCCGCGATTTGCAGCGCGATGAAGCGGCTGTAGATGCGGGCCTGCGAGAACGCGCCGCCGGTGAACCAGAGGCCGGGCTGCGGCGTGCGCGTCCACATGTTGCGCAGCTCCTGCGTCGCATCGTCAAAGCCCCAGACGCGGCCGACACGCGCGGCGACGTCCTCGCCGAACAGTTTTGCGAGCAGATGATCGTGGGCCTTGTAGCCGGTGGCGAGCACGAACAACTCGGCCGCGAGCGCCGTGCCGTCTTTCAGCGCGAGACCAGAGGCGGTGAAGCCTGTGATGTCGGCGGCCTGGATCAGGCGAATCCTGCCGTCGGCGATCAGCTCGGAGCAGCCGACGTTGAAATAATAGCCGCCGCCGCGGGAGCGGAATTTCAACGGCCAGCCGGTGCCGTCCTCGCCGAATTCGAGCCGGAAACCGGCGCGCTCCAGCCGCGACAGCAGCGGCGCATCGAGCCGCTTCACCTCGTCGGTGATGATCTTGTGCGCGATCTTCATGACCGGCAGCGGCACGCCGGAATTGAGGATGTCGCGCACCTCGATCGGCGGGCCGTCGCCGAGATAGGTCTTGTCGTAAAGCTGCGCCGGCTCGACATTGACCACCATGGTCGGGCTGCGCTGCACCATGGTGACGTCGGCGCTGGCGGCATGCAGCTCCTGGCAGATGTCATGCGCGCTGGTGCCGGTGCCGAACACGACCACCGAACGCCCGGCCCATTCGCGTCCTGCCGCGAACGCGCCGGAGTGCAGCACTTGGCCCTTGAAATTCTCGATGCCGGCAATCGTCGGAATGTTCGGCGTGCCGCTGACGCTGGTCGCGAGCACGATGTGCTTCGGATGCAGCGCTCGCGGACCGTCGCTTCGTTGCAATGTCACCGTCCAGCGTTGTGCGGCATCGTCGTAGCGCGCCCCCTCGAACGAGGTCTCGGTCCAGAAGTCGAGCTCCATGATGTCGACATAGCTTTCCAGCCAGTTCGCGATCTTGTCCTTCGGGATGTAGTCCGGAAAGCTCGGCGGGAACGGCAGGTAACGAAACAGATTGACCGGCGTCTTGTTGTGCAGCTTGAGGCCGCGGTAGCGCAGCCGCCAATTGTCGCCGATGCGGCGCTCGCGATCGACGATCAAGGCATCGAGCCCGATCCGCTTGCACTCCACGGCGACCGCGATGCCGGCATGGCCGCCGCCGACAATGAGCACATCAGGCTCGCGGTCGGCATAGGCGCGCGAGGCCTGCCTCTGCTCCAGCCAGTCCGGTGCGGCGAAATCGCGCGCGTGGGATTCCTCGCTGGCGCGATCGGCGCGCGCATCGCAGATGCGGTTGAAGTCAGGCATCGCCGAGAACGTCCACGCCGCGGAATTTCCGCCGCTGTCGTGCAGCAGGCGGACCGCACCGGTGCCCGGACCGTTCGACGTGTCGAAAGTGAAGACCGCCTCGATCACCTCGTGTCCGGCCACCACGGCCCGCCGCGGGTTCAACGCACGGTCATCGAGGCGAAATCCGCGCGCGTTGACCGCGGCAGCGCGCTCGAGCAGCTCGGCAACGACACGCTGCCGTCCGCTGAACGTCGCAAAATGCCAGGAAATGCCGAAGATATTGCGCCAGTGGCTCTCGGGCGCGAACAGCGCGGAAAGTGCGTCAATGGAACGGCCCGTGAGCGCCGCATCGAGCGCGCCGATCCATCGCTCGGCGATGAGTTCAGGCGCGTCCTCGGTCGCCGGGTTCAGTTTGTCCAGCATGATCGTGCTTTCTCGGGAGCAGTTGCCGACTATCTGACAACATGCTCCCGAAAAGCACAACCATCATGCCAACACTCGTGCCAGGACCCATGCCAAGGCTCATGCAACGTGTTGCTGACGCGCCTCCGGCTCGGCCTCGGCCGCATCGGTATTCTCGTCCGTCTGCGGCGCGGGCGCCGGCGCAGCAGCGGCGAGTTCCTTGGCGAGTGCGGTGGCACCGACATAGTCGGTCTTGCCGGTGCCGAGCAGCGGCACCTTGTCGACGACGCGGATGTCGGCGGGCACCGCGAGCTCGGAGGCGCCACTGCTCTTGGCCTGGCGCTGCATCGCGGCGCGGTCGGCGTCCTTCTGCGTGGTGAGCAGCACGATGCGTTCGCCCTTGCGCTGATCGGGCAGCGTGACCGCAACCGACATCGCCTGCGGCCACAGTGTGGTCGCCATCGACTCCACCGCCGACAGCGAGACCATTTCGCCGGCGATCTTGGCGAAGCGCTTGGCGCGGCCCTTGATCGCGATGAAGCCCTGCGCGTCGACCGTGACGATGTCGCCGGTGTCGTGCCAGCCCTCGGGCAGCGGCTCCAGCACGCCGGGATTTTCGGCGCGGAGATAGCCGATCATCACGTTCGGGCCCTTCACCGAGAGGCGGCCGCCTTCCTCGATGCCGGGGACTGGATCGAGGCGGTACTGCATCAGCGGCGAGATACGGCCAACGGTGCCCTGGCGGTTGGCCATCGGCGTGTTCATCGCCAGCACCGGCGCGGTCTCGGTGACGCCGTAGCCTTCGAGAATGCGGATGCCGTAGCGTTCCATGTAGATCTGCCGCGTGCGCTCCTTCACCGCTTCCGCACCGGCGATGACGAGCCGCAGCGTGCGGAAATCGTAGGCATGCGCCGAGCGGGCGTAGCCCGTGAGGAACGTGTCGGTGCCGAACAGGATCGTTGCGCCGGTCTGGTAGATCAGCTCCGGCACGATGCGGTAATGCAGCGGCGACGGATACATGAAGATCGGAATGCCGCCGAGGATCGGCATCATCATGCCGCCGGTCAGACCGAACGAGTGGAACACCGGCAGGACATTGAACACCTTGTCGTTGGCATTGGCATCGACCCGCGCCAGCGCCTGCGCCGCGTTGGCGAGGATGTTGCGGTGGGACAGCACGACGCCCTTCGGGGTGCCTTCCGAACCCGAAGTGAACAGGATGACCGCGGGATCGTTGGCGTTGCGGGCGACGCGCGGCGCGATGCCGGCGCGGAAACCTGCGATCTTGTCGGCGAGGCTGATGTCCGCCCTGACATCCTCGAGATAGACGACACGGGCCGCCTGGCCTGCCATTGCCGCGATCAGCTTGTCGAGCTTGCCCTTCTCGATGAAGGCCTGCGAGGTCAGTACGGTCGTCACCTGCGCCGCCTTCATCGCTGCCAGCACGTTGACCGGACCGGCCGAGAAGTTGAGCATCGCCGGCACCCGGCCGATGGTCTGCAGCGCCATGAACACGACGGCGACGCCGGCCGAGTTCGGCAGCAGCACGCCGACATTCTCGCCCACCGAAGTCTCCTGCTCGAGCTTGCGGCTCAAGACCTGCGCGCCGAGGATCAGCTTGCGATAAGTCAGCTTGGTGCCGAGCGCGTCCTCTATGATCGGCTTGCCGGTGTCGCGGTCGCGGTAGGCATGGCCAAGACCCTCGAACAAAGTCTGGTCGAGCATCGCGTTCTGGACCATGGCGTCGATCATGACGTCCTGCAGCGCAGCGCCGGCGGCGTTGCGGCGTGCCTTGCCCTTCAGCGACTGGTCGATCGGCAGCTTCACCGGCGGCAGGATCGAGATCGTCACCTTGGGGAACCAGGAGCGTTTGATCTCGCCGTTCTTGAGATAGCTGAGATGCGAACGCTGCGCGCCCTCGATGCGGACCGGAACGACGACCGCATCGGCCTTGTCGGCGATCATCGCGGTGCCGTCATACACCTTCATCAGCGAGCCCGAGACCGTGATCCGGCCTTCGGGGAAGATCACGACCGGCTCGCCGGCGGCAACCAGCTTGATCAGGTCACGCGCGGCCAGCGGCTTCGACGGGTCCATCGTGTAGTGCTTGATCATCTTCAGGAACGGCTTGGCCCACCACGCCTTGGCGATGCCGGTGTCGACCGCGAAGCTCGCATCGATCGGCAGCATGGCGTGCAGCAAGGGACCGTCGACCAGGCTGACATGGTTGGGCGCGATCAGCATGCGGGTGCCTGCGGGCGGCAGGTTCTCCATGCCGCGCACCTCGAGCCGGAACAGCGCGCGGAACAGCAGCGCGCCGAAATCGCGGACGCCTTCCTTGCCCCACTTGTTCAGCACGAACCAGACGCTGCCGAAGCTCGCGATGGCGAGGCCGAAGAAGATCCAGGCGATCGGCAGGCCGATCGATTGCAGGGCGCCGACGAACACCGCGCCGACGACCATGAAGCCGGCCTGCAGGATGTTGCCGGCGGCGATGATGCGGGCGCGCTCGGACGGCGCGGTCCAGGCCTGCACGGCGGCAAACGCGGGCACCACGAACAGGCCGCCGCCGAAGGCGAACAGGAAGAAGTCGGCCAGCATGCGGAAGCCACTGAGCGAGCTCGCGAACGCAGCCGCGCTGACGTCCTTGCCGAGCGAGGTGGTGGCGATCGCAAGTGCGAGGTCGAGGCCGATCACGCCCATCACGATGGCGCCGATCGGCACCAGCGCGATATTCGGGCGAACATGGCTCAGCTGCGCAGCGAACAGCGAGCCGGCGGCGATGCCGATCGCGAACACGGCGAGGCACAGCGTGACCACGCCCTCGGTGCCGCCGACACCTTCCTTGATCAGCGCAGGCAGCAGCGACAGCACGATCGCGCCGACCATCCAGAACCAGGACACGATCACCATGCCGTCCCACAGCCGCTGCTCGGCATAGAGCGACTTCAACAGGCGCACGGTCGAGGTCCAGGGATTCCTGGTGATCGGCAGGTCGGGAGCCGAGGGCTGGGTCAGCGGGATGCGCGAGGCAAATCCCCAGGACAGCACCGACAGACCGACCACCGCGGTGCAGATCCAGCCCATGTGGCTGGCGCCGGCGACGAACAGGCCGCCCGCGATGGTGCCGATCAGGATCGCCATGAAGGTCGCGCCCTCGACCAGTGCGTTGCCGGTTGCGAGCTCGGAAACCGACAGCTGGTCGGGCAGCACGGCATATTTCACCGGACCGAACAGCGCAGCGACAACGCCGAACAGCGCCAGCGCGATGAACAGCAGAGGGATCGAATGGGTGAAGAAGCCGGCGGCAGCGAAGGCCGCGGCGAAGATCTCGAAGAACTTCAGCCGGCGCGCGACGATGGATTTGACATAGCGGTCGGCGAGCTCGCCGCCGAGTGCAGACAGCACGAAGAACGGGAAGATGAACACCGCACCCGCGAGCTGGACCAGCGCCGGCCCCTGCTCGTTGGCGACGCCATATAGCAGCATGATGACCAGCGCATTCTTGAGCACGTTGTCGTTCAATGCCGAGCAGAACTGCGACCAGAACAGCGGCGCGAAGCGGCGGGACGTCATCAATTCCTTGATCATGACCGGTTCCTTGGGTTAGCGCGCTCGGCGCTGGCAGGTCTGCGAGTTTTTGTGGCAGAGAATCGTGAGCGTGATGAGATGACGGAGATCCCGCAGCCTTTAGTCTTTTCCGCAACGTATCGGTTCGAACCGGCGCCTACCGAGAGCGCCGGGCGGCCGGGACATTGCCCGCCAGAGATGTACGAGACCTTATCCAGACCTTGGGTTGATCGATCTCGAGACGGGCTCGCGCGGGACATGGTGAGCGGTTTGTTGAGGTTTCGGCGATAATTGCCGGCTGGCCGCTTCAGGTCAGTTCACTCAACCCACGGAATGGCGACCATCGGCAGTTGCGTGACTTGCAACGGCCGCCGCTTGCGGCCGCCGGGCGCGACGTGCGCCGATCCGCGCGCCGCTGCTCCAGGACGCCTGCGACGTCGCAGGCACGGGCGATCCGCTCGATCGGCGCCATCGCCAGTGAGAGGACGGCGCGGCCAAGGCCTTGCACGAGTGCGATCGCGTCATCGACAAGGGTGGTGGTCAATTGAAGTGCTAGGGTCTGCATGTGAGTGGCCTCCTATGCCAACTTGAGCAACGCTCAAATTAGTATCTCGAAAATGAACATTGTTCAAGAAGAATCGCGACGGGACCGAAAGAAACTTCAGCGGCGCACTTTGCTGATCGAGATCGCACGCCGGTTTATCGCAACTAAGGGCTTGAGATCATTAAAGGTTAGAGACGTCGCCGACGCCGCCAAATGTTCCATCGGCAGCGTCTATAACGAGTTCGGCGACTTCGACGGCCTGATCCTGACCGTGAACCGGGAGACCGTTGAGGCCTTGACCACGCGGCTCAAGGCAGTCCCGGCCGACGATCCGCTGCGCCAGCTGCACGGGCTCGCGGACGCTTATCTCGGCTTCGCCAGCGAGCACGCCAATCTGCTGCGCTCGCTGTTCGAGCACCGGATGGAGGACGACCGGCCGTTTCCGGAAGACATCCTCGCGATGGTGATGGATGCGTTCGCGCTGATGCATGCGCCGCTGGTGCGGCTGTTGCCCGATCGCGATCCCAACGACGTCGCGCTGCTGTCGCGGATGATGTTCTCTGCGGTCCACGGCATTATTTCGCTTGGCCTCGAGGAGCGCATGGTCGCGGTGCCACCGGAGATGCTGCGTGAGCGGCTCGCGCAGTTCGTCGACACCCATCTTGCCGGGCTCGGCGTATCGCGTGGCGATCAGGTTTGATTGTGCGCGACGCGGCCGGGATGGGCGAGCGTCCAGAGCGGTTCAAGGAAAACCACCCCTGTGCCGCCGTCGCGGAAGATCAGCCTGAACTCGATCCGTCCGTCCGCGGTGATGGAGGCGGAATGCACTCCCGCATTGCCGTCATATCGCAAGACGCCGTCCGAGACTTGCCCGGTAAAACCGCCGGAGAAGCCCGGTCCTGGCGTGCGGCTGTGCGGCATCGCCGGTCCGTTCACGAGATAGCCGGTCGCAACGCCGTCCCGGTCGACGCTGGTGACAATCATCATGAATTGGCGGTGCGAGTTGATCCATCCCTCGTCGCTCGCCCACACGCCGAGAAAGCGGCGGACATCGTCCGGCACGTCGCTTGCCGGCGCACGAATGCGAAAGGCAGGAAGCGGCATCTGCTTCTCCGCGGCCAGCGCGATGATCCGTTCGACATCCCGATCCGGCACGATGCCAGGATCCTGCGGCGCAAACCAGTTCACCAACTCCGCCAGAGGATTCCGCATCCCATCGGCAATCGGTGACGCGACGAGAGCCGCCAAGGCGATCACCGACAGGCTCGAAACAAGCAACCATCGGGGAAGCGCGGCCCGACGTCCCGCCACGCCGCGGGAAGTTGACGTCGTGCGCGGGATGTTGCTCGATTCATGATGGTGCGACGGCAGAACAGGCTCTGCATCGAGCCGGTATCCCCGGCGCGACACCGTCTTGATGATGCGGTGCTCGTCATCCCGCAATTTCAGGCGCAGCTCCCGGACACATTGGACGAGCGAGTCGTCTGAAACGGCGACGTTGCCCCAGACTGCCGCGTGCAGATCCTGCTTGGAGATCAACCGCCCGGCATTGCTGGCAAGATGCCGGAGCACCGCGAATGACTTCGGCCTGAGATCAAGGTCGACGCCATCCACGCGCACAACGCCGCGGGCAAGGTCCAATACAAATGAATCAAATACCAAAACGGAATCAGTCGCCGGGTCCATAGAGGTCACTCCATGCCCACAGACGGCACCAATCCAGCAAATTTAGCAGGAAATTCGTCGTTCTGTCACTTCTCGATCAGGACTTCCCTGCGGCGAAGCCGATAGTCGAGAGCCGGCCCGGCGTCATTTCCGGGCACGCGGGAGGTTGGCCATGTCGAGGACGCGGTTTGCCGTGTTGACCGGGGTTGTTCTGACGCTCGCGGCGGTGCAATCGGGACATGTCTGGGCGCAGGACACCGTGAAGGTCGGGCTGGTGATGCCATTGACCGGCGTTCTGGGGCCGGTCGGCAAACAGGCGGTCGCCGGGGCGCGGCTCTACATGGCGCAGCACGGCGACATGGTCGCCGGCCGCAAGGTCGAGCTGATCGTCCGGGACGACGCCAGCGTACCCGACAATGCCAAGCGCCTTGCGCAGGAGCTGATCATCAACGACAAGGCCGCGATCCTCGGCGGCGGACTGACGCCGAGCGTGCTGGCTCTCGCGCCACTGGTCACTGAGAGCAAGACGGCAACCGTCGTCATGGTATCGGGCACGTCGATCGTGACCGAGCGGTCGCCCTACTTCGTGCGCACCAGCTGGACCCACGCGCAGCAGGCCAGCGTGCTGGCGGAGTGGGCGGCAAAAAACGGATCGAAGCGAGCCACCATCATCGCGTCCGACTGGGCCCCCGGGCATGAAGCGGCCGGGGTCTTTTCGGCGAGCTTCACCGCGGCCGGCGGATCGATCGTCGAAGCGATGAAGGTGCCGCTGGCCAATCCCGACTTCGCGCCGTTCCTGCAACGTGCGCGGGACGGCAATCCGGATACACTTTTTATTTTCGTCCCGGCAAGCCAGGCCGCCATCCTGGCCAAGCAGTTTGTCGAGCGCGGGCTGGACAAGAGCGGGATCAAGCTGATCGGCCCCGGCGACATCGCCGATGACCAGGACCTGCCGGGCATGAGCGATGCCATGGTCGGCATGATCACCGCGGGATTCTATTCCGCCGCCCATCCATCCGATCTGAACCGCGCCTATGTCGCAGCCTTCCGCAAGGCCAATGCGAATACGCGTCCGAACTTCATCAGCGTCAGCGCCTATGACGGCATGCATCTGATCTACGAGGCGTTGAAGGCGACCGGCGGCAAGACCAATGGTGACGCACTGATCGATGCCATGAAGGGCATGGCCTGGGAAAGCCCGCGCGGCCCGATGTCGATCGATCCAAAGACGCGCGATGTCATCCACGACATCTACATTCGCAAGGTCGAGAAGGTCGGCGGCGAGCTCTACAGCGTCGAGCACGAGACGTTCAAGGCGATCAAGGACCCCGCCAAGATCGCGAACAAATGAGCAAAACGGGGTAGCTGTTTTTTCGGCCCAGCTCCGGGTTTGTGCTGTCCCGGGGGCTGCGGCCGGCTGCGGGTGCAGGACTTGCGTGCAGGACTTGCGTTCGGGCAGCCCGCCAACGCGATCAATCTCGATCGCCGAAGCGAGCCTAGCCTGGCGTCCCTCCAACGCCCTCAGGCGCGCGCCCGGGCGATCGTGCCGGCGACGATCTGCATCGCAACGCCGAGCACCCAGCCCGCCATGATGGCCGCGGTCCAGCCGATATCCGGCTCGCTGCGCAGCACGACGACGCCGACAGAGAAGAACGCGACCATCGTCGCGAGGAAGGTGCCGACCGCGCTGAGCAGCTCCGCCGCGTCGATCTTGCGCAGCGAGGCGGCGTCCTTCGGATGGAAGAGTTTTGGCGGCGTGTCGATACCGAGGTAGAAGCCGATCGCGCCGCTCAGCATCATGATGAGCAGGAATGCCTGCGAGGTCAGCGCCGAGACGCTGGAGCCGACATGGATGGCGACGAACAGACCGCTTGCAGCACCTGCCAGGGCGAGGCCGAAGCGCTCCAGGACATGGGCAAATTTTCTGACGCGGCTGCGCATTGCTGTGCCTCATCAATGAATTGTGCCGCTATCAGGCTAGGCCTTTTCGCAGCAACGCGAAAGCCGTCACCTCTCAAATGGCCGCGACCTCGTGACGCTTTTGTGCGCCAGTTCACAGCTGTCATGGCACAGAATGACTAAATATCGATCCAAGGTAGCAATCGAATCCGCTACTACTACACTGCGCCAACCGCTTCATTCATTTCAGCGAGCGACTTGCAATGCCGAGTCCCAAGATCATCATCCTGTCCGATGGCACCGGCAATGCCGCTTCCAGCGTCTGGCGCACCAATGTCTGGCGAATATTCCAATCGCTGGATTTGCAGGGCAATACGCAGGCCGCCAAGTATGATGACGGCGTCGGCACATCGAAATTCGTTCCGCTTGCGCTGCTCGGCGGCGCGTTCGGCTATGGCCTCAAGCGCAATATCCTGGATGCCTACAAGTTCATCTGCCGCAACTACGACCACCAGAACGATTCGCAGATCTACCTGTTCGGATTCAGCCGCGGCGCATTCACGGTGCGCACGCTCGCCGCACTCATCGTCGATCAGGGCCTGATCGTTGCGGACACCGAAGCCGAATTGCACGACGGCGCCGTGAAGGCCTATCGCGCCTACCGGGCCGCGGGCTACCACTCGATCTGGCGCATCGAGGTGATCTTCCGCGCGCTGCGCGACTACATCCTCGTGCCGGTGCTGGACCGCCTGAAGGGCAACAAGCCCTATGCCGAGATTATCCGGAAGCAGGTGCCATCGATCGAATTCATCGGCATCTGGGACACCGTCGCGGCCTATGGTCTGCCGATCGACGAGATGACGCGCGGCATCTCCAACTGGGTGTGGCCGCTCGAACTGCCGAACCGGATTCTCAGTCCGAAGGTCAAGTGCGCACGGCACGCGCTGGCGCTCGACGACGAGCGCACGACCTTCCATCCGGTGCTTTGGACCGAGCAGGAGCCGGGACAGCCCGCACCGGCGGTGCCGACCACAATCGACGGCGAGCACCTCGTCCAGGTGTGGTTCGTCGGCATGCACGCCAATGTCGGGGGCGGCTATCCGGACGATGCCGTCGCGTTCGTGCCGCTGGCCTGGCTGGTCGACGAAGCCGTCAAGCAGGGCCTCGTGTTCAAGAGCGCTCCGATTGCCGATCCCGATGCGATCAAGGCGATCAGATCGTCGGAAGACAAGGACGGCCGCCTCTATGATTCGCGGGCGGGCCTGGGCTCGTACTATCGATACGGCCCCCGCAAGGTCGCCGACCTCTGCAACGATCACCATGCCGGCGTCAGCGTGCCGATGCCCAAAATCCACGAAAGCGTGTTCGAGCGGATCGACAGCGGCGCCAATGCCTACGCCCCGATCGGGCTGCCGCCGAACTATGTGGTCGTCTCCCGCAACGGCCAGATCACGCCGCTGGGCCCCAATACATTCGAGACGCCGGTCGGCGCGCCGGCACGTTATGCCGCGCAGGAGAAGCTGTGGAATTTCGTCTGGATGCGGCGGATCGCCTATTTCGCCACGCTGGCGGCGTCGCTGCATCTGGCGGCGTTCTGGCTGTTCCACAACCAGCACCCGCAGCACGAGTTCAGCTCCCGATTCAGGATGATTTCGGAACTGGTGCGCTTCATCGAATCATTCCTGCCGGCTTCCTTTCATTGGTGGACCGACTGGTACGCCGGCAACCCGGAATGGTTTGCCGGCGGCATCATCGCCGTTGCCGCGCTGATGGCTGTCGGCAGTTCGCTCAGCGCAACGGTCAGCGACAGGATGCGGATCATCTGGCGTGACCGTGCGAAGCCTGTGCCGCTCTCCGGGATCGTGCACGATGCGATCTATCGATTCCGCACCAGCGCGATCTATCAATGGGTCCTCAATGTCGGGAAACGGCACGTCGTTCCGTTCGTGCTGACGGCCGTGATGGTCTGGTACGGCGCGACGCTGCTCAGCCATTTCCTGTTCAATGCCGAGGATTCGATGGGCGCCTTCTGCACGGGGACCGCGGCCGACAAGCTGGTCGCCGTCGACAAAGGCATCCCGCAGGATGCGGCGGCCGATTTCGATACCAGCGCGATCTGCGCGCCGACCGGCCTCAAGGTCCGCACCGGATTCAAGTACGAGATCGCGATCACGATGTCGGAGCCCTGGGAGGACGCCGGGCGCGCCGTTACGCCGATCGGATACCGGACGTCGACCATCGAGGGTGACAAGCGCTGGCGCGGATACGCCACGATCTTCCTGCGACGGATCCTGTTCCGGCCATGGTTCCGCCTGATCGCACGGGTCGGAGAGACCGGCGTCGACGAGTATTTCCTTGACCCGCTGCCGGCGCCCAACACCGACCCGCAGGTCTACAAGGCGCGATTCACCGCCGATCGCAGCGGCGAGATCTTCCTCTACGTCAACCAGGCAGTGATCGGCCTTCCCTGGGTCTACAAATCGTTCTACGGCGATCACAAGGGCAAGGCGAAGATCACAGTGCGGTTGATGTAGGCACCGCTCGCACGGCCTCCCAGGACCGCGGCCGCACCGAGCTGTGCTGCGGCATCGATCTGTGATCCAGCCGATAGTCGTGGTTGTATATTTTATGACATACTTCCTTTGCTAGAGTGCGGCCGGCCGCCCGAGTCGATCCGATACGACGCGTCGGACCACCTGAGGGCGCTGACGCGCCAGGTTCATATCGACGGGATATTTCTCACCAGCGATTTGGAGGCATCACCGTGATTTCCAGGATTCAAGCGTTCCCAACCACCGATGGCATCTTCGTGGTCTGGGAAGTATCGGCAATGATCCCGAACTGTCTCGGCTTTGCGCTCTATCGTCAGCAGCAGGGCAAGAGCGCGACCGTGGTCGACACCTGGGTCGGATTCGAGGATCAGGCGCAGGGCCACAAGGCGGGAGATCATCGGCCGAGCACTGAATGGCCGGTGCAGAAGACCAACTGGACCGACTTCCTGGCACCGGCCGATGCGCCGGTCCGCTATGGCGTGGTGCCCGTTCTGATGGACGGCGCCACCAAGGTGAAGCCCGCGGCGAGTGCGCCATCGACATGGACCGACTACGTCTCCGCCACGCCCTCCGGTCCGCTGAAGCCATGGTTCAACCGCGGCACGATCTCGGCCCAATGGCTGTCGCGCGCGATCGGCGCCACGCCCAAAGCCTCCCAGACGCTGGACAAGGCGATCTCGATCAAGGGCAACAAGATCCGCGACTTCCTCAAGGGAGAGCTTGGCGCCCGCCTGCTCGCCCTGCTGGCCGATGCCAGGAAGAACAAGGTCGACGTCTATGTCGCGCTTTACGAGCTCAACGATCCTGAATTGATCGCGGCGCTGACCGCGATGAAGGGCAACGCCCATGTTGTGCTCGGCAACAGCACCGGCAAGTCCGACGCCACGGCAAAGGATACCGAGAAGAACGCCGGCGTGCTGAAGCAGGCCGGCGTCGACATCGTCCGCCGCAAGATCGCGCCGAGCCGTTACGCCCACAACAAGTTCGCGGTGTTCTGCGACGGTGCCGGGAGGCCGAAGGTGGTCTGGACCGGCAGCACCAACTGGACCCGGACCGGGCTGTGCACCCAGAACAACAACGGTCTCGAGATCACCGACGACAAGGTCGCGGCGGCCTATCACGATCATTGGAAGACGATCTATGCCGACGGCAGCAAGTCGCCGAAGGCGCTGGCCGTGGCCGGCGATCACGAATGGCCGTTCACGATCGGCAAGTCGAACGCCAGCGTCTGGTTCACGCCGACCACCAAGAGCGGCGACCTCAAGGAAGCCACCAAGATGATCGAGGACGCCGAGCACGGCGCGGTGTGCCTGATGCTCAATCCCGGCAACAAGGGCCTGCTCGGCCCGATCCTGGACAAAGCGCAGGACAAGAATCTCTATGTGCGCGGGGTACTCAACAATTTCCCGGCGCAGGGCAAGGACAGTCCGAAGGATCAGCTGCAGCTGCTCGCCGGCAACGGCCAGCAGCAGGTGTTCAAGGGCAAGCAGATTGCCGACGTGATCCGCCCCGCCGGCATCGACAAGACCGCCGACTGGTGGCAGCGCGAGATCAAGAACACCGGCAAGTTCATGATCGCCGTGCACAGCAAGGTGATCGTGCTCGATCCCGCCGGCAAGAATCCGGTGGTCATGACCGGCTCGCACAATTTCTCCGACCGTGCCAGCACCAAGAACGACGACAACCTCGTCATCATCAAGGGCGATTCGCAGCTGGCGCTGACCTACGCCGCGCGCATCGTCAGCATCTACGGCCAGTATCGCTGGCAGGCCTGGCGCAACACGCCGGAAGGCCAGCAGGACAAGGGCCTGAAGCGCAGCGACGCCTGGCTGAGCAGCAGAATCGGGAAGGGCTGGGCGGAAATCGAGACGCGATTCTGGCTCGGCGCGGCCTGACACCAGCTATCCGCAATGACATACGGGGCAGCGTTGCCGCTGCCCCGTGTGATCTTCGCGCTCAAGCTTACGCAGCGCGCCCAACCGAAGCGTCGAGATTCTTCAGCCGTGGCAACACCTCCTGCTTCAGCAGCCGCAGCGAATTGTGCCAGGCTTCGGGCTTGTGCTTGTAGTCGAAACCGAACACCAGCAGCACGCCGAAGCCGCCGACCTCCTGGTAGATCTTCTCGATCTTCTCGGTGACGGTCGCGGGCGAGCCGACGATCCAGTTGTTGCGGGCGCAATATTCCACGGTGACGTCGCTGTCCGGCACGTCGGGTGACGCCTTCAGATAATCCTTGAAACCAAAGTGGCCGAGCAGCGGCAGGAAATACTCGCCCATCATCCGGCCCATCATGTCGCCGGTCGAGAGCCTCCATGCCTCCTCGTCGGTGTCGGCAACGAAGACCTCGCGCACCATCCGCCAGTCCTTGCGGCTCGGCTTGCGGCCGGTCTTGGCAGCACCGGCTTCGACCGAGTCCCAATGGCTGCCGACATAGGCGGGATTGAGGTTCAGGCTCATCGGGATGAAGCCGCGCTCGCCGGCGAGCTTGAGCGTGTCCGAGTTCTTCGACAACCCCGCGACGCCGATCGGCGGATGCGGCCCCTGTAGCGGCTTGATGTGGGGTTTGAGGAAATCGAACATCGTGTCCGGCTTGGTCACCGTCCAGAACTTGCCTTTATGAGTCCACGGGCCCGGCTCGGTCCACATCTTCAGGATGATCTCAAGCGCCTCGCGGGTCATGTCGCGGTTCTGGCCCGACATGCCGTCGACATTGAACATCGCCCAGTCGCTCGGCAGGCCTGAGGCCGCGACGCCGAAGTTGAGCCGCCCGCTCGAGAGATGATCGAGCATTGCAACGCGGTTCGCGAGCTCGGCCGGGTGATGATACGGCAGCAGGAAACCGCCGGGCCCGATGCGGATGTTCTTGGTCTGCAACAGCGCCTGCGCGATCAGCAGGTCCGGCGACGGATGCGGCTCCCACGGCGCGGTATGGTGCTCGCCGATCCAGGCTTCCTGATAGTCGAGCTCGTCGAGCCAGCGCAGCACCTGCAGGTCCCAATCGTGGCCCTCCTTCAATCCGCACTCCGGCGGATGCGACGGCATCGCGAAGTATCCGAGTTCCATGGGTTTCCTCTCTTTGTTCGTTGCGTGTCTTCCGCACGCGCGCAGAGAGTAGCTGCCTCGGCTACGGCAGAACAATGGCTTTTGTCGCTTGCGGCCCGGGTGGGACTTACGCGTAAGGCGTTCCCTTCAACATGGTCGCGACGCCCGAAAAGCTTCGCTCCATGATCTGCAGGAAGGCCTCGCGTGCCGATGCGGCCGGCTTGCGGGCCTTGTGCTCCCGAAGCCCCTCCGCATAGGCGACGGTCAGCGCCGTGACCACCATCGACGCGGCGAGCCGGGCATCGGCATCGGCGAGCGGCCGCCTGACGGCTCCCGCCAGCACGGTTGCCAGATCGTCGATCAACTCGTCACGCATCTCTCTCGCGCGCGCCGAGAGCGCGGGGCTGTCGGCGACGGTGCGCCAGAATTTCGCCGTCGCATCGGTGAATTTCGCGAACGGCTGCGCGCGATCCGCCAGGCCTTGCACCAGCTTGCGCAGGGTCGCGATCGGCGCCTCCCCGGCCGGCCGTTCGGCAATGGCAGCCCGCAGCATCTGGCGGCTTTCCTCTTCGCGGTCGAAGAACAGGTCCTCCTTGCGCGGAAAGTAATTGAACACCGTCATCCGGGAGACCTCGGCGGACTCGGCGATTTCGGCCACCGAAACATTGTCGAAGCCGCGCTCCAGGAACAGCCCGGTGGCGACGTCCGAGATCGCCTGGCGCGTCGCCTCCTTCTTCCGCTCGCGTAATCCGCCCTGATTTGACATGCAGGAATTTGTACCATAGAAAATATTGTACTTGATACAAATTTATGGTGACGGCTTGACGCGTGAACGAACGGATGTGGTTGTGGTCGGCGCCGGACCGACCGGACTGCTGCTGGCGATCGAATTGACCCTGGGCGGCGCCGACGTGGTCGTGATCGAGCGGCTGACGGCGCCCGACCAGACCATCAAGGCCGGCGCGATCGGCGCACTCGCAGGCGAGGCACTGGAGCGCCGCGGCCTCGCAGAAGCCATGGATGCCGTCGAGCGCACCATGGCGGACAGCATGTCCAGGCTCATGAAGAGTGCGGGCGGCGAGAGCGAACTGCC
Source organism: Bradyrhizobium uaiense (assembly GCF_010811875.1). Taxonomy (GTDB): domain Bacteria; phylum Pseudomonadota; class Alphaproteobacteria; order Rhizobiales; family Xanthobacteraceae; genus Bradyrhizobium; species Bradyrhizobium uaiense. Next base: position 19,283 of record NZ_VKHP01000071.1, read on the forward strand.
GTTCAGGAAATTCGGCGGTCACTTCTCCGGCATTTTCCTGATCGACCAGACCCGGCAGCGCGAGCCGGACCGGCGGTTGCGCGGTGTGACCCAGCAGGCGCTCGAACGAATGCTCGGCGAGCGCGCCCATGCACTCGGCATCGAGATCAGGCGCGGCTGCGAACTGATCGATTTCAGGGATGACCGCGACGGCGTCGTGACGCGGGCTGAGGGCGCATCCGGTGATGTCGAGTTGCGCTCAACCTATCTGGTCGGCTGCGACGGCGGACGCAGCGCCGTGCGCAAACGCGCGGGCTTCGCCTTTCCCGGCACCGAGCCGACCCTCACCGGACACCAGGCTATCGTCGACCTCGATCATCCGGATCGTCTGCTGCCAGTGGGTTGGCGGCGGACGCCCGTCGGCATGATGGCGTATGGACCGATTCCCGGCCGGGTGTTCATGGCCGAGTTCGACGGACCGCCCGCCGATCGCGGCGCGCCCGTGACGCGCGAGGAGATCGAGACCACCCTGCGCCGGATCAGCGGCGCCGACGTCCGCGTCACCGCGGTCAAGACCGCCACGCGCTTCAGCGACAATGCGCGACAGGCCGACAGCTATCGCAGGGGCCGCGTGCTGCTGGCGGGCGACGCGGCGCATGTGCATTCGCCGTTCGGCGGGCAAGGCTTGAATCTCGGCCTGCTCGATGCGGCCAATCTCGGCTGGAAGCTTGCGGCAGTCGTCTGCGATCGCATGCCTGAAAGCCTGCTCGACAGCTACACGGAAGAACGGCACCCGATCGCGGCAAGGGTGCTCGCCAACACCCGCGCTCAAGTCGCATTGATGCGGCCTGACGTCATGACCGACGCGCTGCGCGAGATCGTCGCTGACCTGATGAGCCTCGACGAAGGCACTCGATACTTCGGCGAAATGATCAGCGGCATCCGGATTCGTTACGATCTCGGCGACGATCATCCATCGGTCGGCCGGCTCTCTGGCAATCTCGCTCTCGGCGACGACGACGTGAAGACCACCCTGTTCGATCAGATGGAGGACGGCAAGGCCGTTCTGGTCGATGCAACGGGTGGCGCTGCGTCAGCAATCGCAGCTCGGTGGGACATCTTTGTCCGGTGCGTGCCACGACGCAGCGGCCCCTCGCTGCTGATCCGTCCGGATGCCTGTATCGCCTGGGCGTCGGACGACGCCGACACGACGGGCCTCGACGCCGCGCTCGCGCGCTGGTTCGGGCCCGCCATGCATTGACCTCCGCAAACCAGGCCGGCGAGGCGGAGCGTCAGCGCGCTCCGAACGTGGTCTTGCCGAACAGCTGCTTCTGCGTTGAGGGCTGCGAGCGCCAATATTGCGGCGGCGCGCTGACCTCACCGCCGAGCTCGGCGGCGGCGTGCCAGCCCCAGCGCGGGTCGTAGAGCATGCCGCGGGCGAGCGCGACCATGTCGGCCTTCCCTGATGCGACGATCTCTTCCGCCTGTTTCGCTTCCGTGATCAGGCCGACCGCCATGGTGGTGACGCCGGTCGCCTCCCGCACCGCCTGCGCCGCCGGCACCTGGTAGCCCGGCCCGAGCGGAATCTTCTGCAGCGCCGAGACGCCGCCGGACGAGACGTCCATCCAGTCGACGCCGCGCTTCTTCAACTCCTTCGTGAACTCGATGGTCTGCGCGACGTCCCAGGCGCCCTCGACCCAGTCGGTCGCGGACACCCGGACGCCGACCGGCTTGCGGTCCGGAAATGCCGCGCGAACGGCGTCAAACACTTCCAGCGGAAACCGCATCCGGTTCTCGAGCGAGCCGCCGTAGCGATCGGTGCGCTTGTTGGCGAGCGGCGACAGGAACTGGTGCAGGAGATAACCGTGCGCGCTGTGCAGTTCGAGCGCGTCGATGCCGAGCCGGTCGGCGCGCTTGGCCGACGCGACAAAGGCCTCGCGAATGCGCTTCAGCCCGGCGTCGTCGAGCGCCGCCGGCGCCGCCTCGCCTTCCTTGTGCGGGACCGCAGATGGTCCAACCGTCTGCCAGCCACCGTCGGCAATCGGGATCAATTGCCCGCCCTCCCAGGGACGCTGGCTCGAAGCCTTGCGACCGGCATGGGCGAGTTGCATCGCTACCGCCGCCTTCGAATGCTTGCGCACCGAGGCCAGGATCGGCTTCAACGCCGCCTCGTTGGCATCGCTGTAGAGGCCGAGGCAGCCCGGCGTGATCCGCCCGATATCCTCCACATGCGTCGCCTCGATGCAGAACATCGCCGCGCCCGACAGCGCCAGCATGTTGATGTGGGTGAAGTGCCAATCATTGGCGGAGCCGTCGATCGCCGAATATTGGCACATCGGCGCGACCATGATCCGGTTGGAGAGCTGGAGGCCGCGCAGTTCGATCGGAGAAAACAGGGTGCTCATGCGAGGGATGTCCGGGATCGGGGAAAGGGCCACCATAAGATAGAGGCCGCCCAGTCGATCACCAACCGCCCTGGATGCCCCGCAGGCCGGAACGCAGATCAGCAATGCTCTAACGGCGCCCCTCGGCGGCGTCTCACTCGACCAGGGTGAATTGCAGCAGCAGATTGCGCTGGATCAGCGAGAAATTGTCGTCGGAGATCATGGTCAGCACGGTCTCGCCCTCATCAGTGACATGGGCGTCGATACCTTCCATGTTGTCGATTTCGTTGCCGAGGTCGGCGTTGAAGATCGCAGGGCCATCGACGACGGCACCGGGCGCGATGTCGGACAGCGCAAGGCGGCGGATGCGGATCCCGACGCCGCCCAGCCAGGAGAATTTCCGCTCCAGGATCAACAGATCGCCCGACGGCAGCAGCACCGCGTCGCTGATGTCGAAACTGTCGGTGCGGCGGACGCTGAACTGGCCCGGCGTCTTGCCGCCGACCAGGAAGGCGATCAGATTGCCGCTCGCATCGAGTCCGCGTTCCGAGAACGCGATCAGCGTACCGGCAAGCGCCTGCCCCTTGGCCATGACCTTGGGCACGAAGACCAGCGCCTCCAGCCCCTTGTTGAGAGGAAGCTTGCGCGCCGCCGGCGGCAGCGGCACCACCTCGCCGCGCGAGCGGGTGAAGCCCTTGGCGAAATCGTAGCGTAGCACCTGATTGACCCGTTCGAGCCCGACGTAAGCGAACGAGCCGTCGAGCGCGAGCGATTCCGAATCGTACCAGCCGCGGGTCGCGGTGATCGGCTTGCCGTCGGCGCCAAGCAGCGGCGCCGCCTCGACATCGTCGAGCCCGGCCATTTCGCGGCCGCGATAGACGATGCGGCCGGTGAACCAGCTGCCCTGGTCGCTGACCGCGATGAAGCGTTCGCCCTTGGCATCGAGCCGCAGCGCGGAGAGACCGCCGAAGCCGGAGAAGGACGAGGTCAGGATCAGGCCACTGCGATACTCCAGCGCGCCGAACCGCACGCGTGCGCGATCTCGGATATCGAACGACGGCAGCGGCCGGGCATTGACCTCGATCGAGACGGGTTCATTGACCCGATAAGGATTCGGCTTGGCGGCCGGGCGCGGCGCCGCCGGCGGCTGCGCGGCGCTCTGCGCTTGCGCGAGACGCGGCAAGGCGGCGGCCGACAGCCCCGCCGCCACATCCCTAAGGACATGGCGGCGGCTAACGGGTGAGCGCATGTCTCACGAGTGGAGGCGGCGCCGGGTGCCCGGTGCGGGCGCCGAGCCGTGGGTCTCGCTGAACAGTTCGGCGAGCTTCTCGGTGATCGCGCCGCCAAGCTCTTCGGCATCCACGATGGTGACGGCGCGGCGATAGTAGCGCGTGACGTCATGACCGATGCCGATCGCGATCAGCTCGACCGGCGAGCGGGTCTCGATCTCTTCGATGATGTGGCGCAGATGCCGCTCGAGATAGTTGCCGGGATTGACCGACAGCGTGGAATCGTCGACCGGCGCGCCGTCGGAGATCATCATCAGGATGCGGCGCTGCTCGGGACGCCCAAGCAGACGCTTGTGCGCCCAGTCGAGCGCCTCGCCGTCGATGTTTTCCTTGAGCAGGCCCTCGCGCATCATCAGGCCGAGATTTTTCCGCGCGCGCCGCCACGGTGCGTCGGCCGACTTGTAGATGATGTGCCTGAGATCGTTGAGACGGCCAGGATTGGCCGGCTTGCCGGCGGCAAGCCACGCCTCGCGCGACTGCCCGCCCTTCCAGGCGCGGGTAGTGAAGCCCAGGATCTCGACCTTGACGCCGCAACGCTCCAGCGTGCGCGCCAGGATGTCGGCGCAGGTGGCAGCGACCGTGATCGGACGGCCGCGCATCGAGCCGGAATTATCCAGCAGCAGCGTCACGACGGTGTCGCGGAAGGTCGCCTCCTTCTCATGCATGAAGGACAGCGGGTGATAGGGATCGGTGACGACACGCGACAGCCGCGCCGGATCGAGGATGCCCTCCTCGAGATCGAAATCCCAGGCGCGGTTCTGCTGCGCCATCAGGCGGCGCTGCAGACGGTTGGCGAGCCGCGCCACGATGCCCTGCAGATGCGCGAGCTGCTTGTCGAGATAGGAACGCAGCCGCTCGAGCTCGTCGTGATCGCAGAGATCCTCGGCTGCGACCACCTCGTCGAACTTCGGCGCGAAGGCGTGATATTCCGGACCGCGCGGCTCGTTCTGGCCGCGTGAATTCGGCCGGGTCGCCTCGCCCGGCGTCTCGTCGTCACCGAGCTCGCCGTCGTCGAACGTGTCCGACGTAGAGGCCTGTGCGCTCTCCATCGCGCTTTCGCTCATTTCGTCCGCGGTGGTCTGGGCCTGGTCGGCGCTCATCTCCTGCGCGGCGTCGGAATCCGGCGAGCCTTCGGCACCGGACTGATCGCTCTCGCCGTCCTGGTTCTCGTCCTGATCCTCGTCGTCATCGGAATCCATGTTGCGGTCGTCGCCGAGATCGAGCGCCGACAGCAGATCGTGGACGAGGTCGCCGAACCGGGCCTGGTCCTCGGCAAAACGGCTGAGCTGGTCGAGCCGCGAGCCGATCTTGTCCTCCAGCGTCGGACGCCAGAGATCGACCATCTTCTTTGCGGCAGCGGGCGGAGCCATGCCGGTGAGGCGCTCGCGCACCAGCATCGCCAGCGCATCGGACAGCGGCGCGTCGGCGCGATCGGTGATCTCGTCGTACTTGCCGCGATGGAAATGATCGTCGAGCATCGCGGTGAGGTTCTTCGCGACGCCCGCCATCCGTCGCGAGCCGAGCGCCTCGACGCGCGCCTGCTCGACCGCCTCAAACACGCCGCGCGCCTGCGGATTACCCGGCATCAGCTTGCGATGCACCTTGGGATCGTGACAGGCGATCTTGAGCGCGATCGAATCGGCATGGCCGCGCACGATCGCCGCGTCGCGCTTGGTCATCTTGCGCGCCGGCTCCGGCAGCCGCGCCTTGCCGGGCGCGAGCCCGGGGCGCTCCGCGGCGAAGCTGACTTCGAGCTCCGGCTTCTTGGCGATCGCCTTCAGGCACGCCGACACCGAGCGCTTGAACGGCTCGGTCGGCGCTTCCTTCGATCCGGGACGGAATTTGATGTTGGAGGCTGTCATAGCGATTTCGTAAACCAATGGCGCGTTACGCCACCGGGATACCCCTCAATCGAACCGAATTCTTTATATCCATTGGCGCGGTAGAAGCCCGGCGCCTGGAAGCTCATCGTATCCAGATAGGATTGCGTGGCCCCGAAGCGCCGCGCCTCGTCTTCGATTGCCTTGATCAGCTTCGCGCCAAAGCCCTTGTTGCGAAACTTCTGCTCCATCCAGAACAGCTGGATGAACAACACCGCGGTCCAGACCTCGCCGACGATGCCGCCGACGATCTCGTCGCCTTGCCGCAGCGAGATGGCGAAGCGCTTGTACTTCTGCTTCCCCATCTTCTCGTTGTTGTAGCGGAGCAATCCGCCGAGCACCGCCTTCTTCGTCTGTGTGACTGTGCGCTCGACGGAGATTTTCGGCATGGACTAGCTGAGCGCCACGTTGACCGAGGATTCCGGCAACTCGACGTTGAAGCAGCGCTGGTAGAACTCGGCGACCAGCGGCCGCTCCAGCTCGTCACACTTGTTGAGGAAGGTGACGCGGAACGCGAAGCCGATGTCGCTGAAGATGTCGGCGTTCTCGGCCCAGGTGATCACCGTGCGCGGGCTCATCACCGTCGACAGGTCGCCATTGGCGAACGCGTTACGGGTGAGATCGGCAAGCCGCACCATCTTGTTGACGATGTCGCGGCCTTCCTGCGTGCGGTAGTGGCGCGCCTTCGCCAGCACGATCTCCACTTCCTCGTCATGGGCGAGGTAGTTCAGCGTGGTGACGATCGACCAGCGGTCCATCTGGCCCTGGTTGATCTGCTGGGTGCCGTGATAGAGGCCCGACGTATCGCCGAGGCCGACCGTGTTGGCGGTCGAGAACAGGCGGAACGCCGGATGCGGCTTGATCACCTTGTTCTGGTCGAGCAGCGTCAGGCGGCCGGAGACTTCCAGCACGCGCTGGATCACGAACATCACGTCCGGGCGGCCGGCGTCGTATTCGTCGAACACCAGCGCGATGTTGTGCTGCAGCGCCCAGGGCAGGATGCCGTCACGGAATTCAGTGACCTGCTTGCCTTCCTTGACCACGATCGCATCCTTGCCGACCAGATCGATACGGCTGATGTGGCTGTCGAGGTTGACGCGCACGCAGGGCCAGTTGAGGCGGGCCGCAACCTGCTCGATGTGCGTCGATTTGCCGGTGCCGTGATAGCCGGTGACCATCACGCGGCGGTTCTTGGCGAAGCCGGCGAGGATCGCGAGCGTGGTGGCGCGGTCGAAGCGGTAGTCGCTGTCGACTTCCGGCACGTGCGGATCGACTTCGGAATAGGCGGGAACTTCCAGGTCGCTATCGATCCCGAAGACCTGCCGGACCGACACCTTCATGTCGGGCAAGCCGACGGGTTCTTGAGCTTTGGTCTGGACGGCGGTCGTCATTCATCCTCCGAGGTCCCGGGCGTTCCCGAAACCAGATTAATCGTTTGGCTGCGGATGGGGTGCTTCGCACAAGCCTAGCAGAGAGCAACGGCCGGCAGAAGCCCGCGGGTAAATCAAAGTTCCGTTGTTCTATCATAAAGATAAGAGCGAAACTCGGTTTTTGGAAGGCTGCTCTGCAAATCCCGCCGTACTTTTGCCGCAGCGCCACGGCGGCCTGCCAGTCCGGGGCACTTTTCACCACGGCGGGGAGTTGTTAGCTCTCGGACCTGTTTCACCACTGCCCAAGGGATTCTGTGACTTCATTCCTTGACCCATTGATTGCGTTCGTTTCGGCCCATGCCTGGCTCGCCTATCTGACGCTGTTTCTGGCCGCCCTGCTGGAAGCCGTGCCGATGGTCGGCTCCCTGGTGCCGGGCTCGACCATCATCCTGGCGCTGAGTGCGCTGGTGCCGGGCGGCGAATTGAAGCTCGTGCCGGTGCTGGCCGCCGCGGCCGCCGGCGCGATGCTCGGCGACGGCACCGCCTACATGATCGGCCACCGCAGCCAGCGCGAGATCCTGTCGGCCTGGCCGCTCTCCAACTACCCGCGCGTGGTCGCGCAGAGCGAGGCCTTCTTCAACCGCTGGGGCGTGCTCGCGGTGTTCTTCGCCCGCTTCGTGCCGCCGATCCGCGCCTTCGTGCCGATCACGGCCGGCGCGCTCGACATGCCGCCGGCGCGGTTCTACGCGGTCAACATCCCTGCGATCCTGCTCTGGGCGCCGGCGCATGTGCTGCCCGGTGTGCTCGCGGTCACGGCGCTGCACGACTATGCCGGCCTGCCGCATCATCAGCATGTCGGCAAGCATCTCTGGATGTTTGCGGTGGCAGGCGGCGCCGTCATCCTCGCGCTGGCGATCTGGACCATCCGGCGCCGGCATGGCGGCGGCCTGATCGAACCATCCAAACCGGCAGAATAAAAGCTAAATACTATTGGTCGAACCGGCCCGCCCGGGTGCCGGGCCGACATAGCGGGCGCGAGGCCTGATCAGCTTGCCGAGCTGAAGCTGCTCGCTGGCATGCGCGATCCAGCCGACGCTGCGGGCCATGGCGAACAGCGCCAGCTCGCTCCCCGCCGGCATCCGCAGCGCATGCACCAGCACCGCCAGCGCGTAATCGATGTTGACGAACTCGCCGGTCGCCTCCGCGATTCTATCAGGCACTTCCCTGGTGAATTTGCGCGGCGCACCGGCGCGCGTCAGGGCCTCGAGCAGCGAGATCGCCCGTGGATCGCCTTTCTTGTAGACGCCGTGCCCGAAGCCGGCGAAGCGCTCGCCGAGCGCAACCCGCTCGCGGACCACAGGCGCGACGTCATTGTCGATCATGGTCCTGACCAGGCGCGAGGCGAGCACGCCGGCGCCGCCATGCATCGGCCCTTTCAGCGCGACGAGACCCGCGATCACGGCGTCGTACAGGTTGAGCCCGGTCGATGCCGCGCAGCGCACGGTGAAGGTGGACGCATTCAATTCATGATCGGCCAGCAGCACCAGCGCGCGGCGAATAAGGTCCGGCGCATGCTTGTTGTCAGGCGTCCAGACCCGCGCCACCTGCTCATGCAGCGGCTCTGCCGATGGCACAGCATTCAACATGGTCGCGACCAGCAGCCGCAGGATGCGGCCGCCGACCATCGCGCGGCCATCGGGCGCGCGGGTGAAGGCGCCGGGATCGGCACTTGCCGCCAGCGCAAACACCGCGACCGTCCGGTCGATCGGCTGGGCGCGGCGCGCGGCTTCCGCGATCGCGCGCATCTCATCCGAGACGTGCGGACAATTGTCCGGCGCGAACGGATCGACGCCGGTGACATCCCACAGCAGTGTCGCGGTGTGCTCCAACGTATCGCGTTGGGCGAGATCGACGCAGTTCACGCCGCGATAGATCGGGCCCTGCTCGGTGATTGTTGCGATCGCCGAATCCATCACCGGCAAGTCCGCATCGAAGTTTCGGAGCCCGCGCGGCTCCGGCGACGGTACGCGGCGCTCCTTCAAACCCCTGATGTCCTCGGCACGGTAGCGATGGCTGCGCGAATCCGGCGACGGCTCCGAGCGGATCAGGCCGCGGCTGACATAGGCGTAGAGGGTCGCCGGCGAGATCGCGAGCTCGGCGGCGGCTTCGCGAGCGGAGAGGTAAAGCTCGGCGGATTTTTTCATATTGATTGATATAATCAAGATTGATCAACTCGTCGAGAGGCCCGACCTTGAAGGGGTGAAGCAAGGAGATCGGGCCATGAACATGATTCTCACCAAGAGCCAGATCGGTCTGGACGGCGTACCCGCCGCCGAGACCGTGTTGAGCCATGTCGACGGCGAGCGCGGCGAGTTGATCATCGCCGGCGAGCACGTCGCCAACCTCGCAGGCAAGTCGAGCTTCGAGGCCGTCACGACGCGGCTGTGGAACGGCGCCACCGGCAAGTCGCTGAGCGAAGCCAATGTCCGCGCCAGCCTCGGCGCCGCCCGCGAACGCGCCTTTGCGCGGCTGCCGGACCTGCTGCCGGCGACGCACGGCATGTCGATCGTCGACGGCTTCCGGGCCGCAATCGCAGGCCTGCGCGCCGAGAGCGGGCTGGAGCACGAGGCGACCATTGTCGGCGCCTTCCCGGTGATCGCGGGCGCCCTGGTGCAGAACGCCAAGGGACATGCCCCGATCGCGCCGGACCCGAACGCCAGCCACGCCGCCGACACGCTGCGGATGCTGCGGGGCCGCAAGGCCGAGCCGCGCGAGGTCGCCGCACTTGACGCCTATTTCGTCACCGTCTGCGATCACGGCATGAACGCGTCGACCTTCACCACGCGGGTGATCGCCTCGACCCAGGCCGATCTGTTTGCGGCGATCACCGGCGGCTACTGCGCGTTGACCGGCCCGCTGCATGGCGGCGCGCCGGAGCCGGTGCTCGAGATGCTGGATGCGATCGGCACGCGCGAGCGCATCAAGCCCTGGGTTGACGGCGCGCTCGCACATGGCGAGCGGCTGATGGGGTTCGGCCATCGCGTCTATCGCGTGCGCGACCCGCGCGCCGACGTGCTCAAGGTTGCGATCGAGCGCCTGGAGGCCAGCGGCGCCGACCTGCCGTTTGCCGGCGAGGTCGAGGCCTACATCCGCGCAGCGCTGCGCAAGAAGAATCCGGAGCGGCCGCTCGAGACCAATGTGGAGTTCTTCACCGCGATCCTGCTCGACGGACTGGAGATCCCGCGGCAGGCCTTCACGCCGATCTTCGCCGTGGCACGCGCCGCCGGCTGGACCGCGCACGCGCTCGAGCAGCGGCGCACCGGCCGACTGATCCGGCCGAGTTCGTCGTATGTCGGGGCGGTGCCGAAGGACTGAGAGCTGACCGTAGCCCGGGTGGAGCGAAGCGAAATCCGGGAACGGTGTGACCGCGGAGGGAGGAGCCCCGGATTGCGCTGCGCTTCATCCGGGCTACGAGACTTTTCTCCTTCCCCCTGAAAGGGGGAAGGTCGGGATGGGGGTCAGCCGCAGACGACGGTGTTCGCGGAGAGAGTAGATCCCCACCCGCTTTGCTCTGCGAGCAAAGCGACCTCCCCCTTTTCAAGGGGAGGTGGAAGCCAGGCGCGCGGACGACTTACGCTTCGCGCACCACGGTCTTCAGATAATTATACGCCTTGATGATCTCGATCAGGCGATCCTCGGTGGAGCGGTCGCCGCCGTTGGCGTCGGGATGGTGCTGCTTGACCAGCGCCTTGTACTTGGCCTTGACGTCTTCCAGCGTCGCCCCGGCGCCGAGCCCCATCACCAGCAGCGCCTTGCGCTCGGCGTTCATAACCTTGCGCGTCTCGGGCTTGGGCTCCGCGCCGCCTGGACCCGGGCGCCAGCGGCCGCGGCCGTTGAGTTCGGAGAACACGTGGAACGGATCGGAGGCGGCATCGAGACCACTCTCCTTCTTGCCGTTGTTGGCACCCATCTTCCAGGTCGGACGGTGGCCGGTCAGCGCGTCCTTCTGGTAGCGCGCGACGTCGTCAGGATTCATGCCCTGGAAGAAATTGTAGGACTGGTTGTACTCGCGGACGTGATCGAGGCAGAAGTGCCAATACTCGCGCGAATTCTCGCGGCCCTTCGGAGCGCGATGCGCGCCCTTGTTCTGGCAACCCGCCCACTCGCAGGCGACAGCCTGCTCGCCGGCTTGCGCCTGGCGCTTCGCACTCACCTTGGTCGGCTTGATGCGAATGGAGTCGAAGAATTTAGATGAATCGATGGCCATGTTCTCTTTGACTACGCAATGCACAATTCTTCAAGTCTTGACATTGCGCAGACCTCGTTTCCCGCTTGCACCATTGACGAAAAGCTGTCGCGGACCTAACTCCGCCGCCATGAGCACCAAAGACGCTATCATAAACAAGTTGCGTGAAGCTTTCTTGCCCGAAAGCCTCGACGTCGTCGACGAGTCACACCTGCATGAGGGCCACGCCGGCCACAGGCCCGGCGGCGAGACACATTTCAGGGTATATATTGTGTCTCCGGCCTTCGAAGGGAAGAGCCGGATCGAACGTCATCGCATGATAAATGCGACGCTGGCGCAGGAACTCGCCGGCTCGGTGCATGCGCTGGCGATCCATGCACACGGCCCCGGGGAAAAGCCGCGCTAGTCCGGGCTTGCCTCAAGACGAAGCGGCGGTTTTCCGTTATGAGAATAGCACCTCCGCGCTTTAGATGGGGCCGTTGATGATCTCTTGCTGGCCACGTTTCCGGTCGATTGTCACCGCCGCCGGCCTGCTCCTGATCTGTGCGATGCGCCCGGCCTTGGCGCTGGATATGCCGAGCCCGTTCGTCCAGGAGGTGCTGATCAAGAGCATCCTGGTCTCGCTCAACGACGCCGTGGCCGCGAACAATTTCACCGTGTTCCACGCCAAGATCTCAAAGCCGTTCCGCGACCAGTTTCCACCCGACAAGCTGCGGACCATCTTCAAGGATCTGGTCGACAAGCACGCCGTGTTCGACGCCGTGGTGGCCAAGCCGATCGTGCTCGATGAGGACGCCAAGATCGACGACAAGGGCGTGTTGCGGCTGAAGGGCCATTTCGACACCACGCCCAAGCAGGTGAAGTATCAGCTCGGCTTCATCCCCTCCGACGGCGCGTGGAAGCTGTCGGGCATCTCGATCGATATCGAGTAGCTTCTGGCAGACTACCAGTCCCGTCATCCTGAGGAGCGCGTAGCGCGTCTCGAAGGATGCACGGCCACCGGCTGGGCCGTCGACCCTTCGAGACGCGCGCGATGCGCGCTCCTCCAGCGACAACGGCGAAGCCGTTGCGCGGGGGGGACGGTACCGGCAGCCTAGCCAGCTCCAACTAGAACGCTGTCCCCGCTCGCTTCGGCTTCTTCTCCTCCAACTCGGCCTCGCGCGGCACGGCGACGATGCGCAGCGCGGTGATGCGGTTGCGCTCGCGGCGGAGCACGCGAAAACGGAAGCCGTGGAAGGTGAAGCTCTGGCCGCGCTCCGGGATCGAGCGCGCCTCGTGGATCACGAGGCCGGCGACCGTGGTCGCCTCCTCGTCCGGCAGGTGCCAGTCCATTGCGCGATTGAGATCGCGGATCGGCACCGAGCCGTCGACCACGACCGAGCCGTCCGGCTGCGCGCGCACGCCGGCAACGACGACGTCGTGCTCGTCGGAGATGTCGCCGACGATCTCCTCCAGAATATCCTCCAGCGTCACCATGCCTTCGACCTCGCCGTACTCGTCGACCACCAGGGCGAAGTGGGTCTTGCGGCGGCGGAACGCCTTCAGCTGTTCGGAGACCGGACGCATCTCCGGCACGAACCACGGCGGCAGCGCGATCGCGGAGGCATCGATCGCGGACATGTCGCCCTCATTGGCGCGGATCGCGCGCAGTAGGTCCTTGGCATGCAGCACGCCGACGATGTTCTCCGGCTTCTCCCGCCACAGCGGGATGCGGGTGTATTCGCTGGCTAGCACCTCGCGCACCAGCTCCTCGGGCGGCAGGTCGGCGTTGACCATCGTCATCTCGGTGCGATGGACCATCACGTCTGAGACCTGGAGCTCACTGAGGTCCAGCAACCCGCCGAGCATGTCGCGGTCCTGCTTCTCGACCTTGCCCTCGTGGTGCAGCAGATCGACCGCGCCGCGCAGACGCTCGGTCGGCGACAGGATGGCCTGATAGGCCCCCATCTTGATTCCGAGCAGCCGCAGCAAGGCCCGGACGATGGCTTCGATGACGGTCAGGAGCGGACCGAGCACGAACACGGTCAGCCGCATCGGCCGCGCCACCAGGAGCGACACCCGGTCCGGCGCATTGATTGCGACGGTCTTGGGCAGCACCTCCGCGAAGATCACCACCAGCACCGTCATGACGCCGGTGGCATAAAGCACGCCGACATCGCCGAACCAGGCGGTGAAGATGCCGGTCGCGAGCGCGGAAGCACCGATATTGGCGATGTTGTTGCCGAGCAGCAGCGCGCCGATCATCCGCTCGCGCATCGCGATCAGGCTGGACACGACGGTCGCCTCGCCGTTGCCCTGCTTCGACAGGCGCAGCATGCTGGCGCGCGAGGCGCCGGTCAGCGCCGTCTCACTCGCCGAGAAGAACGCGGAGACGAGCAGACAGAGCAGCACGATCGAGAAGGTCAACCATCCCACTGAAATGATCCGTGGCTTTAGGCCTTCAGCTTGGCTTGCAGGAAGTCGCGCACCAGCTGTGGCTCGACATTGTTGGCAATCACCGCGCGGCCGACCGCCTCCAGCAGGATGAAGGTGAGCTTGCCGCGCTTGACCTTCTTGTCCTGCGCCATCAGCGCCAGCAATGCGTCGGCATCGGCGAGGCCTTCCTGCGTGAAGCCTGCGATGTCCTGCAGACGTGTCGGCAATCCTACCGCGGAAAGATGACGCGCGATGCGGGCCGCATCGTCGGACGAAATCATGCCGAGCTGCGCCGAGAACTCCGCCGCCAGCACCATGCCGACCGAGACGCCCTCGCCGTGGAACAGGCGATCCGAGAAGCCGGTCGCGGCTTCCAGCGCATGGCCGAAAGTGTGCCCGAGATTGAGCAGCGCGCGCTCGCCGGTCTCGCGCTCGTCGCGGGAAACGACGCCGGCCTTGGCACGGCAGGAGGTTGCGATCGCATGCTCGCGCCCGGCGCCGCCCGCGAAGATGTCGGCGTGGTTCTGCTCGAGCCAGGCGAAGAAAGCCTCATCGCCGAGAATTCCGTATTTCGCGACCTCGGCGTAGCCGGCGCGGAACTGGCGCGGCGACAGCGTGTCGAGCACCGAGGTGTCGGCGATGACCAGCACCGGCTGGTGGAATGCGCCGATCAGGTTCTTGCCCTGCGGCGAGTTGATGCCGGTCTTGCCGCCGACGGAGGAATCGACCTGCGCCAGCAGCGAGGTCGGCACCTGCACGAAATCGACGCCGCGCCGCAGGATCGCTGCCGCGAAGCCGGCGAGGTCGCCGACCACGCCGCCGCCGAGCGCGATCACCAGATCGTTGCGCTCGATCTTCGCCGCGATCAGCGCTTCGCTGACCTGCGTCAGCGTGGCGTAGCTCTTCGAGCCCTCGCCTTCCTCGACGACGATCCGCGACGTCGGTACGCCGGCGGCAGCGAGCGACGCCTCGGCCGGCTCCAGCCAGTGCCTGGCGACCGTACGGTCGGTGACGATGGCGGTCCGCACACCGGGTCGCAGCGCCGCGACACGCTCTCCCAAGGACTGCAGCACGTCGCGGCCGATGACGATGTCATAGGCGCGGTCGCCGAGTGCGACATCGACGGTAATGGAGGCGGAGTGTTTCAGGGGCGCAGTCATGAGGTCGCGTTCAATCCATCATTTGGTGGCTCGCCGGCCGAACGCACGCCGCACAGATGCGCATGCAGGGCCTCGAGGCATTCGTCGACGATGCGGTCGTGCGGCACGTCGCGCGAGGCGATCGTCAGATCGGCGTTCTGGTAGACCAGCTCGCGCTCGCTGAGCAGCCGGTTGACGGTCGCCTCGGGGTCGGCGGTCTGCAGCAGCGGACGATCGGCGCGGCGGCGGACCCGCCGCATGATGATATCACTGTCGGCCTTGAGCCAGATCGAGATCGCGCGGTCGCGGATCCGGTTGCGGGTCTCCTCGCGCATGAAGGCGCCGCCGCCGGTCGCCAGCACGACCGGGCCATTGTCGAGGATGCGGGCGATCACCCGGGCCTCGCCGTCGCGAAAATAAGGCTCGCCGTGGGTCTCGAAGATCTCCGGGATGGTCATGACCGCCGCGGTCTCGATCTCGGTATCGGCATCGGTGAACGGCAGCTTGAGCCGCGCCGCCAACCGCCGGCCGATGGTCGACTTGCCGGCTCCCATCATGCCGACCAGCACGATCGACCGCGTCCCCAGCGCGGCCGCGATATCGGCCTCCAGGGTCGGGTTGGCTTGTGCCGGGACGGCTGCGTCGGACATCAAAAAGCTCGGATATTGGGACGAATTGTTCAGAATTCGAGCCACCTATACTACCCCCGGCGATACCGTTACCAGCGACTCTTGCAACCGCGCGGGGAACATGTTGGGTGATTTCATTGGTTAATTCGCTGCCCGAGTCGCCTCCATGCCCAGCCTGTTCCGCTTCCTGACGGTCGTCGCCGTGATTTTCGGGATCGGCTACGGCATCGTCTTCGCGCTGGCGAATTTCGTGCACCCGAAACCGCGGGAAATGACCGTGACCATCCCGCCGGATAAGTTCCTCAAGAAATAGGCGCTATGATTCTGGCATGCCCGCTGCAGCCAAGATTCCCGCCAAGCCTCTCATCAAGTCCTCCGACGCCAAGCTGACCGCGTTGTTCCTCGACATGCTCGCCGCGGAACAGGGCGCAGGCGTCAATACGCTCGACGCCTACCGGCGCGACCTGACGGATTTCTCCGACTACCTCGCCCGTGCCGGCGTCGATTTCACCAGCGCCGACACCGAGACGCTGCGCGGCTACCTCGCCGACCTCGATACCAGAGGCTTCAAGTCGACAAGCGTGGCGCGGCGGCTGGCGGCGATGCGGCATCTCTACCGTTTCCTGCTCAACGAACGGGTCCGCGGCGACGATCCGGCCGCGATCCTGTCCGGCCCGAAGCGCGGCCGCGGCCTGCCCAAGGTGCTGTCGATCCAGGATGTCGACCGCATGCTGACCCGCGCCAAGGAGCTGACCCAGACCGACGTCTCGCCGGCGCAGCGGCTGCGTGCGCTGCGGCTGTATTGCCTGCTCGAGGTGCTCTACGCCACCGGCCTGCGAGTCTCCGAGTTGGTGTCGCTGCCGGTCACCGCGGCGCGGCGCGATGCGCGGATGATCGTGGTGCGCGGCAAGGGCAACAAGGAGCGGCTGGTGCCGCTGAACGAGGCCTCGCGCCAGGCGATGGCGGACTACCTCGCGGCGATGGAAATCATGCAGCCGAAGGCGAAGAAGGCAGCAGCATCGAAATGGCTGTTTCCCTCCTCCGGCGAGAGCGGCCACCTGACCCGGCAGCATTTCGCGCGCGACCTGAAGGAGCTCGCGAGCACCTCCGGCCTGGCGCCACGGCTGGTCTCCCCGCACGTGCTGCGCCACGCCTTCGCCAGCCATCTGCTGCACAATGGCGCGGACCTGCGCATCGTGCAGACCCTGCTCGGCCACACCGATATCTCGACCACATGGGTGTAGATCTGGG
>NZ_VKHP01000713.1 GCF_010811875.1 Bradyrhizobium uaiense
GCGTCGGGGTCCGTCGTCGAGGCGCGCGGCTCCTTCGGCGTCTTGCCGTTGTTGCGCTTGTCTTCCCGCGCCTGGCGCTGCCGCTTGATCTCGGCGAGCGCGGCCTGCGCTGCCTTCAGGCGCTTCGGGCGTTCACGCGCCGCTCGCTCCTTGGCCGCCTTGATGCGCTGGTTGCTGGCATCGGAGCGGGTCTCGACCTCGCGCTTGAGCTCCGCCACCATCGCCTGCGCGGTCTCCAAATGGCGAGCGAGTGTT
>NZ_VKHP01000714.1 GCF_010811875.1 Bradyrhizobium uaiense
CTTGGGGAATTCCTCGGCGATGAAGCCGGTCGAGAGCCGGCCCTCGCGCCAGCGTGGATGGTTCATCAACGCCGACAGGAACGGAATGTTGTGCCTGATGCCGTCGACATAGAAAGCGTCGAGCGCAGTCGCCTGCGCCTCGATCGCCGCGGCGCGCGACGGCGCGTGGGTGACGAGCTTGGCCATCATCGGATCGTAATAGATCGAGATCTCGCCGCCCTCCTGCACGCCGGTGTCGTTACGAACAGTGATGCC
>NZ_VKHP01000715.1 GCF_010811875.1 Bradyrhizobium uaiense
CCAGTGAAGGCGCGATGGCCGAATACGTCACCGCCGTGATCGGCGGCCAGCTGTTCGGCTTGCCGATCTCGCGGGTGCAGGACGTGTTCATGCCGGAGCGGCTGACGCGGGTGCCGCTGGCCTCCAGTGAGATCGCCGGCGTGCTCAATCTGCGCGGCCGCATCGTCACCGTGGTCGACATGCGCGCCCGGCTCGGGCTGCCGAAGGCCGACGACGGCAAGCTGCCGATGGCGGTCGGCGTCGACCAGCGCGGCG
>NZ_VKHP01000716.1 GCF_010811875.1 Bradyrhizobium uaiense
CCAGTCCCTTGGGCGCAATCAGGCCAACCTCCGCCGCATGGCCGCGGATCGTATTGGTCAGCTGGGTGCGCCGGGCGATCAATCCGTCGCGGATCCCCGTCAGCATCAATGCGGCCTGCTGCTCGGCCCTCTTCACCGGTACGAACCGCATCCTCGGCCGGCTCATCGCCTCACACAGGCCTTCCGCATCCCGCCAGTCGTTCTTGTTCCGCGAAACGTAGGGCTTCACCAGTTGCGGCGCCATCAGCTTCACCT
>NZ_VKHP01000717.1 GCF_010811875.1 Bradyrhizobium uaiense
CAGCTCCCAGGCGATGCCCGCCCCCTTTGTGGCAAGCGCCGCCGCTGCACGCGGCGGCGGCTTCCGCTTGTCCAGCCCCAGCAGCCAGCGCGAGTGATAACCGCGTCCGCGGCTGGCCTGCGGGATCGCCGCCGTAGCCCCGATCACGAGCAGCCGTCTCAGGTCCTCGTCGCCCGCCCGGGTGATCTTGCCAAGCCTGGTCTTGCCGGCGGTGGAATGGTCCTTGGGTGTGAGGCCGAGCCAGGCCGCGAAGTG
>NZ_VKHP01000718.1 GCF_010811875.1 Bradyrhizobium uaiense
CACTTCGCGGCCTGGCTCGGCCTCACACCCAAGGACCATTCCACCGCCGGCAAGACCAGGCTTGGCAAGATCACCCGGGCGGGCGACGAGGACCTGAGACGGCTGCTCGTGATCGGGGCTACGGCGGGGATCCAGCAGGCCAGACGTGGACGCGGGCATCACTCGCGCTGGCTGCTGGCACTGATCAAGCGCAAGCCGCCGAAGCTTGCAGCGGTGGCGCTTGCCAACAAGGTGGCGCGCATCGCCTGGAAGCTG
>NZ_VKHP01000719.1 GCF_010811875.1 Bradyrhizobium uaiense
AGACCAGGCTTGGCAAGATCACCCGGGCGGGCGACGAGGACCTGAGACGGCTGCTCGTGATCGGGGCTACGGCGGTGATTCAGCGGGCCAGCAGTGGACGCGGACCTCACTCACGCTGGCTCCTGGCCCTGATCAAGCGCAAGCCGCCGAAACTTGCAGCCGTGGCGCTTGCCAACAAGGGCGCGCGCATCCCCTGGAAGCTGATGACGAGCAATGAGAGTTACGACGTTGCGCGGCTGGATGCCGCCGGAGCAG
>NZ_VKHP01000720.1 GCF_010811875.1 Bradyrhizobium uaiense
CTGCTCCGGCGGCATCCAGCCGCGCAACGTCGTAACTCTCATTGCTCGTCATCAGCTTCCAGGCGATGCGCGCCCCCTTGTTGGCAAGCGCCCCCGCTGCAAGCTTCGGCGGCTTGCGCTTGATCAGCGCCAGCAGCCAGCGCGAGTGATGACCGCGTCCCCGTCTGGCCTGCTGGATCACCGCCGTAGCCCCGATCACGAGCAGCCGTCTCAGGTCCTCGTCGCCCGCCCGGGTGATCTTGCCAAGCCTGGTCT
>NZ_VKHP01000721.1 GCF_010811875.1 Bradyrhizobium uaiense
GAACGGCGCTCCCGAAAACCAACCTCCCGCAACTGTCCGCGATTTAGCGGAATCCCTGTCCCGGAATTACTGAAATCGCTGTCCGCGAATTACCGAAATCGGTGTCCGGAAATTGCCGAAACACGCAGCGGAAGCACGGCATCTCTGAAGCGACGTTTTACAACTGGAAGGCCAAATACGGCGGGATGGACGTGTCCGAGGCCAGGCGGCTGAAGGCACTGGAAGATGAGAACGCCAAACTGAAGAAGCTCCTG
>NZ_VKHP01000722.1 GCF_010811875.1 Bradyrhizobium uaiense
GCCTTCATCACCAGCGCGGTTGCAACGATCGGGCCGACCGAGGGAATCTGCGCCAGGCGCCGGCCCAGGGGATCAGCGCGGCGCCAGGCCAATATATTGGGCTCGATCGGCTCCAGCGCGCCCCCGCGCCTGGCGTCCTCGCGGCCCAGCACGACCGAACACTCGCGCGCCAGCGCGGGAGTCACCCCGGCCTGCGCAAACTGCGCCACCAACGGCACAGTACTGGTCAGACCCTAGTGGGCAATCACGCCAAA
>NZ_VKHP01000072.1 GCF_010811875.1 Bradyrhizobium uaiense
CACCACGGCCGGGTATGCGGGTATACTGGTCGGTCCCGCCAGCATCGGGCTCGTCGCACACATGGTCGGCTTGCCGTTGGCGTTCGCGATGTTAGGCGTGCTCATGTGCATCGCGACGCTGTCGGCGCGGATGGTGATGGCAGAGTCTCTCTAAGCGCCGGCTCAGAGGGAATAGCGACGCGCGTCGAGCTAATGACCGGTCGCAAGGCGGCGTTCGTGCCGACCGTTGATAGCTCGCAACTTGATGGCTGTGGAACAGCACGTCGATCATTGCCTCTGTCCCTGCAAGTCGGCTGGCTGAGCCGCAGCTTTGACATACCGGATCACTCGGCGTTGGGCGTCCCACCGAGCGTTGTTGTTAACGAACTGGGTTGACTGCGCGGCGAGGTTGATTATCTCCGTGAGCGGTTAGCCCGGCTATGTTGTGGCATTCACCGCCGAGTATTCTGGGATCGGCCCTGCGCCCGCTTGGCGGGACACGCGGTTACTCTGGCCGTCCATCTGCTGTCGGCGAGATACGCCCGATACGCCAACTGAATGCCCTCCTGCAGTGAGGTCTGGGCGCGCCAGCCGAGCCTGCCCAGTCGGCTGACGTCGAGCAACTTGCGCGGCGTGCCGTCCGGGCGCGAGGTGTCGAAGCTGATCTCGCCGCGAAAGCCGATGGCGGCCGCGACCAACAGGGCGAACTCGGCGATGGTGATATCTTCGCCGGTGCCGATATTGACCAGTTCAGGGGAGGAATAGGTCTTCATCAAATGGATGCAGGCGTCGGCGAGATCGTCGACATAGAGGAATTCGCGGCGTGGCGTGCCGGTGCCCCACACCACGACGTTGGTAACGCCCGAGACCTTGGCCTCGTGGAAACGGCGGATCAGCGCAGCGACGACGTGGCTGTATTCGGGATGATAATTGTCGCCGGGACCGTAGAGATTGGTCGGCATCACGCTGATGAAATCGGCGCCGTACTGGCTCCGATAGGCCTCGGCCATCTTGATGCCGGCGATCTTGGCGATGGCGTAGGGCTCGTTGGTCGGCTCCAGCGGACCGGTCAGCATCGAGTCCTCGCGCAGTGGCTGCGGCGCCAGGCGTGGATAGATGCAGGACGAGCCGAAGAACATCAGCTTCTCGCAGCCATTGACGTGCGCCGCCTGGATCACGTTGGTCGAGATCGCCAGATTGTCGTAAAGGAATTCCGCGCGCAGCGTGTTGTTGGCAACGATGCCGCCGACCTTGGCGGCGGCGAGGAACACGGCCTGCGGCCGTTTCGCGGCGAACCAGGAATTCACCGCCGCCTGGTCGCGCAAATCGACCTCGCTGCGCGACACCGTCAGCAGATCGGCCTCTTCGCGCGCCAGCCGGCGCATCAGCGCCGAGCCGACCATGCCGCGATGGCCGGCGACGAAGACCGTCTTGCCCTTCAGTTCAAACGCTGTGCTTGCCATTGGCCGCATCCTGCCTGGCCTCGACGAGATCGCTGGCGACCATTTCCTTCACCAGCTGTGCGAACGACGTCTTCGGTGCCCAGCCGAGCTTGGCGCGCGCCTTGCTGGCGTCGCCGATCAGAAGATCGACCTCGGTCGGACGGAAATAGGTCGGATCGATCTGCACCAGGGTGTTGCCTGACGCCTTGTCCACACCGACCTCCTCGACGCCCTTGCCGCGCCAGTCGATGCTGCGGCCGACCTCGGCAAATGCCAGCTCGACGAACTCGCGGACCGATCGCGTCTCGCCGGTCGCGAGCACGAAGTCGCCGGGCTCGTCCACCTGCAGAATCTTGTGCATGCCCTCGACATAGTCGCGGGCATGGCCCCAATCGCGCTTGGCGTCGAGATTGCCGAGATAGAGCTTGTTCTCCAGGCCGGCCTCGATGCGGGCGACCGCGCGGGTGATCTTGCGCGTCACGAAGGTCTCGCCGCGGATCGGGCTCTCATGGTTGAACAGGATGCCGTTGCTGGCGAACATGCCGTAGGCCTCGCGGTAGTTCACCGTGATCCAGTAGCCGTAGAGCTTGGCGACGCCATAGGGCGAACGCGGATAGAACGGCGTGGTCTCTTTCTGCGGCACCTCCTGCACCAGCCCGTACAGCTCCGAGGTCGAGGCCTGGTAGAACCGGGTCTCCTTCTCCATGCCGAGGATGCGGATCGCCTCCAGCAGGCGCAGCACGCCGATGGCGTCGGCGTTGGCGGTATACTCCGGGCTCTCGAAACTGACCTGGACGTGGCTCTGGGCGGCGAGGTTATAGATCTCGGTCGGCCGGATCTGCTGCATTAGCCGGATCAGATTGGTCGAATCCGTCATGTCTCCGTAGTGCATCAGGAACGGCACGTTGCCGGCGTGCGGATCCTGATAGAGATGGTCGACGCGCGCGGTGTTGAGCGAGGACGAGCGACGCTTGACCCCGTGCACGGTATAGCCGAGCCCAAGCAGGTATTCGGCGAGATACGCACCGTCCTGCCCGGTGATGCCGGTGATCAGCGCAACGCGCCGCTTCGAATCCTGAGCCGCCATGGTCTCTCTTAGCTGCGCTGGAAAGAAAGCTTCCCTTCGAATCGTCCTTTGCGAAACGGGCTTCTCGAGAAATCCGCCGGCGCACTTCACCCGCAATCAGAGGAAGCCGATCGTCAGATCTAGTCATACACATCGTGCAGGAATGCACACTATATACATTGATTTATATCGTGCTGGAGCGGGAATACCATCGAGCTTCAAAATGAAAGCCAACGAACCATCGCAGATGGCGAACCCCGTTATGTGCATACGACAATGAGAGAGGGCCGAAAGTTCGTGTTCTCTATCTTTCATTGGGTGCGAGCATTCGCTCGATGTGGCCATGGCGCAAGAGGGTGACTTGCTGAAGCCGCGGTGGTCGATGTATTCGTCTGAACTCTGGCACGTAAGCCAGAGCACGGCGAAGCCTGCGCATCAACAACATTAGCTCTACAAAAATGCCCCGATTCTTCTTCTGAACGGAACCCATAGTCTGGGCGGCAGGATCATCGACGATGATCATCGCTCTTCTGCTGACGGCCCGCTCTCGTAAGCGGCGGATGATCGACGCGAGCACGAAATGTGAGAATGCAGCAAACGTTGGTATAGTTCTTCGAATAAGTTCGATATCGAAAGCTTACGTTCGTACAATGGAGCTTCGGTGGCAATCAATTAGTTTCATCCCGACCAACATAGCTGGAAACCGTCAGAGGCTGATGAGCCTATTACACCAGCGCGAC
The DNA here is from genome assembly GCF_010811875.1 of Bradyrhizobium uaiense. Classification (GTDB taxonomy): domain Bacteria; phylum Pseudomonadota; class Alphaproteobacteria; order Rhizobiales; family Xanthobacteraceae; genus Bradyrhizobium; species Bradyrhizobium uaiense. The sequence goes on from NZ_VKHP01000072.1 coordinate 3,228, forward strand.
AAACCCTAGAACGGTTGCGTGAATGCGAGAGCAGGACGTTGTAAGGTGACGCCACACTACTTGCACGACGTATCCTTGCGGCGGCCTCGTGCGGCAATGACGCCATCGTCGCTATCCAGCGAAAGTCAGTTTTTGTCGAAAGCGAATTTCATGACCAGATTTCCTGTCGGGGACGTCGGGCTCTTTGAGCTTGGGCGGCATTAATCGATATGTGTGGAATTGTCGGCATCTTGGGGCGTGGTCCGGTCGTCGGGCAGTTGGTCGCTTCGCTCAAGCGATTGGAATATCGTGGCTACGACTCCGCAGGCCTTGCGACGCTCGAAGGGCTACATATCGAGCTCCGGCGGGCTGAAGGTAAGCTGAGAAACCTTGAGGAGCGGCTGCGCTATTGTCCGCCCGAGGGTCATGCTGGTATCGGTCATACCCGCTGGGCTACTCATGGAAAACCGACCGAGAGCAATGCTCATCCGCATGCGACGGAAAATGTCGCGGTCGTTCATAACGGGATCATTGAAAACTTCCGCGAGTTGCGAGCCGAGCTGGAGCGGGATGGGGCCAACTTCCGCTCAGAGACGGACACGGAGGTGGTGGCGCATCTCGTCGAATCTTATCTCAAGAATGGCTACTCGCCGCAGGATGCAGTACAAGCCTCCCTCCCGCGGCTGCGCGGAGCCTTCGCGCTTGCATTTCTCTTCAAGGCCCACGACGACCTTTTGATCGGTGCGCGCAAGGGATCGCCGCTCGCGATCGGACATGGCAACGGCGAAGTGTACCTAGGATCGGACGCGATCGCGCTCGCGCCGTTGACCGACACCATTACCTATCTTGAAGACGGCGACTGGGCCGTGCTTACCCGCGCGATCTGCGTGATCTATGGCGCAGACGGCTCCGTCGTCCAGCGGGAGACATCAAAGCCTGGCGTATCGTCACTCCTTGTGGATAAAGAGAACTATCGCCATTTCATGGCCAAGGAAATCCACGAGCAGCCGAGAGTGGCCTGCAAAACACTGGCGCATTATCTTGATAGGTCAGGCGAGCGCGTAGCCCTGCCGCTCACATTGCCGTTCGATTTTAGCTCCATTCAGCGCATCTCGATTACCGCGTGCGGAACGGCAAACTATGCCGGTCACATCGCCAAATACTGGTTCGAGCGGTTGGCTCGCTTGCCTGTCGAGATAGATGTAGCCTCCGAGTTCCGCTACAGGGAGGCGCCTTTGCGTCAGGGCGATCTCGCGATCGTCATCTCGCAGTCCGGCGAAACCGCTGACACACTAGCTGCGTTGCGATACGCCAAGAGCCAAGGCCTGCACACGATATCTGTGGTCAACGTCTCTACGTCGACGATTGCGCGCGAGAGCGAATCCGTGCTGCCGACGCTGGCGGGGCCAGAGATCGGCGTCGCTTCTACCAAGGCATTCATCTGCCAGCTGATGGTATTGGCGGTGCTTGCCGTCGCAGCAGGAAAAGAGCGCGGTAAGCTGTTAGAGATCCATGAATCGAAGCTCGTGCGCGAGCTCATCGAGGTGCCGCGGTTGATTGCTGCGGCGCTGTTGATTGAGCCGCAGATCGAAAAGCTCGCGGGTGATATCGCCAACTCGAGGGACGTGCTCTATCTCGGCCGTGGCACGTCGGCCCCCCTGGCGTTGGAGGGCGCACTCAAGTTGAAGGAAATTTCCTATATTCACTCGGAAGGTTATGCCGCCGGCGAGCTCAAGCACGGACCGATCGCCTTGATCGATGAGGCCGTGCCTGTGGTGATGATTGCGCCTTACGACGAGCTCTTCGAGAAGACCGTATCGAATATGCAAGAAGTTGCAGCTCGCGGCGGCAAGATCGTTCTGATCACCGATGCGAAGGGCGCTTTGGAAGCGACGCTAGACACACTCATGACCATTGTGCTGCCGGAGATGGTCGCAAACTTTGCGCCGATGGTCTATGCCATTCCGCTTCAGCTCTTGGCTTACCATGCCGCCCTCGTAAGAGGCGCGGACGTAGATCAGCCACGTAATCTCGCCAAATCGGTGACTGTCGAATGAAGCCGCAGTGGTAATGTCGGAGCCTCCCGCCCCGGCATCGGGCTGTTGGGTTTGCGTTCCGCTGTGTTGGTTGTGGATGACGGAGCCGGACAAGTTCTCGATATAGTTGCATCCGAAGTTGCTTGTAGCTTCTGTCTTGTTGCGCGCTCACGCAATCCTGTTGCGCCGCCCCTGGCTCCGCTGACCGCCCAGACAGGTGAGCTTCGAAGCAGAACGATCCCGGCATCAACAGGTCAATCATAGACCGATTAGCTGGACGAGCAGATTCAATCTTGTTTGGGTCATCATCCTAACCTCTGACTAACGCTGATGGGGACCAGGCCCCCCTTCCTACAGGGCCAAATCAGCCTGAAGCCGATTTCGGAACCGATGCTCGGTATCCTCGCGCCCTTGCCGAAACCGACGAGCAGACCGGCGTAGGGAGCTTCGGGCTCCTCCGCCGCGGCTAGCTCATTGGCAGCGCGTAGGCGCGGCAACTGACTTTTTTCAAAATGCCAGCATGCGCGCCATGTCGGCCAACTTGAGCATGGTGAGCGTCATGCGGAGACCACGCGCTGAAGGTTGATCTGGTCGGCTAGGAAGATCTCGCGGAATGCTTTGTCGCGAGGTCACGATGTCCAAGGATAGTCGTAAGGACTTCCTGCACCAGCAAGCCCAATGAGTTCATGCCGCGACGCATAACGGTGTGACCGGTCGCAATCCACACCCGTAAGCCCGACGCAATGGGGATCACCGTAGGCGCCCATCTGCCAGCGCCGCCACGGCGGCCTTCAGCGTCGCGGCGTCGACCGCACCCGTGATCCGCATCCGAGTTCCGCTCGCAAACTCGATCTCGATCGCCCCGCCGCTGCAGGCCGGCGCGAGTGGACAAGGCGTCGGCTCCGCGACCACTATCGCCGGTACGAAGCCAGGTTGATCGGCGGCATCCTTCGGCTCAAGTCGAAACGACCGTCGCCATCGCAGCAGCAATGAGCGCGAAACGCCATACCGCCGCGCTGTCGCCGCGACCTGGCGCGGCGCCTGTAAGCTCTCCAGGACGATCTTGAGCTTCTCGTCCTCGGACCAGCGCTGCCGCCGGCCCGTGTCCACCACCTCAAGCCGCTCGACTGGGGCACTGCGCCTATCACTGTCCATAAGGACAGTTCTCAACAACGCGCCTCATTCGGCAAGGCGGCCTTCACCGGCTTTCAATTACCCACATCTTCGGATTGAACCGATAGCGATGCCGAAGGCGATATCTTGCAGTTTGGTCAGACCACGCCAGACGACGATGTTTCCTGGTGGATGGTCGCGTGTGCGAGCGAGATAGCCGCCGAGCATGGCGATCTGCAAAAGGTAAGTTTCGAGCGTTCGGCGAAGGATGCGCGGTCTGGAACGCGCCGCATCGATGCGGTCGAGTGTTTCTATCTCGGCAGGGGTGAGGACAGTCTCAGGTCTCGCATCCGGTTGAGCGCGCGCGGACATGGTGATCCAAAAGATGCGCCAGCTGACGACAGTGATGAGGGCGAGCAGCTTCACCAGCCGCTCAGCAGTCTGCAATCTCGCGTCCTCGGCGCGGCAACCAGATTTCATGACCTTGCGGAACACCTCGACCTCCAGCGCAAGGCGTACCTGTCGAGCTTTTCGACAGCGGCTGCGAGATCGTCGATGGGCAGATTGGTCACGAGCTTCCAGTCGATCGGATCGCGATCCGAAGGTGGGTCAGCCTGGTGTTTACCTGGCGTCGACAAGCGCGGACGTCCGAGCAGGTCATACCGTCTTCGCCGGTGCAGATCGCCGCCACGGAAGCGGAGGAAACTCCGAAGCTTTTACCTGCGGGTGATAGCCGAGGGCGGTCTGTGGTGGCCGCGCGTATTGGATTGATCGAGATCGACCTTGGCGACCGGCGACGCATCCGAGTGGACGCGCACGTTGATCCAGAAGCGCTGGCGCGGGTCCTTGAGGTACTTGAGCGCCGATGATTGCCATACCGGGTAATGTGCGGGTGATCGAAACGGCCAAGATGAACGATGTTGATCCGCAAGCCTGGCTCGCTGACGTGCTGGCCAGGCTTGCGGATCACCCTGTCAACCGAGTCGCCGACCTACTCCCGTGGAATTGGAAGGCGACCCGACAGTCCAAGGCGGCTGCCGCCTGAGCGCCACCGCAGACCCGCAGACCGGCGCGCCTCCCCGGGGTGCTGGTCGGATGCGTACCTATCTGCGCTGGCTTCAGGAACAGCAGTTCGATCACCCCGCACATCAGATCGCGTTCCAGGAGATGGTCGAAGCAGCGTCGCCAGGGAGCGGGTCGAACGTCTGGAGTGCACGATCGAAGAGTTCGTCTCAGCCTGGTCTCTGGAGCCGCTTGTGCGGGCGCTTCAAACCTTGCGCGGCATCGATCTGATCGCGCATCGTCTCCAAGCGATCGCCCGATCGGTAGCGTTCGCCCACAGCTGCCGTCAGTTCCTTCCTAGTCGCCATGCACGGTTTATATGAAGGTTCTAACCTTCACCCTCTCGATCAGATCGACTTTGCATTTTCGCATTGTTGCCGCTTGTCCTCGCCTGCCACCGCCGGACAAACAGTGCGGAGGGTGTCACAAATGGTAACGCTACTTCGCAAACCTTACGTACGAGGTTGTGATGCTGGACGAGCCTTTGCAACCACTTGCGCGCGGTCGGCTGATGCCGTTCTGGGCGGTCACCCTCCGGGCAGACTTGCTGCAGAGTACGGCCAAAGGTCGTCCCCCCAAGTCCTGGAGATCGCCACCCGTACAGGACGGGATGCATCCACATCAACCCTTCAGTCGGTTTTGCAGTGCCTGTCGGTCGATGACGAGGTTGTCGAGGTTCAGGTCTGCCTGATGTCTTCCCGCCAATCGCCTAACCAGCGCCCGCGTACCGTCGACCACAAAGACACCGCAATCATAGGTGTTCCTCTGCTGGCTTATGGGCGCATTTTGCAGATCAGCTCCCACCCGCGCTGCGAGCGTTGCTGCCGGTCTGCCATTGTACCCTTGAGCGGAGTCGTAATGATAGGCAACCAGCCTGTCGCGATCGCGGCGGTCCACCAGCAGCAACGACCAATGAGAGCCGCGGCGATTGAGGTCGGTGGCGCTGGCATCATTCACCGGCAAGAACAGGAAGTCGGCTGTATCGTTGCCATTCCGATCGTCGACAATGCGATGGAATGCGCGTAGCGCGTCCATCTCGGTACCCTGGCCCACACGAAAGGCCATGAGAGGGTCCACGAACCGGGTCCGGACGGCGAGATTTGGATTGCTCTCCCGCAACTCCTGCGACAGGAGTTCGTAATCCCGCTGGATATGCTCGTCACCCAACCATTCGCTGGCTCCGAGCACCCGCCCGCTGCGGTCGCCGGAAGAGGCGCTCGCAGCCGAAGCGCCGATCCGGGCATGCGGAGCCGACGATGGACGAGGGTGATGGATTAACTGAGCGTCGCGGCGTCCCCGCGGCCCCAATGTGATGGAGTAGGTCTCACCGTTGATAGAGACCGGCTGGGGAGCCATTGCCCAACTCGGCAACAGCATTTTATTGTCCAGTACATCAAGCAGGAAATCCGGCACCGGCTGTGAGCCGTGCTGCCAATCGTCGCCGACTAGATGGCCGATATCCTCGAGCTCTTGAGGCATGCCTGACGACCCGATGAAGAACGGGGGTCTGCCGGCAGCGCTGAGCACCGGCGCAGACCGAGCGTCGTCATGCGTATCCTGCGATGTGGTTGGCAGATCAACGAAAGAATCGAAACCGCGGTAGATGTCTGAGGAACGAGCGGGCGCGCGCTCCGGAGTTGGCCACATAGCCGCGTCAAAGTCGGACGGCACTCGTGGGGACCAGGTTGAGCTCGACCCGGCCGGTTCCTGCCAACCGGCCAGTCCAAATGGGCCTTGCGGCGTCGGCCAATCACCTGGGGCAAAGTCGGACGGCGGCGTTGGCAAATCTCGCACCCAGGTCGAAGTTGAGTTCGAGCCAGCTCTCTGCTGAGGGAGTTCCACACCCAACACTCTGTTTGCTTCGACAACGAAAGAATCGAAACCGCGGTAGATGTCTGAGGAACGAGCGGGCGCGCGCTCCGGAGTTGGCCACATAGCCGCGTCAAAGTCGGACGGCACTCGTGGGGACCAGGTTGAGCTCGACCCGGCCAGTTCCTGCCAACCGGCCAGTCCAAATGGGCCTTGCGGTGTCGGCCAATCACCTGGGGCAAAGTCGGACGGCGGCGTTGGCAAATCTCGCACCCAGGATGACGTTGAGTTCAAGCTTACCCCCTGCTGGGGGAAGGCCACACCCAAGGCCCTGTTTGCCTCGACGACCTGCACGTACTGCACAAGCCTCTTGAAGCCAATGCCGACATTCCCTTTGGCATTCGTGAACTCCTGGTAATCTACGTCCAATGACCGTCGCTGATGCCAATCACCGTTGATTCGACTCACGATGCTCTCTCTACCCGCTGTTCGGAGCCAATCGCTGAACCTACGCTGCGCCGCAGCAATATTCCGGATACTTTTCTTTTTTGATTGGGAAGCTGGGCCGGATCCGAGCTTGCTTAGTTCTTCCTTGGCCAGACCATCGATGATGCTGGCGTCGTCGTCATAAGGACCAACCCCATGTTGCAGCTCGCTGCCTAGGTATTGCCGAAGCTTGTTGATCCCTAAGTGAATGCGCGGCTGGTCAATGGCTTGCTTGAACTCCGAGATATCCTTCTGCAACTGTTTTTCCTGCTGCTCACTGCCGTTGAGTCGACTAGCTATACTTTCCCTGCCCTCTCTTTTCAGCCAATCACTAAGCTTGCGCTGATTACTAGCGATACTGAGGATAGGCGCCCTCTCTTTGGCGGTCGCTTCGAGTCCAAGCTTGCCCAAGGCTTCGTTAGTGGCGCCGTCGATGATCTCGACGTCGCTCTCATATGCACTCAAACTACGGCGTCCCATGACGCGGGGCCCCGGTCCGAGTGTTTCGAACCCTCCCCCGTCAGGCTGAACCCTTCGGAGATGATTCAGGGCTGAAAAGATGCGGCCCTTGGGGTCGTTCTCCTCGCGGTAGGCCGTGATGTCCTCGGCTAATTCGTCGGTTCGAAACCGAGAAGACAGGGATGGCCTCTGTGTGGCTGCGAGCCACTCAGCAAAGTGCTTAAGAACCGCCCCGTTAGATCTGATGGTGCCCTCGGGAACATTACGTGCCCGGGCTGCTGCCTTGAACTGGCGAATGAGCAGAGCGTCTCCAGTAGGACGCGGCGGAGAAGGAGGAGAAGGAGGAGTAGGAGGAGTAGGAGGAGTAGGAGGAGTAGGAGGAGGAGGCAACAACTCGCCGGCGCGGGACTTCCGAAGCGCTTTCAATGCCAAATGCACCGCCTTTGTGCCCCCCGCATTCACAAATTCATTCGCACGGGCCTCCAACTCAATAGGGTTTTCAACCAAACTAGTCAGTGTCAAGTTGTGGGACTTTAAAAAGTCGCTGAATCGGCTCAGATGCTCCGCCATCTTCTGAATGCTACTGCGAGCATAGCTGCCTGCAGCCGCGCGCGCGAACTCGGAAAGCAGGGCCGCGTCCTCTTCGGACGCGCGGCTGCGCTTATAGCAATCTATACGAAGCTCTGAATAGACGACCACATCCGACGAAGGGCCGCTGAACGACCTTTCATCGCGACTTCCTCCGAAGACTTTGCCGAGCCCTGATTTAACGCGAGAAAACAGTCCTCCTCTCTTCTTATGCGTTGTCCGTGCGACGGGCTCCGGTTCCGATGGTGCTGTGTAGCGCGTGCTGCTGAATAGCCTGTCACGCGAGTTAGACTGCGATGCCCCAGGAGCTGAGCCACCAAGGTGAGCGCGAGGCAGATCTACGCTGTAGCGCGTGCTGTTGATTGCGTTATCCCGAAGATGGGACTGCGGCGGCATCCGTATCGAACCGCCAACGTCAGTGGGCTGGATACTGCCATGCGCCTTCGTGGGTCGAGTATCGGGTGAACTCAGCTCGGCCGAGCTCTCATCAGAGCAACTGAGTTGCAGGCCGCTCAGCTGCTGCTCGAAGCCAGCCTGATCCGCAGGAATATGATCCGACTCTTGCCTCGCCCGCTGCTGCTCCTGCAAAGCAGCGTATTGATGCATCCAAGCGTCCGTATTGAACCATCCGTCATAGTTGGGCTTCACATCACTCTCCCTAGATGAGGTAAATCAAAGCTGGACTCACAGATCCAGCTTGAGAAAACCGATCGCTGAGGTCGACAACCGGAACAAAGACACAGAACGAAAGTCGTACCCCCTTCCACCCTGTTCGCTTGCATCCTCCTTTTGCAAGAGAGGTGCGGCACGTCGGGATTGAACTTGGCCCGAGTAGACGCACGAGGTCTGCTTTCATCTCAAACAACCCGTCCTGCTTCGGCTTCAATTTGGAGTTTGGCCGCACGTTCGGTCTAAGGCTACAACCTCACGCTACGTACAAATCAAGCCTTGACGGCTGTGGCGAGGCTGATTGAGGTTGTGTGCAGGTGTCGAGAAGGCGCGTGTTCGCCGTAAGACCGTATGTCCGCGTCTGCCGGTGAGGTGGCTCGCCCTACACTGCGCGTCCGAGGGTTGCGTCGGGAGGTAGAAGCGCGAATCTGTGCGCGAACGGTTGAAATCTTCCTGGGGGGCGAGCGTATCGCGGCGCACATGCGCGGCAGTGGCAACGGGCCGCACACGACGATCAGCGCCCACATGCCTTCCAGCCACCGGCGCTATGGCGAGTGGACTCCGGCAAAGATCCGCAGCGAGGCAACCCGGATCGGCCCGATGCTGCGCCAGCTGGTTGACCGGATCATCGGGGATCGGCCGCATCCCGAACAGGGCTATCGTTCGTGCCTGGGTATCATCCGGCTCGAGAAGCGCTTTGGCGCCGAGCGCCTCGAGGCGGCCGCGTTGCGCGCGCTTGAGATCCAGGCTCGCAATTACCCGAGCGTCAAATCGATCCTCGAGAAGGGCCTCGATCGCGTCCCAACGCTTGCGTCGCCCGAGCGCGAGCCGATCATACACCCCAACATCAGAGGTTCGGACTACTACCACTAAAGGGAAGAAAATGCTGACACACCCCACACTCCCCCTGCTTACCCAGCTCGGTCTTGCCGGCATGGCCGAGGCCTTCACGAGCCTCGCCGACAACGAGGAGGTCCACGGTCTCGCTCACGCCGAATGGTTGGCGTTGCTGCTGGACCATGAAGCCACCTGGCGTAACAACCGGCGCCTGGCGCTTCGTCTTCGCAAGGCAAAGCTGCGTCATCATGCCGTGCCCGAGGATATCGACTACCGCGCTCCCGGTGGGCTCGACCGCCGCTTGTTCGACATGCTGCTCAACGGAGACTGGATCAAGAACCATGAGAATAGCTCGCACCGAACTGTTCTCGCCTCCTTGAAGCGTAGGGCCTGAACACCCGAAAAAGCGTCTGAGCTATTTTAAGTGTCTCCGAATCGATGTTCATTCGTGCCCCCGTTTGCGTAGGCTCGACGATGTACACGTGCGGTCTTCAGCTCAACCTGTGGGGCTGGTGAGATTGCCGATAACCTCTCGCGCCGCGCGCTTCAAAGCCCGGCCTCCACGATCCTGCGGTGGTCGTCGGCAAATTGCCTGCACCAGCGCCATCTCGTGCGTCATCGTCGCCCGGCTCATCCTGTCGATCCGCACCGAGCGCGGCTAGGTGCGGCGGCGATGCGCAAGCTCGTGCAACGCGCAGGCGAGCTTGGCGCTGGCGGGATGCATCACCGCGAACTCACTCCCACTGCAGGACGATGGTCCTGCGCAGTAACCCTCCGGTGGGGCTTTCAATTACCCACATTTCCAGCCGATGCGATTTCAGCGCCGAGTTCGATATCTGTGAGTCTCGAGAGGCCGCGCCAGATGACAACATTTCCAGGTGGCGGATCGCCGGCCCTCGCCAAGTAGCCACCTAGTCGTGCAAGCTTGGTGAGGTAAAATGCAAGGGTTCCAGGGCGACATTGTCGATGGCCGGCGCCGCTGATGAGTTGATCGAGCAATGCGATCTCGGTGTCCGTCAATGCGAGCTTCGGTGACGCGTCTGGGGCGATGCGATTGAGCATGGTGAGCCAGAGGACGCGCCAGCTGAGAATGCAGAAGACCGCCATTAGATTGGCGAGTCGCTCCGCGGTCCGAAGTTTTGAGTCTTCCGCCTTGCAGCCCGATTTCAGGATTTTGTGGAACACCTCGATTTTCCACCGCATGGCGTACCAGTTGATCTTCTCGATTGCCTCGGAGCGCCCGCGGACGGCTAGGTCCGTGATGAGCTTCCACTCAATCGGTTTACGGCCCGTTGGCGTACCGCGCTCGGTGGCATGGATTATAGTCAGGTCGAGGGCTGGATAACGTTTCTGCTTCCCGATGGGAGACAAGACTGCGATCCGCTTGAATTTGATTTCCAGCGCGGCCTTCGTCGTCTCGCCCTTGTCATTGCGCGCGTCGATAAAATGCAGGCCTTTGACGCTGGTCTCTTCCATCTCGGTTGCAATCGTATGACCGCCATCGCCCGCCAGCCGATCGACGCAGGCGCGGACAAGGAAGTGAGCGCCAAGCTCTTGCGTCAGGCAATACAATTCGTAGATGTCGCTTTCACGGTCACCGATATGAATGCAACGCTCCGGCTGTCCGAGCCGCTCGATCGATTGCCTGAGATTGTCGAGCCAGCGAACGCTCTCCTTCTTCTCGATCGGAACGCGGGTCGGGTTGATCTTCTTCTTGAGCTGCGCTGTGCCTTTGAACTTTTTCCGTGTCCAGAACTTCACCGCCGCCAATCCCAGCGGTAGGCCCTCGACAGTCACGGCGAGACTGGAATGCATCAGCATTCCGCAGACCGTGTGATGGCGCCAACGGCCATCCTTGTCCCGGCCGCTGTTGACGCTCTTGGTCAGGCCGATAGCGCTCGTGTTCGCGCGTTGGTAGGAGAATTCCGTCGTGTCCTGAATGAGGAGAATTGGGCCTGTACAATCATCGTAGCGCGCGCGTGTGGCGGCGAAGTGGCCGCTGAGGATGTCGGCTTCCTCCACACGCTCGTCGGCGAAGAAGCGGTAGGCCGCCTTCGTGTTGGCCCAGTCCTGGCACGCGAACGGTATGCTCCCGCCCATACCGTCACCAATTTGCTTCAACAGCTCGCCAAATCGCTGACCAAGACGGGCATCCTTGAAAGCTGTCTTGTCGATCTCGCCCTCTGTCCAGTGTTCGACGACGCTTTCATCACCATCATCCTGGCGACCATCCGGGCCGGCTGACCAACGAGACGTCGTTCCGCTTGAACACATGAAGGCACCTTCACCGGACGGATACCAACGAACTTGCGGGCGCCATCGCTTAGCGGCTCCTTGTTGAGCCGAACAGCCGCGGCCCCTTCCTGTTTGTGAACAGCGTCATCACGTTGCGGGCTGATTGCGGCGAGGTGATAGTGCAGAAAAAATCGGAGGTGACTGCCGACACCTCAGGGGCCGCTCGTCGTTATAATGTCTGCCGATGTCTCCACTTTCTTTCTGGCAAGGCACAGGAACGAATAAGCATTGACGCATTCGGCCCCTGCTCTGAGTCTAACGCGCACCAGGATGTATGACACCGAACTTCGCAATTACAATTAATCGACTACTCAAGATCGGCCCGTGGTCAGGCTTCATCCGCCCTGAATGGCGACGCAGAGCCACTGAGTTTGGTCGCGTTCCATGCCAAGCCGCACCGCATCGAAAAGATCCCGATCACGGAAACGCCTCAAGAAAGCAACGAGTAAACCTTGCTCGTGCTTCAGGTGGATGATCCGATCGAACCTGGCGCGAAACAGGTCGCCTTCCCCCGTCGTTTCCGGCTTCTTCGGGCGCATCGCGCGCCTCCGCTACGAAGGAATCACGGCTGGCTATTCTGCAGGCTTTCCGGCCTTCCGCCGTGAAAAGCTTGCAATCTCGTATCGCAGCGGGGCCAAAAACCGACTCTCACTCAACGGCTTGGACACTTCTTCACGGACGACACTTATGAAGACGCCCCGGCGAGCGCGGCGCCGGACTGCGCGCCTCGCCCTGTCGTTTCACCGAATTTAGTTCTCCCTTTATTTGCCCACGTCAGCTTTCGGACAGCTGAGCTGCTTATCAGCGGAGTCAGGTCTAACGACCTGAACACAATGCAACATCCATAGGAGTGTGGTCGTCATGTACGGTCGAATTAACAATTGGTCGGATGTTCCATCCGACGATGAATATCATCGCGCAAGCTCCCCGGAGCACGGGAATGCCGACGACTTCGCGGACGCATTCTCTAGAATGCGATTGCAGGAGTCCGACGCCAGCTCATCCTCGGGTCCAAGTTATTACAACAATCCAAGACCTCCTATTATCGAGATCAACAGAGAGACATTCCGGCGAGAGATGAGGACTTTTCATGGCGAAGAAATCGAGCATATCGCCAACAATCCACAGGAATACTCAGAATTTGTATCCGAAAGGGCTAGGCGCACGGCGGACGTCGCTAACGATTATGGCATCCGAAGAGATTCGGACGCCGCCCGATATTACAGCTACCAACTCGGAAATAGGAGCGTCGGTCTCCAAAGAACGGAAGGCGGATTTCCTATGACTGACTTCAGAAGCCGAGGCTGGCGCGAACAGTTTCCCGGTCGAACTGACGTCACGTCCACCGTGGATTTCCAGGTTGCTCATCCGCTCGTTTCGAATGCCGGCGATATTCTGCTCGAGCATCAACTTCGGCAAGATGGCGAACGGCCTCTGGTGAACTGGCGTCCTGCGAATGACGAAGCGAGAACCCGTGCAGAACAAATGGGCTTCGTCCATGTGGACCGAGACGATATGGTACTTGACCCAACCCGGTCCGGACCCTGGAGCTACAGGGATGGTGAATGGCAGCGTGATACCCAGCATTCGACGTATCTCTCCAAATACGCCAGCGATCCCGAATCTTCGTCAGAGGCCGGCTCGGATGGAGACTTTATGTGACGTGAGATCTCCACCAATCCATGAGCGAGGTGGAGCTAGGAGCGCAGACCAACCGACATCTGCGGCTTACGATCAAGACCTAGGATCGAACCCGGGTAGCGTTATGATATCGCTGCGTGAAGGTTAGGCCTTGCTGATCGGTGGGCTCGTCGGCTTGGCCCAGGGCAGCAATTCGTGCAGACGCGAAGCGGGAAGGTCGGCGATGGCTCGGACTGGAAGCGTGTGCCGATGCGACCTGTGGATCAGCCGGTACGAGCTGGTCGATCATTATCAAGAGGCGTTCGTCACTCATGCGGAGTTGTTGTAGAATGACTCTGCATGAGTGATTTGCCTTCCGATCCAGCAATGCTCCGACAAACCGTGATGGCGCTATCGTCACGGCTTGCAGCGTTGTCGGAGGAATGCAGCACGCTGGCGAACGAGCGTGATGCAGCGATCGCTCACCGCGACGCTGCGATCCAGGAGAACGACAAGCTCCTGATGATCCTGTCCCAGTACAAGCGCGCGATCTTCGGTGCGCGCTCCGAGACACTGGATATCGGACAGCTGTCTCTCTTCACCATCAGCGCACAGGCGGCTCGTGCCGCCGCCAACGACGATGTGATCGGCGGCAGGCTGCCTGACGGAGCGGAGGGCCGTGGAAAGCGACCGGCGCGACGCAACCGCGGGAAGCTTCCTTGCCGCGCATCGATGTCGTGATCGATATCGAGAGCCACAGCTGCCCCTGCTGCGGCGAGCAGCTGCACAAGATCGCGGAGACCGTCAAGGAAGCCTTCGACGTCATTCCGATACAGTACCGGATCAAGCGCATCGTGCGTCCGCGGTACGGCTGCCGGGGCTGCCGCCAGGGTGTGGTACAGGCACCCGCGCCGGCCCAGGCGATCGACGGTGGAATGGTGACGGAAGCCTTGCTGGCCCACGTCGCGGTGATGAAATACTACCGGCTGCCGCTGTATCGCCAGGAACAGATGTTTGCCGCCCAAGGCATCACGCTCGACCGGCAAACACTGGCCTCGTGGATGGGCCGCCTCGCTTGGTGGCTGAAGCCCCCTCTCGCGCTGTTGCACCACGCGGTGATGTCCTACCCGCGGCTGTTTGCCGACGAGACGCCGCTGCCAGTCCTCGATCCCGGCCGTGGCAGAACCAAAGTCTGCCAGTTCTGGGCGATCGCCACCGATGACCGCCCATGGGGCGGCCCGGCGCCGCCGGCGGTGATCTACGTGTTCGCCGAGGATCGCAAGGCGATCCGCGCCAAGCGGCTGTTCGGGGAGTACCGCGGCATCCTGCAGTCGATGGCTATGCCGCCTACAAGGGCCTGATCAAGAGCGGCAGCCGTCTGATGCAGCTGGCGTTCTGCTTCGCGCATGCGCGGCGGAAGTTCTGGGACGTTCACGTCGCGACGAAGTCGCCGATTGCTGCGGAAGCGCTGCAGCGGATCGCGATGTTCTACGCCGTTGAGGATCGCATTCGCGGTTTGCCGGCGACGCAACGAGTTGCGGTGCGACAATCCGACACCAGACCGCTGATCGAGGACTTCAAGCCCTGGCTCGAAGCGCGACTGCTGGAAGTCTCGAAGAAATCCGGCCTTGGCAAGGCGATCCGCTACACTCTCAACCATTGGGAAGGCCTGACGCGATTCATCGATGATGGGCGCATCGAGATTGACAGCAATACGGTCGAGCGCGGCATCAAGCCGATCGGGTTGGGAAAGAAGAACTATCTGTTCGCGGGTAGTGACGTTGGCGCGACATACTGCTCATCTGGTGATGCCCTTACAAAGGAAGGAGATTTTGCTGCGGATCTCGAGATATCGGGCGACGTGATCGTCTGGCATCGGCTTCGCGACACACAGCGTCCCGCTGCAGGTCGGCGAGCTGGATAATCCAGGGCGCCCCGCCGCACAGTTGCCGGGCCGGAAGGGTGCCACTGCGGACCATCCGAAAGGCTGTCGTGCGACTTACCTTCAGAAGGTCGGCGGCTTCATCCAACGTCACTTCGGCGCGCTCGGCTCGTTCACCTTCGCGGTAGACAGGAATGCCGTTGGTGTTCCGGAGACTGCAGACGCTGGATCGTGTCCAACTCGCTCCATGTGCAGTCAGCTTGCCAGACCGATTGAGGATCGCAGCGATTGCCGTGTCCGATAATTGCCTCGCCAATGCTCGAACAAGATCGAGGACATCGGCTTCGACCGTCCAGCGGGTCTGTCCGATCTTGTTCTTTTTGACCGTCAACTGGGTATGATCGCCGCCTTGCCAGTGGATGATGAGCGCCAATGTATCGCCCACGACATCGACGATGATCTCTTTGACAAGCAGCCTGATGATCTTCTTGCGTGTCTCGATGGATGCCCCAGGACTGTTCCACGCCTTGGTCAAATCCTTGCCGAGAGTCATTAGCCTCGCGCGATCCGCGGCGGAAAGCGCCGGAGCATGCTGCGTCTGTTTGAGGGTCTCAAGCTGGGCCTCCAGGTCGCGCAGTTGAACCAGCCTTTCGTTCCAGCGCCGCTCCAACTCACTGGCAACCAGCCGATTATCAGGATCGACGGCGTCGTACTGCCGCCGTGCTCGGACGGCTTCGTATTGAGTATGCTGGATTGCGTTCTCAATGTGCCGGCGCTTGTCGCAATGATGCACGCTCTGGGCTTCCATCGCGGCCAACGCCGCTTCAATCCCAAGGGGCTGCAGTCGATCCAGCACCTCCTGGGCGATGACGCGATCGACCCGCATGCCGCCGAAGCCGATACAGTTGTCGGCCGCTTTGGTGCCGAACGCTCCGCGACAGGCATATCGCTGTGTGTTACCGCCTTTGCCAGTGTAGTGGATGTGCAGGCGTCGGCCACAGCGCGCGCAACGGAACAATCCCGGCAGCAAGGCTTCGCCGCGTCTTATAGAGCCGCGCCCCATATAGCTCTTCCCATTGGCGTTGTCGGCGATCAGGTGCTGATTCCTCTCGAACTCAGTCCAGGCAATGTAGCCCTCATGATGGTCGTGGATCAAAACCTCCCAATCCTTCCAATTGCGCCGGAGCGTGTCGCGCATGATCCGCTTGCGGCCATCCTTGATCGTCACACGTGTCCCCCGTCGACCGTAGGCGTAAGAGCCGGCGTAAACCGGATTCGTCAGCACGTGGTATAGCGTGTGATAAACGGGTGCCTTCCATTCGACCGGGCGTTTGCCGCGACCTTGCACGATCGCTGGAACGAGAACGTTCTCCTGCCTGAGCCAAAGCAGCACCTGCCGGATTGACTGGAGCTCAGCGAATTTGCGGAAGACGAGCAAGATGCCGTCCTGGACGCGCCGATCAGGATCCTTCTCGATACGGCTGTCATCCGTCTTCACGTAGCCGACGGCGACGGTCAAATGGAGTTCGCCTCGTCGCGCCTTTTGGCGCATGGCCTCAAGGGACCGTTGCCGGAAGATCGACAACTCCATCTCACTCATGGTGCCCTTCATACCAAGCAATAGCCGGTCATTGGGTGAGCGTGGATCATAGATGGCTTCCTCATCGACAATCAGTGTGCCGACCAGGCCGCAGAACTCCAGCAAAGTGTGCCAATCCCGGCCGTTCCGGGCAAGGCGTGATGCCTCGAGCGATACCACGGCGCCAACCCGCTCTTCGCAAATTGCGGCCAGCAGCTTCTCGAAGCCCGGTCGGACCGTTCCGCCACCGGATCGGCCGAGATCATCATCGACAAGCTGGACGTCCTCCCAGCCGAGCTGCCGCGCGCGTTCGACCAAGCCATACTGGCGTCGCTGGCTCTCAAGATTGTTGACGACCTGATACACTGTCGATTGGCGGACATACACGAAAGCGGCGCGAGCCAGGTGTGCAGGCGCGACCTTACTCATTGCCTGCTTCCTTTTTGCCGCTGGCCTGAGGTTCGTTGGCCGGCTTCGTCGCCGCTTCCGTCAGCAATGCTCGCAGAAGCGCCAGCGCCCTTTGGCGTTCGGCGCCTCTCATGTCGCTGGGCTGGGTTAGGGGAAGGAACAGATCCATTTGCGTACGACACCGCCTTCTCATCGCCGAATCCTCCGGGGCTTACTTCTTCCGGACGACAGGCTACGGTCTGATCAATCAGACTACGAAGTTCGAGAAGTTGGCTGACGGGAAGGCGCGGAACCGTTACAATCTCCGTCGAACATGCCGCCGGATCAAACATCCAGCCCGGCACCTGGAAGGAGCCGCCCTGCGGTTGCCGAATCAAGAAATAATGAACACCGTCGTGCTCATGATCGCCGGTCACCACGACCGTTCGGCCAGTCAGCGGGTGGTATGGATAGGCGATCACTGCTTCGAATGTCAGAAACCCGGCATTATGGCCCCGGCTCGGAAGGCGGGGCCGAGACGTGGGCCACTCTCGCGTCGCTCATCAACACGGCAAAACTTCACGACATCGACCCGCGGCACTATCTTAGTGACGTTCTCGAGCGCATCGTCTCCGGACGCACCAAGATCAATCAGCTGAACACGCTGTTGCCGTGGCATTGGAAAGCCGCGCGCGACGGTTCCGAGGCAAAGATCGCCGCTTGATCAGTTCGACGGCAAGGCGTCGGGAACTTCCTGCGCATCGCTGGCGTCGTCGTAAATCTCTTCGCGGATCACGCGCAGCGTCACCTCGTGCAGATACACTTGCAGCGCACCCTCAAGCTCTGTGAACTCCGGCAGCAGGACCCGATCAACGAAGCCCCGTGACGCACGGACCATCACCGTGTTGCGTCGCTGCCGGCGATAGCGAAACGGCCGCAGCCCATATCGGCGGCAAAGCGCCAGAAACAAGTGCCGAGACCACTGGTCGGGAAGTGAGAATTGCTGTTCGATCGGTGGATCGTGGCGAGCAAGTTCCTCGACCCGGGCCCGCACCCGCTGCAGTGCGGCTTCCGCTGCAAGGCGCTCACCAGCAGTTCCGGCACCCACGAACAACGCCTCGATCTTCCGAAGCTTCTCGCGCAGCTGCGACTCGCTGGTCATTCTGATCCCCGTTGCCCGCTCCGAACCGGGATCAACCCATCATCGCGCGCCGGCGGCGTCAATCATCCCGACCGTGCTATCCAGAGCATTCCGCGCAGGTCAAGCCCAGGAACCGGTGATCCTCTCGTGACGCTCACTGAGCATGCGCTTCGACCCGTCGGGATTGCCTAGGATTAACGCCCCAGTGTCTCCGTTGAATCCTGCGTAGCTGCGGCCCATTCGATCCGACTTGGGTTTCACGCGCCCTGCGGTCCGCCCACCCGCTACGCGTCATCAAAGGATTGTTCGAAACCGGACATTCCCGCGCAGCGTATTGAAGCCCTCGGATCAGGTGCGGGCGGCTGGTCGCGACGAAAGGAGCGGCGTTCCGGCTGTATCTGCGGCCGGCGAGGGTCGTGGGCGATTATCTGCCCGGGGACAGCCGATCGGTTCGTATACCAGGATCGACCCAGGCTGCGGCGATGCGGGATTTAGCTCGACTGGTAAATCCGGTTGGTTGGGCGGACCGACGGACGCTTATCGCAGAGCCGCAGATCGGATCGACCGGAAGAACAGCCCTCATTCTCGGCATGGGAATTGCTGGCCCGCTCCTCGAACGAGCCGCTGCCCGCACATGTCTGGTCGTACGACGCCGCAGGAGAACCCTCTCCATTTCTGTCACTGCAACGCTCGCTTCGGGAATAGGACTGTGCAGCCGCAAACCTGGGCCGCAACCCCAGCAACGCAATCATGGTGAGTTGGCTTGCGTTGCTAGGCGTCCTTCCGACCCACCAGGGAGGAACGAAATGAGTGAGCGGAATTTGGCCGAAATCGATCTTCACAACCTACACGTCTTGGATCCGCTGATTGGGAAATGTCAGCAGTTGGTAAGGGAAGTGGCAATTCCCTACCAATGGGAGGTGCTGAACGATCGCAATCCCGAGGCGATACCGAGCCACGCGGTGGAGAACTTCCGCATCGCCGCAGGAGATGCGAGAGGCGAGTTCCATGGAACGGTTTTTCAGGACAGTGACGTCGCAAAATGGCTAGAGGCGGTTGCTTGGTCACTATGCCAGGCACCCAATCCAGAGCTGGAGAAGGCTGCCGACGAGCTGATTGAATTGATTGCGACCGCCCAATGTGGCGATGGCTATCTTAACACCTATTTCATACTGAACGCGCCTCGGGAGCGCTGGAGCAACCTAGCGGAGTGCCACGAGCTTTACTGCGCCGGCCATTTGATTGAAGCGGGTGTCGCTTTCTTTCAGGCGACTGGCAAACGGCGATTGCTCGAGGTTGGTTGCAGACTTGCTGACCACGTCTACACGGTTTTCGGCCCGGAACGCGATCAGCTACATGGCTACGATGGCCACCCGGAAATTGAACTTGCGTTGGCGCGCCTCTACGAAGTGACGCATGAGCAGCGATATCTCACGCTAGCCAATTTTTTCGTGGAGAAACGCGGCTCGGAGCCACATTTTTACGACATTGAGTACGAGAAGCGCCGGCAATCCTGTGCCACAGAATCAGGCGGCCTGCCCTGGATGTTAAAAAACAAAGCATATAGCCAAGCGCATTTGCCACTTTCCAAGCAGCGGACTGCCACCGGCCATGCGGTTCGCTTTGTATACCTCATGACTGGGGTAGCGCATCTTGCGCGTCTGCGTCAGAACGATCAGCAACGTCAGACTTGCCTACGGCTGTGGCAAAACATGGTGCGGCGCCAGATCTATATCACCGGCGCCATCGGCTCGCAAAGCGCGGGCGAAGCGTTTAGCTGCGATTACGATCTGCCGAACGATACGGCGTACGCGGAAAGTTGCGCGTCCATTGGCCTAATGATGTTCGCTCGTCGTATGCTGGAGATGGAGCTGGATGGTCAATATGCCGACGTGATGGAGCGCGCGCTCTACAATACCGTTCTCGGCAGTATCGCGTTCGACGGTCGTCATTATTTCTATGTTAACCCGCTCGAAATGCATCCCAAAACGCTGAGGTCCAATGGCATTTATAATCATGTCTCGCCGGTGCGAAGGCCCTGGTTTGGCTGCGCGTGCTGTCCACCGAACATCGCACGGCTTTTCGCATCGATTGGTCATTATATCTATACGCTCCGCGCCGATGCGCTCTATGTAAATCTCTACGTCGGCAATAGGGTGGAAATGTCGGTCGGCGGGGCTAAGCTGCGACTGCTCATGAACGGCAACTATCCCTGGAAAGACGAGGTGGAGATCGCCGTCGAATCCGCATTGCCAATTTCTCACACGCTCGCTCTGCGCCTACCACAATGGTGCAGCGCGCCGGCGGCGAGCCTGAACGGAGAACGTATCAATTGCGAGCCACGAAATGGCTATTTGCACATTCACCGGACATGGAGGCAGGGAGATCGCGTCAAACTATTGCTGCCGATGAAAGTGCGTCGCGTCTACGGCCATCCGCAAGTTCGCAATTTGGCCGGCAAGGTGGCCATAGAGCGTGGCCCGTTAGTTTATTGCCTTGAGGAAGTCGACAACGGGACCGAGTTACACAACGTTTGGCTTCATGCAGACAGCCAGTTTTCGCTTGTCGACGGAACTGGTCTCTTCAAGGGCAAGATTTTGCTGGAGGCTGACGGAGTGCGACTGCAACACACGCAATCCGAAGAAGCGGCACTTTATCACTACGACAAGGTGCCTGGACAGCTAGAACCGCAGCGGTTGACATTCATTCCGTGGTTCAGCTGGGCTAACCGCGGCGAAGGCGAAATGCGGATTTGGATAAATGAGCGCTGACGCTGACAAAGGGCGCGCTTTCACGAGCCGCAGTTAGATAGGCGATATCGCCGGTCAAAGCCTGGACATCGTCAATCTATTTAAGACAACCCGCTTACGACCTGCACTGAACCATCGAAACGAAGAACAGGATATGAGCCGGTGCGGTGGGAGTTTGGAAAGCCAACGATCCGCTTGGAGTCAGCAGGCCAACATCGAACGATCCAATTGTTTGTGAAGAGGCATTCTGGGACTTGCTCGCGGCCTCATCAAACCTACTGAGTGCCAATGGCTTGAGCGCGCGCCGTGCTCGTTTGGAAGCAAGCACGGTGACAAGCCAGAGTGAAGTACGATTAGCGGGATCCACGCCAGGTTTTCGTAAGCCAGGCTGCCTATCAGCTCCACACGGCCTAACAGGCCTTTGACCAAGTGCAGAAATCTATGCCCGACGGGAGCACCAATCGCCATGTATAATCGCATCAACGGCTCGTACTACTACCAATCACCGCCCTTTGCCGAAGCTGACGAGC
Organism: Bradyrhizobium uaiense; assembly: GCF_010811875.1. Taxonomy (GTDB): domain Bacteria; phylum Pseudomonadota; class Alphaproteobacteria; order Rhizobiales; family Xanthobacteraceae; genus Bradyrhizobium; species Bradyrhizobium uaiense. The sequence goes on from NZ_VKHP01000072.1 coordinate 24,450, forward strand.
AGGCGGATGCAAACAGCTTTGCGGATGCGTTCACCCACATGCGGTTGGGCGAATCTGGCTCAAGCGGCAGCTCATTATCAGCAACAAGACCGTATTCGCTGGTTTCAACTCCTCCTGTGATAGAATTCAAAGATCGCAGATCATTCCGGGAAGCCGCGAAGGCCTATCATGGCGACGAGATCAAGTACATCGCCGATAACCCGCAAGAGTACTCCGACTTCGTGTCCGCTAGAGCAAGGCGAACTGCAGAAGTTGCCGAAGACTATGGAACAACCCGAGATTCCGACGACGCGCGATACTTCAGCTGCTAGTTGGGGAACAAGAGTGTCGGACTTCTAAGAATGGAGGGCGGCGACAGCATGACGGAGTTCGACGTCAAGAGATGGCAGCAGCTATTTCCGGGGCGAACTGGGACTACATCAACTGTGGACCTTCAAGTCGTTCATCCGCTTGTCGAGAACGCCGGCGACATCTTGCTTGAGCACCAGCTCCGAATGGATGGCGAAAGGCCATTGCTCATTTTGCGTCCGGCTAATCCAGAAGCAAGAGCCCGTGCGGCAAAGATGGGGTTCGTCGAGGTTGATGAAAGACAACATGGTTCTCGACCCAGAAAAGTCGGCCAATTGGATAAGGAACAGTAATGGTGAATGGTAGCGGAAAGGCACCACTGGCCGGTACCTTTCAAAAGCTGACGACAGTGACGGTAGCGATGACGAGAACGCAGTAAGCTCGTCAATGTACGACTACGAGGACGATTTCATGTGACGAGAGGATCTTACATAAGATCGTCGTCTAGACTATTTAGCGCCGCTCTTCGGAAAATCTTGCGTTACTAAGCGGCCTATTGCGGCCGCAGCCCGTAGAGAGCCTGCTGGCCTCGAGTGTGTCTAGAGTGCAGCCGCGTCGCCGGGCTTAGTGCCTACTGAGCAGCCGATCCGATGCGCAATGGAATGGCTCGCATCCGGTGATGGGCTGCGTCGGATCAGACCAAGATCCGCCTGGCCGCCGTTAGGCTGCCGGGCGTTTGGCATGAGTATCTGGGCGGCTTGGCTGTGGAGGTCTTGTACACCATCTAACATGCGCAGGAGTTGGGGAGGGTCGAAGAGGCCACCATAAGGGGTGGTCTGAAGAAAAGCGCGGAGCGATGCCAGGCACCATAGACAAGCAGGGCAAAAATGTGCCGACTGGCGCCGTAGCCGAAGGAGCTCGCGCAGAGCTTTCGCGCGCCAATCAATATCACCCAAAACACGCATGGTTTCTCACGATGGCCCCACAGGGAGCTTCTGAGTTGGACGAAGCTCTTTTGTTGCGCCAGGCGGTATGTCGCAATCGCATTTAGCTGCTACGAATCTGAGCGAAGAAGCGCTTGAGCTTGTCGAATAACTTCTGCGCAAGGTCACCTGAAGTGCCAAAAAGCAGAGACGAGCGGGGCCTAGAGGTGCCAAGTATACCGACCCTTGGTGGCAACGTCGTTCTGAGCGGCCTGATGCCTGGTGGACAGCTCACGGGCCAAGAAGGCAATACGACATCGACTGCCGCTGGTGCCACCTGATTTCGGAGAGCCCGCTTCAATAAGATCGCGCCGAGCTCGCGACCGGATCTCAACATTCAGGGCTGAAATGGCTCGCCGCCGGCTGATCGTTTCAAGTGCGTCCTCCGTTGCGGTTTTCCTTCAGTGCGGCATCGAGGTGCTCGATCAGTGCATGTCCGGCGAAGGGCTTGGCCAAGAAGCCAATCGCTCCTGCGCTCAAGGCTGAGGCGCGCACGCGGTCGTTCGGGAAGGCAGTAATGAAAATGAAGGGTACCCCGTAACCGCGGGTCCGCATTTCCGCCAGCAGGTCCAAGCCGCTCATAACCGGCATCTGCACGTCCGTAATTACGCAAGAGGTCTCGTTCAACCGCGGCGATCTCAAAAAATCCTCCGCCGATGTAAATGTTTGAACGATGTAGCCGCGCGATTTCAATAGGTTCTCCGTCGCCGCACGGACAGATGCGTCGTCGTCAACGACAGAAATCAAAGGCGTGGACAAGACGATCCCTCCTGGCGCGGGACTAACGGCTGCCGAGGCATTAGCCACCCTGGGCGAAAAGTGGGCGCGAGTGACGAAATTGTAAAATCATACTTAGGTTTGTTCAGAACGATTGGCGCCGATCCCCAGAGTCTCAGCCATTCTGATCAGATCGGCCAGTGAGCGGGCACGCATCTTTCTCATTACGTGTCCCCGGTAGATCTTGACCGTAATCTCGGCGAGGCCAAGCTCAGCGGCTACCTGCTTGTTCATCAGGCCGGAAGCGACCAGCTTCATCACCGCCTGTTCGCGCGGGCTTAGGGTCTCAAATAGGGACTGCAGGTTTGCGACGGTTTGCTGGGCCTCCCGTCTTTTGCGGTCGCGCTCGGTCGCGGCAATCACCGCGTCAAGCAATTCCTGATCGCGAAACGGTTTGGTAAGAAAATCGACCGCGCCTCCTTTCATCGCCCTGACGCTCATGGGAATGTCGCCATGGCCGGTAATGAAAATGATCGGAATATGTATGTTCAACTTCGCCAGCTCGGTTTGGAACTCCAGGCCGCTCAAGCCTGGGAGCCGGACATCAAGAACCAGGCAGCTAACAACATCCGGAAGTGTGCTCTGCAGCATTTCGCGGGCCGATCCAAATGCAGCGACGTCCAAACCTACCGATTGAAAAAGGTTGGTGAGCGACCGACGCATGGAGATATCGTCCTCGACGACGAAGACGATCGCCTTTGTCGAAGCCTCGGGATTGCTGCTTGGAGAGTCAAAGCGTTGCGTCATGAGACGATCTCCTCATGCAACGGCAGGGCAAACTGGAATGTCACGCCCGGCTCCTGCTTGCGCACCACGGACAGCCGTCCTCCGTGAGCCTCAACGATCGACCGGCAGATCGAAAGACCCATTCCAAGGCCGCTGGATTTCGTGGTGAAGAAAGGCTCTAGCACGCGGTCCGCATCATTCTCGGCGATCCCGACGCCCCAATCTGTCACGGCCACCTGCACATGCCCCATATCGTCCATAGACGACTGAATCAGCAACTCACGCTTTCGGTCCCTGACTGCGTCCATGGCTTCGATCCCGTTCATCACCAGATTGATGATCACTTGCTGCAACTGAATCCGGTCACCCAGAATCGTAGGCAGAGCTGCCGTCAGCTCGGTTCTTAACGCCACCTGGTGGCTCACCAGCTCTCGTGTCACCAGCACAATGACGTCCCTAACGACCTCATTGATATCGAGCGGGACCATCTCGATCTCGCCCTTCTTCGCAAGAGCGCGCACGCGACGGATCACTTCGCTTGCCCGTATTGCGTCTTCGATGATCCACTCAACCGAAGAGCGCGCCGCCGATAGATCAGGAGTTTCGCGGCCCATCCAACCGAGGCACGCGTCGGCGTTGCTGATAATTGCGGCGAGTGGCTGGTTGATTTCATGGGCAATGGAGGTTGTCAGCTCTCCTAACGTCGTCACACGTGTCACATGCGCAAGTTCCGCCTGTGCCTTCCGCAACTGTTGTTCGGCTTGATCTGCGCGAATAATAGCGGTGATGTCGGTGCTGACGCCGCGGTAGCCAAGGAACTTGCCGTTCGGATCAAAAAAGGGCTTGCCGCTCGTCCGAACGTAGATCGGAGATCCGGCCCGGTTGACAGTACGGTAGACCAGATCCCGGAACGGCAGATGCGCCTCCAGTGTGGCCCGGTGCTGCCGCCACTTCTCAGGTTCCTCTTCCACATCGCACGCAATGTCCCAGCGGAGCAGGCCCATCAATCCTGTCGCTAAGATTCCCGCAGCGCTGGTGTGCTCGGACAAGCGCGTAACCTGGTGATCCGGCCCAGTCTCCCAGAGCCAATCGGAAGCCGTCTCGGCGTAATCGCGAAACCGTTGCTCGCTTTCGCGCAGCGCAGCCAGTGTGTTTTCCAGGCGCTCTCTAGCGGCGTATTGCTCGGTCACATCCATATGCGTTCCGATCAGTTCGCTCACGCAGCCATCGTTGCCGACCACGATATGCGCAACGGAGTGTATGCGCCTTATCCCGCCGTCTTTTAGAAGAATTCGAAAATCATGCTCGAAGCGATCTTCCTTGAGCTCGATAGCCTGGCGGTGCACCTCCTGGAGCCCGGGGAGGTCGTCTGGATGGATGCGCGAGCGAATGGTCTCTATTGATACAGTCTCTTGCGGATCAAACTCAAACAGACGATCGACCTCGGCGGAGCGATACACAAAATCGAGCCCGTGAAAGTCCCAGGACCAACTGCCCGTGTGACTGAGATGCTGGGCTTCGGCGAGATAGGCCTCACTGCGGCGCAGCTTCTGCTCTGATTGCCGCTCCGCGGTAACATCCGTCGCTGCTCCGACAAACTCAATATCACCGCTGGCGGTTCTCGTGGCTCGTGCCCGCGCATGGATGTGCTTCACCGAGCCGTCCGGCAGCAGCAGCCGGTATTCATGTTCGAAATCCTTCGGATCTCGCATCACCCGATCAATGACCTCTTGAACCGAAGCCCTATCATCTGGATGGGTGCGCTCGACGACGAGGTGCGGCGACGGAACGGTCTGCGGGTCCAACTCAAATATTCGAAACGTCTCCTTTGACCAGAAGACCTCGCCGGTGACGACGTTCCAGCCGAAGCTGCCCGTATTGCTCAGCTCCTGCGCCTGGGCCAAATGTGCTTCGCTCCGCTGCAGGGCAAACTCGGTCCGCTTCCGTTCCGTGATATCTTCGCAGGATATCAGAACAATGGGCCGGTCATCAGCCCAGAGCATGGCTTTGGCATTTTCACGTACCCACAGTACCGAGCCATCGTTCCTGACTTTCCGGGCCTCCCAGGTCCGCGATTGACCGATATCTTCAAGGCAGGCGCGAATGCATTCGCGAGCTAACTCGCGATCCTCCTCCAGAAAGACTCCCAGGATGGAATGGCCGATCAGTTCGGAACGCGCATAGCCGAGCTGTGCCGCGCCGAACGTATTGGTATTGAGGACGGTACCGGCTTCGTCGACCATGACGTACATGGCCGGATTGTGTTCAAAGATTGCTTGCCAGCGTTTCTCGCGGTCCTCCAAATCGGCCGCGCTGATCCGGAGTTTGGCTGCGGCCTCACGCGCGGCTTGGCTTCCTTGGCGGACTTTTCCCATCAGGTGCGTTCCAATGATCGAGACAATGAAGAACGCAACGACCACCGGAAGATCTTGTGGGTCATCGATCCGCAGACTGAACGCTGGCGGCGCAAAGTAGTAAGCCAGAGCTACGATGGCCACGACACAAAGCGCGGATGACGCGATGAGGCTGCCCATCAACGAAAACAGCAATACGACTAACAAATAGGCGAACGCCGTCGCAGCGAACTGCGCGTGAAGGTACAAGCAAGCCAGCGTTACCACGGCCAACGTTATGCTGCCGAAGGTAAACTGAGGGGCTGAAACTTTCAAACTGCTGATCTGGCTACGCATTTTTATATCGTCCGGCCTTTTCTCCGGCGGGAGAGCTATAACATTTTAGGCAAAAATGAGGCAATCCTTTCCGTGCCGACAGACGCTCGTACGCGGTTCCGAGATTGATTGCCTTCTGTTGAACTCAGCACGCGCCGAAGGAAGACGCATTACAAACGTACGTATAGTTGTCCTAAACCTTTCAATATTGCATCCTGACCTCTGTACAATCGAGGCTGGGTTGTCTGCTTTCCTCCGCCGCCGGTGACCTCGGGGCAGGCATTCGAGGCTGCGGCCGAGGACCGCCGCCGCGACGCAGTGGCACCCACGACGAGGACAAGGACTTCAGTTCAGCCAGGACGTCGCGGCCGAAAAAGCAGGCCCCTTGTCGAACCCGGAAAGGGCAGGTGCAAGCTGCGGGACCACGCATCTCGCGATCGATCATGCGGAAGGGAGCGCAATGTAATGTGCCGAGATAGCAAGGCGAAGTTATGCAACTGCTATTTATGCCTCGCGGCCATGTCCGCCCAGGCTCGATGCCGACGAGCCGTCAGCCGGAATCCAGGGCGGGTATATGAAGGCCGAGCCGACACTTGCTTCTGCGAGCTGCCTCGTCTCAGTCAAGGTGCCAATCTAGTCCACGCTGATCACATCCATCGCGATCTGATACGCACCGTAGTACTGAGTTGCACGGAAGACGCTACCGCCTCGTCGGCCGGGCGAGGCAAGTGTGTTGACCACGCACATGGGCATTTGTGGGCAGGTCAACACCTTGGTCCGTCACGCTGGATACGTTCTTTCGCAGTCTTACGGTCTGGCTCGGCAATGTTGCACAGGCGCTCGGCTGGCCAGAAGCCTGACCTCGAAAGACCACGCTTGAAAATGACTTTCTAAAACTGCAGCTCCTTATCGCGTACGGTAACCCCTCACAGGCGACTGCCGGGGGCGTGACGCGGAGCAAGAGCTGCGTTCTGGGGATGCCGTGGGAGAAAGCTCCGATTCGCAGATCAGGCACGGTGCCGACTTGAACTACGAAGAATCGTGAATGCGGTTGCGCTTGGATTCGACGCGTCTTGCAATGACGGCGACCAAGATCCGCGGCCTACCTCCCTGTGTCGACAGTGGTGGGCCGGTCGAGCCGAGCGTGCAACGTCGCGTGCTCTAGCTCGCCTTCCCACCAGGATACGAAGACGGCTGCAATGCCATTGCCAGTGATGTTGGTAAGGGCGCGTACTTCGCTCATGAACTTGTCGATCGAGAACACGATTGCCATACCCGGTACCAGCGCTGGGTTGACGACCGACAATGTTGCGGCGAGCGTGATGAAGCCCGCGCCGGTGACGCCGCTTGCCCCCTTGGAGGTCAGCATTGCCACGAGCAAGATCGTGAGCTGTTGGCCAAAGGTGAGATCGACTCCGAGCGCTTGGGCAACGAACAATGTAGCAAGCGTCATATAGATGTTGGTGCCATCGAGGTTGAAGGAGTACCCAGTTGGGACCACTAGGCCGACCACGGGCTTGGAGCAGCCCAGCCGCTCAAGTTTCTCCATCAATTGCGGCAGCGCGCTTTCCGAGGAGGAAGTGCCGAGCACGATCAAAAGCTCGTCCTTGATATAGACAATGAACTTGAAAATCGAAAAGCCGATGATGCGTGCGATAACGCCGAGCACCACCACAACAAAAAGCGCAGCCGTCACGTAAAATAGCGCGATCAGACCGATCAGATTACCGAGCGCTGCCGGCCCGAACTTGCCAATCGTGAAGGCCATAGCGCCGAAGGCCCCGATGGGGGCCGCTTTCATGATGATGGCGATTACGCCGAACACCGCGCGCGCGACGTCGTCAATCATGCCGCGCAACCGCTCCCCGCGTTCTCCTAGCGCCATCAGAGAAAAACCGAACAGGATCGCGAACAGGAGTACCTGCAAAACATCGCCGCGAGCGAACGCGCCGACCACGGTATCGGGAATGATGTTGAGGATGAAATCGACGCTCTTGGACGCTTCCGCTTGCTTGACGTAATTGGCGACCGCTGCCGCGTCCGGCTTGAGTGCAAGGCCACGACCGATTTGGATCAGATTACCCATAATAAGGCCCAATAGCAGCGCAAAGCTGGAGACGATCTCGAAATAGACCAATGCCTTGACGCCGACGCGACCGACTTTCTTTGCATCCTGAATGTGCGCGATGCCGGATGCGACGGTGCAGAAGATGATCGGTGCGATCACCATCTTGATGAGTTTGATGAATCCGTCACCGAGCGCCTTGATCCAATCGTTGGTCGCGACAGATGGCCACAGCCAACCGACCAAGGCACCAACCACGATGGCGATCAACACCTGGATGTAGAGGATCTTATACCAAGTCTGCGACGCGCGCGCGGGTGCCGCGGTTGCCATGGTGGTCATGACGCTTCCTTCCCGAATATACTCGAATGCAAGCCGCCGCGTCGTTGAGAGGCGACAGCATCATGCGAGGCTCGTTGTTTTAGCCGTGTCCGATTGAAGACGATCCGCGAGGCGGCGCGTCATCCCAAAGGCAGGCGTCCAGTTACGTTATCTTTTTTCGCTAAGCAAGATATGCACCAGATGCCCGATCTGCGGCCAATCAAGTGTTCGCGGATAAACTCGCCATTGGCTCGATCCAAATGCTCGCACCGCGGTCGCAAGCCCGAACATGACGTGGCGGCATAATACGCATCTTTGGTCGGCTGGGCGTAGTGTGGGCACTTCTCGACCTAGAAGCCTAGCGTGATCGGTATGCGCTGACTGATAAGATTGATGCAACACTGCGTGAGATTGGTAAAATCGATAGTTTCGATTGTAGGCATTCACGCAATGGATGTCTGGCACATCGAAGATCTAGAACCCGATTGCCTGCAAATTCTGAGATGGAAGCGCTGCATTTTCGCTAGCGGCAAAGCATGTCCGTTCGCGGGGCATTTGTCTCCAGGTGATGTGACCGCACAGTTCAGCAGAAGACGGGCATCTGCTTGTGCGTACAAGAGCTCGCAGAGGTCTTCCAAGAAGAAGCAATCTTATGACCCTTGAAGTCCTTCCGTCTGTTGCCGATTTCAGTGGCAACGTGGCACCTCAAGACGGACTACCGTCGCCGCTGCTCGGCCTCGCGGTTGGCCAGGGGTGTGGCGCCGCCGGCGTTGACATAGGGGCTTCAAATCGAGAACACCGCACATGCTGCGAAAGCCCCCGCATGTAGGCGCGCGCTACAGAACCGAATCGTCGTTCGATGAGAATCTCCGAGCACGGGCGCATGCGGCGCGGCTGCCGCGGCGCAAGATGAATGGGCGCACTGATTCCGTGGTTTTGATCGGATTGTCCAAGCATGCGCGATGCTTGAGCAACGCGCCTTCATGCCATCCGTGCGCATTGGGGGAGGGGCTGCCACTATCGTAAATAGTGCAGAGGCGCGCTTCGGCAAATTGGCGGAGGCCATTACCGACTGTCGCGGCCGGATCGCACGGACCAATGGCGCCTTCAGCTTGGGTGTCGAATGTCGCCCATCGGATTTTGCTATCGCTTCGGGGCGCGCTTCTGCATGATGTCGGCATTAATAAAGTGCTGCCATTCGCGCTGCCCATTTCACCTGGAGGTATCAAGCTCGATCGGATCTCGGGCTATCGCGCGGCTGCTGCGCACGCTGGAGGTTGCGCTTATCTGGAGCCGCACGCTTGAGAAGCGCCGTGCATATGGCGCAGGGCTGCCAAAGATCGCGGGCGCGACGCACTAGATGATTCGAGAGTGCGGGCCGGTCTCGGCACTATGGCCTCCACGTCCGATCCCGGCAAAGGGGGAGGGCTGTGCTGCCGGCCAGGCAGTGCCCCGTGCTGAGAGCCCGATCAGGTTAGGGACCCAGCAGATCGCCATATGAGGTCAGCGCAGATTCTGGGGCGAGATGCGGTCGGGCATGCGCGCCGGCGAGGTCGAACTCAGCGGGTACTGCCGTTTAGCCGCGCGCTAACCCAAGCTGATGCTTGGCTGGCGAGATCGATTTAGGACCTTTTCTGTATACACATTTTCCGGGCTTGCCACTCAGTTATGCATTTGCGGCCACACTTCAACCGAAGTTACCGGATATTGTATACATGTAGTGTCCAGAGTTGAAGGGGTTGATACGTGAGCCGGTGCTTTCCGATGAATGTCTGGTACGCAGCCGCTTGGGATGCCGAGGTGAAGCAGGCCTTGTTGCCGCGCACGATCTGCGGCAGGCACGTGGTGATGTATCGGCGCACCAATGGCGAAGTGGTAGCGCTCGAGGACGCCTGTTGGCATCGACTAGTGCCTCTCTCAAAAGGCCGCCTTGAGGGCGACAGCGTTGTCTGCGGCTATCATGGTCTGAAATTCAACGCGCAGGGCCGCTGCACCTTCATGCCCTCGCAGGAAACGATCAATCCCTCCGCCTGTGTGCGTGCCTATCCCGTCGTCGAGCGCCATCGCTTCGTCTGGCTATGGATGGGTGATCCGGCGCTAGCCGACCCGGCCTTGGTGCCGGACATGCACTGGAACGATGATCCCGCTTGGGCCGGCGATGGTGATACCATTCATCTGAAATGCGATTATCGTCTGGTTATCGACAATCTCATGGACCTGACGCACGAAACTTTTGTGCACGGCGCCAGTATCGGCAATGACGCCATCGCGGAAGCGCCGTTTGACGTCACTCATGGGGAGAAGGCCGCCACCGTAACGCGCTGGATGAAGGGGATTACCGCGCCGCCATTTTGGGCCAAGCAGTTGCAAAAACCCGGTCCGGTGGACCGCTGGCAAATCATTCGTTTCGAAGCCCCGTGCACGATCAATATCGACGTCGGTGTGGCGCCCACTGGAACCGGCGCGCCCGAAGGCAATCGCGCTGCCGGCGTCAATGGTCTTGTGCTCAACACGATCACGCCCGAAACGGAAACGAGCTGCCATTATTTCTGGGCATTTGTGCGCAATTATCGCTTAAACGAACAGCGCCTGACCACCGAGCTCCGCCAAGGCGTTTCTGGCATCTTCCGCGAGGACGAGGTCATCCTCGAGGCGCAGCAGCGCGCGATTGACGAAAATCCTGACCGCGCCGTTTACAATCTTAATATCGATGCGGGCGCGATGTGGGCCCGCCGCCTGGTAGACCGGATGATCGACGCCGAGAATCCATCGCACAGTCGGCAGGCCGCGGAGTAGGGCATGGCCGAGCGCGAAAGCGATCGCTCCGTCTCACAAACTGTACGTGCCCAGCTCAACTTGCGCGATCTGATCCTGTCCGGCGACTTGCGGCCGGGCGAGCGGATCTCCGAATTGCAGGCTGTTGAGACGACCGGCGCTTCGCGCACCCCGGTGCGAATGGCATTGGTCCGCCTGGAGGAGGAGGGACTTCTGGAAGCGATTCCTTCTGGCGGCTTCATGGTGAAGACGTTCTCCGAGCGAGATGTCATGGATTCGATTGAGCTGCGTGGCACGCTCGAAGGTCTCGCCGCTCGTTTTGCAGCCGAGCGCGGTGCTTCGTCGCGCGATCTCGAGCCCCTGAAACGATGCCTTGACGAGATCGACGGCGTGGTGCGGCAGGATCCAATCTCTGTGGACGCTTTCTCCTCCTACGTCGCACTCAATGCGCGCCTTCACGCCATGTTGACCGAATTGTCGCGTAGCCCGCCCTTGATCCGGCAGGTGGATCGCGCCTCCGCGCTGCCCTTTGCCTCCCCAAGCGGCTTTGTGATGACCCAATCGACACTGCCGGACGCGCGCGACACGCTCATGATTGCGCAAGATCAACACCGCGTCGTGATCGACGCAATCGAAAACCGCGAAGGTGCGCGCGCTGAGGCGATCATGCGCGAGCATGCGCGAGTGGCGGCGCGCAATTTGCGCTTGGTGCTCCAGAACAAGACGCATTTTGACCTACTGCCGGGGCTGGCGCTTATC
>NZ_VKHP01000723.1 GCF_010811875.1 Bradyrhizobium uaiense
GTGTTCAGCGAAGCCACCGTCCCGCTCAGCGAGATCGACGGACCGTCATCGTGGAAGGTGACGTGGCTGCTCAGGTCGAGCTTCTGGCTCGCCGTATCGCCGTCCTTGTCGGTCACGGTTGCAGTGAGCGTCACCAGGCCGCCGGTCAGGCTGATGCCCTCATGGGTGTCCGGGCTCGACGCGGTGTTCTCGTGCACCGCGCGGTCCTGCGTCAGCGTCACATTGCCCGTTGCCGGATCGACCGTCAGCGTGA
>NZ_VKHP01000724.1 GCF_010811875.1 Bradyrhizobium uaiense
GTCGAGAGTTTGAAGCTGCGAGTGCGGTGAGGCTGCAGGCCGAAGAGTTGGAACAAGCGATGAACGGTGCTCTTGGCAATGCCCGTCTCTTTGGCGATGGCGCGCACGCTCCAATGGGTTGCGGCTTCATCTCGGCCACAGCCTCATCCTCAACCGTGCGAGGCCTGCCGGTACGCATCTCGTCGTAGAGTCCCTCGATCCGATCTGCGATGAAGCGATTGCGCCATTTGCCGATCGTATGAGGGCCGACACC
>NZ_VKHP01000725.1 GCF_010811875.1 Bradyrhizobium uaiense
CGAAGCCGGTGACGATGTTCTTGGCGAAGGTCTCGGAGATCTCGAAGAAGTCGCCCTCGTCGACGACCTTCAGGATCAGCTCCTTCATGTCGTAGGGCTTGTTCGGATTGTCGGGGATCAGCGTGTCGAGCGACATGTCGACCCGGCCGATATCGTCGAAGCTCGGCCATTCCGGCACGCCGTCGGTGTTGTTCGACGGCAGGAAGTCGATCAGCCGGCGCATCTGCAGCAGCGCGTCGACGTCATTCTCGAA
>NZ_VKHP01000726.1 GCF_010811875.1 Bradyrhizobium uaiense
TGGTAGTCGACCTTCAGGCCACGCCCGGCAAGCTCGGCAACGAGACCGCGTATGGTGAAATCGCCGTCCTTGATCCGTTGTGACAGCCAGACCGCGTGCTTGCCCGAAATTGCCTTCGGCTTGTAGCGCCGATCTGGCCAGGCTCAACGCTGCCGGTCTCATCGACCCGCTTCATCCAGCCGATGGCGGTGCTGATCGCCACTCCAAACTGCTTGGCGCCTCGATTGCGCGACATCCCGCCCTCGATCGCAGC
>NZ_VKHP01000727.1 GCF_010811875.1 Bradyrhizobium uaiense
GGCAGCCAACGTGCGCTTTGGATGTGTGCTGGCGGATGCAGGATACGGACTTAGCGCACCATTTCGACAAGGGCTAACAGAGCGCGGACTGGCTTGGGCCGTCGGCATCCCTCGGCACCTGAAGGTGGATCCGGTCGCTGTGAAGCTCATTTGGCCGATCACCAAAGTCCGCGGGAAACCACGAAAGCACCACGTGCCCGATATCTTATCGATTGCGGCAGAACAAATGCTGGCCAGTGCCAAATGGAAAACC
>NZ_VKHP01000728.1 GCF_010811875.1 Bradyrhizobium uaiense
GGTTTTCCATTTGGCACTGGCCAGCATTTGTTCTGCCGCAATCGATAAGATATCGGGCACGTGGTGCTTTCGTGGTTTCCCGCGGACTTTGGTGATCGGCCAAATGAGCTTCACATCGACCGGATCCCCCTTCAGGTGCCGAGGGATGCCGACGGCCCAAGCCAGTCCGCGCTCTGTTAGCCCTTGTCGAAATGGTGCGCTAAGTCCGTATCCTGCATCCGCCAGCACACATCCAAAGCGCACGTTGGCTGCC
>NZ_VKHP01000729.1 GCF_010811875.1 Bradyrhizobium uaiense
CGCAGCCACGCGACGAAGCGCGCCGGCTTTTCCGGAAGCTTGGTTTCGAACCAGGCGAAGTGCCGATCGATCTCTTGCTGGTAGGTTTCGCTCACGCGCCTCACTCCATCCGTTCCATCGCGAACGGGCGATGATCGACCACCTGAAGCGGCTTGGCGTCACCACCATCGAGCTGTTGCCGATCCATGGGCTGATCGACGACCGTGTCCTGGTCGAGAAGAAGCTTTCGAATTACTGGGGTTACAACACCATC
>NZ_VKHP01000730.1 GCF_010811875.1 Bradyrhizobium uaiense
ACGGTCGTCAATGGCGGCATCCTGCAAGTCGACGGTTCGATCGTGTCGTCGAGTTCGGTGACCGTGAACTCTGGCGGTGTGCTCTCCGGCGGCGGCATTGTCGGCAACACGACGATTGCGAGCGGCGCGGTACCGGTCACCTTGGCTGATGTCGACGCGGTGGAATTCAGTCCGACGAGATACAGCGCGCCGGACTGGAAGGTGAGATTCCCCACAACGTTCAGGAACGTACCTGGCGTCGTATTACCGGGC
>NZ_VKHP01000731.1 GCF_010811875.1 Bradyrhizobium uaiense
TGATCACTTCGAGGGGCGATCATGGAAGGGTCTTCATCGTCACGCCCTGATGACAATGATTGCCTACGCCTTCCTGCAGCATCGTCGCCTCGCACACGCGGGGCGGAAAAAAAAGAATCAACGGCCCCCCGCCTCAGCCAACCATGCCCGCCGTACGTCACGCCATCGTCGGTCTCATCCTTCGGCCGCCGTCTCAGCGGTGCCCACACTGCCGAAAACAAATCCTTGAAAAACACCGGTACAAATAGATTC
>NZ_VKHP01000732.1 GCF_010811875.1 Bradyrhizobium uaiense
AGGCGTAACTCGATCCTCTCCCTCGCCCCGTTCTTTGCGGGGAGAGGGTTGGGGTGAGGGACCTCCATCCGGCGAGCATTTTTTTGCGATTGCGCGCGTGCCTCGCCCCTCACCCTGATTGCTGACGCAATCCGACCTCTCCCCGCAAAAGGGCGGGAGAGGTGAAGAACTCCAAAGGAGAGACTCCCATGGCCTCGGCACAAGTGATCCGCCTGCACGCCGACGACAGCGTCCTGATCGCGCGCGCGAGCC